>JBBISM010000140.1:0-7033 GCA_037441245.1 Ignavibacteria bacterium | reverse complement strand
TTGTTATATATTGGGCATGCCTATCTCTTTGGATTACCTGGGTTGTGATTGGGTCGGACTTTAACCCTAATTTTTCACAGACGTATTTCTCAACTTCAGGTGGAATATTTTCAAATGTACCAACAGCACCACTAATCATACCATAAGAAATGTTATCGAGAGCAAATTTCCATCGCTCAATGTTGCGTTTGCATTCCTCATACCATAAAGCTAGTTTTATTCCGAATGTTGTGGGTTCTGCGTGCATACCGTGACTTCTACCGATACAAACTGTATATTTGAATTCTTTTGCTCGCTGTGCTAAGACATTTTTGAGATTATGTAAATCTCTCATAATTATCTCACCTGCTTGCTTCAATTGAACCGATAAACTTGTATCGAGAATATCGCTTGAAGTCATTCCTAAATGTATATATCTCGAATCTTCACCAACGTATTCTTCAACATTTGTCAGGAATGCGATAACGTCATGTTTCGTAATTTCCTCAAGTTCAGCAATTTTTTTTACTTCGAATTTTGCCTTATTTTTTATGTTTTGTAAGGCTTCATTGGGAATCATTCCTAATTGTGCCATAGCTTCACAAGCTAAGATTTCAATTTCAAGCCAAATTGAGTATTTGTTTTCATCGGTCCAAATTTTTCCCATTTCGGGCATGGTGTAGCGTGGAATCATTTTATTTCTCCTGTATTTTTAAGTGAAATTTTTGGTCTAAACTCTTGAATATATAGAGGCACAAATTCTTCTGCATTTGTAAATTCAGAAGATTGATATTTACAAATACCATATTCAGCAATGATTTTTGGATTTAATTCTATTTCGATAAAATTAGAAAATTCTTCGCTCAATTTTTGTATCGGACTACAAAAAATGCTCATCCCATCATCAAGTGACCTCAATATTGTAATTTCATCGTATTTGACTTCACTCAATTGGTTCATTGAATTATCAAATATCTGATAATAAATATATTGTTTGTGCGAGGGTACTATTGGAATTATTCTTTGATGGCTTAAATTTTTGTGCTTCATTGAATAATATGCTAATGATGCCAATGTTGGAACTGATATAAGTTTGATTTTATTATCGAAGCAAATGGCTTTTGCTAATGATGCTCCGATTCTCAATCCAGTGAAGGAACCAGGTCCGGAGGATAAAGCTACTGCATCTATTTGCTCGATGTCTATTGACAAATCGTTCAAGATTCTTCGTATTAGTTCAGCAAGTAGTTTGTCGTGCAAATTTCCTTGATAAATTGTGTTTTCAGCAATTAATAAATTTGCAGAAGTAATACAAACTCCACAGGTTGCTTGCGAACTTTCGATTGATATTATTAAGGGGTGATTAATGTGTTGGTTCATTCTCAAAAATTAAATTAGTTTCCAAATTCTTTTTCAATCGCCAAAGTATTTCTACTGCTTTATCTCTTTTATCTATATCAAATTCTATTGCAATTTTTTTATTTTTTTCAATAATTTTTGCATTATTTTGGTTGATGATGAATTCAGAGATTATAGGGAATGCGTTGTTATAGAATTCATCGTTTGATACATCAGGTAATTCTAATGTAAATTTCTGATTATTGAAGTATATCTTTTTAATTCCTGTATTTAGTGCAGATATTCTTACTTTTACAACGAAGAATAATTCTTTGAGTTGATGCGGTATTTTGCCATATTTATCAATTAATTCATTGATTAGATCTTGCAATTCATCATTACCACTGATTCTATATAGTTGTTTATAGATTTTAAAACGCTCGGTATCGCTTGATATATAATTATCTGGTATATAGGCATCTGAATTTAAAATAATCTCTAAATCTTCATTTTTCAGTAGGTTCTTTTTAGTGAATATTGATTTATCGAATAATTCGTCAAATTCTTCATATCTTATTTCGCTAACTGCTTCCTCTAAAATGCGATGATAAAGTTCGAAACCGATTTCGGCGATGAAACCGCTTTGCTCTGCACCCAATAAATTACCAGCTCCTCTTATTTCGAGATCTCTCAGGGCGAGTTGAAGCCCACTACCTAAATCTGTAAATTCTTCGAGAGCTTGCAACCTTTGTATTGCTTTTTTTGTAAGACTTTTGATGTTAGGAATAATGAGATAACAATATGCTTGCTTGTTTGCTCGTCCGACTCGTCCACGTAATTGGTAGAGTTCTGCTAATCCAAAATTTTCTGCATTATTGATTAATATTGTGTTAGAATTGGGTATGTCAAGCCCAGATTCTATAATTTTTGTGGTGATAAGTATATCAAATTTACCATTTATAAATTTTTCCATAATATTTTCAATCTGATTCGAAGCCATTTGCCCATGGACAATGCCGACAGTAGCCCTTGGGAACATTTCTCTTAACTTATTTGCAATTTTGTCGAGTCTTTGTATTTTGTCGTTTACAAAAAATACTTGACCGTTTCTTTGAAGCTCGAGTTCAATTGCGGATTTAATTTTTTTATCATCCCAAAGTATAATTTCTGTATAAATGGGTAATCTATTTCTTGGTGGTGTTTCGATAATACTTAAATCTCGAGCACCGAGTAGCGAAAAATTTAATGTACGAGGAATTGGTGTTGCAGTCAAAGTTAATGTATCCACGTTCACCCTCAACTGGCGAAGTTTCTCCTTAGATGATACTCCGAATCGGTGCTCTTCATCTATAATCAGCACACCCAGATCTTTAAAAGCGATATCTTTGGATAAGATACGATGAGTTCCTATTAAAATATCAACAATCCCTTTTTTGAGTTCCTCGATTATTTTCTCTTGTTCTTTTTTAGATTTAAATCTTGATAAGACTTCAATTTTTACAGGGTAATTAGCGAGTCTATCTTTGAAAGTAAGATAATGTTGTTGAGCTAATATAGTAGTTGGAACCAGCATTGCAACTTGTTTACTCGCTTGGACTGCTTTGAATGAAGCTCTCAGAGCTATTTCTGTTTTACCAAAACCAACATCTCCGCAAACGAGTCTATCCATTGGGGCATCATTTTCCAAATCTGATTTTACTTCTTGAGTCGTTCTTGCTTGGTCGGGAGTGTCTTCGAAAGTAAATGATGCTTCAAACTCTTTTTGCCATAGAGTATCGGTAGGATAAGCGAATCCTTTTGATTGTTTTCGTTTGGAATATAATTGAATTAATTCACGTGCAATATCCTTTATTCTCTTCTTTGCTTTAAGCTTTTTGCGAAACCATTCGGTCGAACCGAGTTTCGTTAAATGTGGTATGACACCTTCTTCAGATGTGTATTTTTGCAGTTTATGAATGTAATTAAGATTAACATATAAAATATCTCCTTCTGCATATAAAAGTTTGACGCATTCTTGCAAACTATCGCCCAATACAATTTTTTCGAAACCTAAAAATTTGCCAATACCATTATCTTCGTGAACAACAAAATCTCCGATTTGTAATTCTTTTAATTCGTTGAGCGTTATAGTTTTTCGATTTCGATTGATTCTTGCCGGGCTTCTAAATATACGATGAAAAAGTTCATGCTCGGTAAAATAAGCTATTTGTAAATCTTCTGAGATAAATCCTTGAGATAAAGTTTGTTCAGACCAAAGGATTTTATTAATTAATGATTGTTTATCTTGATGGTTGATAAGACCTTTATCAAAAATATCATCAATATTTTCTTCAATTATTTGGCTTAATCTATTGAGTAGTATTTGCCCATTAGCGCTTATGATGATTTCGTAATTCAGATTAATTAGATGAATTAATTGCTCAGTGAAAACTTTAATACTTGATATTGTAGTTGTTTGTGGTTGAGATTTGAGTTGGATTTGTTTACTTCCAAAATTGCCAAGATAAAGACATTTGTGTTTCTGAATCAATTGGCTAACCCCTGGCTCTTCGATTGAAGATATATCATCTACGACAATGATGGAATTTTCCAGTATGTAGTCGGAAACAAATGTATCTGCATCAGTTTGATTGAATATAGATGAATAAAATTCGATTTTTTTTAATTCATTAATGCTTCTTTGGGTGTTTAAATTGAATTCCCTTATTGATTCAATTAAATCTCCGAAAAATTCGATTCTAATTGGATTTTCGCGAGCAATTGGATAAATATCAATAATTCCACCTCGAATAGCTATTTCTCCTTGATTAGAGACATAATCCGTACGCTCAAATCCGTTCAATAATAAGGTTTGCTTTAGTTTAGCAAAATTACATTCTTTATTGGTTTCGAGGGTAATAAGTTGGGAATCGAGATATTGTGAATTTGGAACTTTTATCTTGAGAGTTTCGGGAGTTGAGATAATTATTAATTCTTTTGAATTTGAAATTTTAGTCAAGCCCTCGAATAGCCAAATTGAGTCATTAAGTGCTCCATTTTCGCTGAATGTTAGATATTTTTCGGGTTCGGTCAAATCCGCAATATTGAATTCCTCTATTAGCAAAGATAAATCGTTCTTCCATAATTCATTGTTTGCTTCTTTTGAAGTAATAATCACAATTGGAATTTGTAATGTACGAAATATAGCAGATATTAGAATTGGTTTTAAAGAACCGGCTGGTGCGGATAATTTGATTTCAGGATTATTTGAGTCTATGAGCGATATAATACTTTTAAATAATTTAGATTTCTGTACCTTTTTGGCTATAGAATCGTATTTTTTTATGGTATTCAATTATTTTTTCTTTTAATAAATGCAAAAAATTTAAAACGAAGTGAGATTTGCAATATTGAATTGTTTTGTTTAATTATCAGCGATAATATTAATAAATGAGCCAAGTGGAGGAAGTTTATTACATTTAATCAAATACTGTCTGATATAATACAACTTCTTTTGTTTTGTTAGTTTTTCATTTGAATAAATGGTAAATTTCACATAGTGTAACTTATCATTAATTACAGATTTATACTTTTTTACTTTATTATATATCATTTTATGTCAATAGCTTGGAAAGTAACTTCTGTGTCAGGTTTAAGTTTTAGATTCTGTGGGATGTAGTTGAATATCCTGATTTGATAAAGCATCTCTTCACGGTTTAATTTGCGGGGAGCTAAAATTATATAACGGATATTTTTTCTTGTATCTCGTATTACATTTCTTATTTGATTGTCTTTGATATTTTGCATAATTGCCTCGAATTATGTTTTATAGGTTAATTAAATACGGAGCTAAGAGGTTTTTGAAGTAATTGTTTTTTTCATTAACTACTTTGACTTCAAAATATATTCCATCCTCAAAATCATTACGATTTAGAATATCAAATTTGGAATATAGGATATTTAGTAAATTCGCATCGGAGTAAGGCAATTTGATTTTGAAGATATTGCAAAATTCTTCGTACTTTTTCTGCATCATATCTAACAAATCTTGAATATTTAACCCTCTTTGAGCAGAGATAAAGACAGAATCATTGTATTGATTAGCTATACTCCTTAATTCATAATAATCATTGAATAGGTCTATTTTGTTGAAAGCATAAATAATAGGTTTACTGCCCATTCCGAGATTTTCTAATGTTTCATGCACGGTTTCGATATGCTCAGGGGAAGCTTTATGAGTAATGTCTATGACATTAATCAGCACATCAGCATCTTTAGCTTCAGCCAGAGTGCTTCGGAATGAGGCGATTAAATGGGTTGGCAATTTACGAATAAATCCAACAGTATCTGAAAGTAATGCTGTAATACCATTCGGCATCTTGAATGAACGTACAGTGGTGTCTAACGTAGCAAATAGTTTATTTTCGACTACAACATCGGCATCAGTAATAATATTCATAAGAGTTGATTTGCCGGCATTAGTATAACCTACAAGTGCAAAGCGAGGTAAGGATTCTCGACCTTTTTTTTGAACTTGCTTTTGTTTATCAATTTCAATTAATTTACTTTTTAATTTTTGAATTCTTGTTTTTATAACTCTTCTATCGGTTTCTATCTGAGTTTCTCCAGGACCTTTTGTGCCAATACCCCCGTATTGTTTTGAAAGGTGGGTCCACATCCGAGTCAATCTCGGTAACATATATTGGAGTTGGGCAAGTTCGACTTGTGTTTTAGCTTCAAGTGTTTGAGCGTGTTTAGCAAAAATATCGAGTATAAGGCCGCTTCGGTCAATAACTTTGATGTTAAGTTCTTGCTCTAAATTTCTTGCTTGGGTAGGAGCAATATCATCGTCGAGCAATAACAAAGTGATATTTTCTTCTTGTATTATTTCTCTGATTTCCTGTAATTTACCTTTGCCGATTACAGTTGCAGTATTAATCGAACTCAATTCTTGGAAGATTTTGATAAT
Source organism: Ignavibacteria bacterium (assembly GCA_037441245.1). Taxonomy (GTDB): domain Bacteria; phylum Bacteroidota; class Ignavibacteria; order Kapaibacteriales; family UBA2268; genus CALHGZ01. The sequence goes on along the minus strand of JBBISM010000140.1, from coordinate 768 downwards.
GACATCAGCTCCCGCCGTAGCAGCGAGGAATTCCAATTCTTCTATGTGCTCAAGGGTTTTTTCTCTATTCTCGCCTTTCTTTTTTGCTGATATCGCTATTGCTCGTTCAGGTTTTGGTATGTTGTCAGATAGAGTGTTATTGGGCATATGTTTAATTAATGGATATCTTTTTCAAATTTGTTGAACATAATTTCAAAAATAAGGACGAATATAGCTAGGTTTTGTTCTTAAAATAATCATCAAGTTTTTCATCAATTTTTTGTATATCTATATCATAAATCGGAGTAAGAGATTTTGTTTGTGGGAAAGATTCCACGTGTACAGTATTTGTTGGGAATGCGAATCTTATGCCAAGATGTTCTGCGAAATGTATGATATGGAAAAGAATCTCCTGTCTTGCTTTTAACTCCGATTGTATATCGGGTACTTCAAAAAATATATTGAAAAGAATTACAAGTGCAAATTCTCCCATATCGTTGAAACAGATATTAAAATAATCTTTTCTAGTGTTGGGATGTTCGAGAACAATTCTTTTTAGTCCTTTGACGTAAGCTTCAATTATGACGACGGGTGTATCGTAAGCTATTGAAATGTTAGTACGAAAACGCCTATATTGCCTTTTTCCCATATTATCAATTACCATATCGGCTAATTTCCCATTTGGAATTGAAATCAATGAATTATAAAATGTTCTTATGCGAGTTGAACGTATTCCGACTTCTTCAACAACTCCTTCCTTATCTTCAAAAATAATCCAATCGCCTATTT
>JBBISM010000139.1:0-7079 GCA_037441245.1 Ignavibacteria bacterium | reverse complement strand
CGATGGCACTGTTAAAGCATATTTAAATTCAATCCTTCAATATGTTAAATGGAATGATAATCAATTGAGAATAAATCAGGAGCGGATTCTTTTATGCTTCGCATTGTTCTTAGTCTATTTGTGAATAAAACAGTTCGCTTATAAAGCGAATTAAATCATTTCTCATTTTTCAGTGGTTTCTAAATATAAATTATCCTGAATATTGGAAAATTTGTTTATAACAAACTATGAATTATTAAGAAATCTTAACTGTTTGATTTTCAATAATTCTTATATTTGAGTTTAAAAATAATTTACTTTTCGGATTTGTATTAAAAAATTATACACATAAGCTATATGGAAATCTATCTGGTCATTGTTATTATATTAGTTTTGCTTGCTGTCGTTGATTTAGCAATAGGAGTAGCCAACGATGCAGTCAATTTTGTAAATTCTTCAGTTGGTTCACGGGCAGCAAAATTCCGCACTACTATGATATTAGCGGCATTGGGTATTCTTGTAGGAGTGATGTTTTCCAGCGGAATGATGGAAATTGCCCGCAAAGGCATTTTTAATCCACAATATTTCGCTCTTCCCGAGATTTTGATGATTTTCGTCGCAGTGATGTTGACAGATGTTTTAATGTTAGACTTGTTCAATACATTGGGGCTGCCTACTTCTACAACAGTATCAATAATTTTCGAGCTTTTAGGAGCTTCGGTCGCTATATCCGCAATTAAGATTTTATCGGCAGGTACAGATTTTAGTTTTATTTTCCAATATATAAATACAGCGAGCGTATTGAAGATAATCTCTGCAATTTTTATTTCAATAATCGTTGCTTTGGTAGTAGGATTGCTCATCCAGTTTTTAACCCGATTGTTATTTACTTTTGATTATGCCAAACAACTAAAAAGATATGGTAGTCTATGGGGTGGAATAGCTCTATCTTTTATTACTTTCTTTATCGTAATGAAAGGAGCAAAGGGAGCATCTTTTATGACTGATGAGCTAGCTTCGATGATAGAAGCCAATTTGGGATTAATAGTATTGGGGAGTTTTGTTTTTTGGACTATTGCTTTATTAATAATTCAATTCACTACAAAAATAAATATTCTCAGAGTGATTATTTTAATCGGGACATTTGCCTTAGCAATGGCCTTTGCTTCTAATGATTTAGTGAATTTTATTGGGGCTCCTCTTGCTGGTGCTATGGCTTATGTTTTTGCCTTAGATATGAAAGAACCCCTGAATACATCAATGGAAATACTGAATCAACCATTGAGGGTGGATACTTATATTTTGCTAATAGCAGGGGCTATAATGGTGATAACACTTTTTATATCCAAGAAAGCGCGCTCTGTTATTAACACAGAGGTTAGATTAGGCAGGCAGGAAGAAGGTTACGAAAAATTCGAATCCAATATTTTCTCTAGGAGTATTGTTAGATTAAGTATTATCATTTTCGATTTTATCAAGGGGCTTATTCCTAAGAACATCATGAATTTTATTACAAGCCGTTTTGATATGAGTAAATACAAGCCGGCATTAGACGAGCACGGCAATCCACCTTCATTCGATCTTGTTCGTGCAGCTGTTATTTTGGCTTGCTCGTCTGCATTAATTTCTTTTGGTACTTCCTTGAAATTGCCTTTGTCAACAACGTATGTTACTTTTATTGTAGCAATGGCTGCTGCTCTTTCCGATAAAGCCTGGGGGAAAGATAGTGCTGTTTATCGGGTAGCGGGCGTGCTAACCGTTATAGGTGGATGGCTTATGACTGCATTGATTGCTTCAACAACCGCTTTTATTGTTGCTATGATAATCTTTTATGGGCAAATATATGCTGTTATCGCCTTGGCTGTATTTGTAGGTTTCACTATTTTTAGAACAAATGTCCTGCATAAAAAATTAGCACAGTAAAATCAAGAAATGTAAACTAAATTAAGTGCAAATGATGAAACTCCTGGGAAGCTTATAAATTTGCACTTTGAGGAGACATTGAAATATATTGACAATCTATTGAAATCTTTCGAATTATCATTAAAAGGTATCCATAACGGGAACTTAAAGCATTTGTCAAAAGCTAAATCTACGATTAAGTCAGCTAATAAGCAGTTGCCTATTTTGCACAATAATATATTAAAATTATCCAGATATGATAAAGATGAATCTCTCGAAAAAAGTGCTCTTTATGGGAAAGTCTTGAGTTGCTTGAATAGTATAACAGACCATACAACTTACATCTGCACTCAAAACTTGAATTATTTCGATAATAATCATACAAAATTTAGCGACGTCCAATTGCAAGAACTTAATTCTTTGTTCAAATCACTTATTCAGTTGATATCTAACTTTAAAGCAGAACTTACAAACAGAACGTTTACTGACGGCGAAGAATTTAAATCACAATTGAATGAAATCAAGAATAATGTAAAAAAATATTATGATAATCAACTAAAAAGATTTAGAAAATCGGGCAAAAATCTTCGCCGTAACAGATTGTTCTTTGATAATATTTCTGATATTGATGCTATTGCAGATAATATTGAAATTGTCAAGAAGTTGACCGAGCATCTATTCTCAGAAAAATTGGAGTTATTAACTGATTCACCAGCCAAAAGAGTGCAATTGATTGAAGGCGATGGAATTGTAGAAAAAAAAGAGGAAAAATCAAAAAAAGATAAAAAGAGCAAATAATGTAATGATTATAGATTTTCCTGTTCTTCTAAAAGTCGGATTAGATAATTCTTATATTCACAGTTCGGTATTGAGTCAAAATTTTTTATAAAAGTTTCTTTGGAAATATATCCACGTTCGAAAGCAATTTCTTCGAGGCAGGCAATTTTTCTTCCCTGCCTTTTTTCGATTGAATGAATAAATATCCCGGCTTCAACCAGACTTTCTGGTGTGCCAGTATCGAGCCAGGCAATGCCACGCCCCATTATGTTAACGTCAAGTTTGTTTTCTGCAAGATATAATTTTTGTATATCGGTTATTTCTAATTCTCCACGCTCGCTTGGTTTCAACGATTTAGCTTTTTCAACAACGGTTGAATCAAAAATGTATATTCCCGGAATAGCATAATTTGAAATGGGATTCATTGGCTTTTCCTCAATGCTAACTATCGAGCCATCTTGAGCAATTGTAACCACGCCGTAATCCTGTGGATTATTCACTTTATAGGCAAATATTGTCCCGCCCCGATTATTTTTTATACCTGTTCTAAGAAAATCTAATTTACCATAGATTAAATTATCGCCAAGCATTAGGCAAACCTGGCTATCAGCTATAAATTCAGCCCCATAAATAAATGCCTCAGCTATTCCTTTGGGTTGATGTTGGATAGTATAACTAAGATTTATTCCCCATTGAGAACCGTCTCCTAAAAGTTTCTGGAAAATTGGAATATCCAGCGGTGTGGATATTATTAGAATATCTCTTATCTCGGTTAACATTAAAGTTGCAATCGGATAATAAATCATCGGCTTGTCATAGAGGGGCAATAATTGCTTGCTTATTATCGCTGTCATTGGATATAATCGTGTACCAATTCCTCCAGCTAAGATGATTCCTTTTGTATGCATAAGCTATTGAATTCTAATCTTCTGTCCTATTCTGAGTAAATTTTCATTCAGATTTTTATTCTTGGATTTTATCGAGGCTACGCTAACACCGAATTTATTAGATATTGAATATAATGTGTCTCCGGAGCGAATTGTATAGTATTTTGGTGGCTTATTAACATTCGATTTTGTTACTTTTGATGAACCTTTCGAGGTTTCGGGGGTATAAATTTTTAGCTTTGTTCCGGAATATATTGTTGTTCCATCAATTATATCAGAATTCCAATTGATTATATCTGACTCTCTTACGCCGTATTTAGCAGCTATTATGCTCAAATTTTCGCCGCTTTTAACTGTATGGGTCTTTAGAGTAAGATTATCTGTTAAATAGTTTTTTGAAGTTACATTTGCTGTTTTTATTCTCAAAATTTGTCCTGCATAAATTTTTTCATTTTTAATATTATTTTCTTCGATTATAAGTTCAACAGCAACCTTATATTTTTGCGCTATTTGGGCAAGAGTTTCGCCAATTGCCACTTTGTGTTCGATAACATTCTTTGTTTCAATTTTAAAAATTGGAATATCTTCATTATTCGAAATGGAATTATCTGTTGCAACAATCAATTCCTTTCCAACATTTATATTTTCTTCATCTTCTGCTATATTATTCCATTTTTTCAAATCGTTAACTGTTGTGTTGTACCGCTTGGCAATCTGAAATAGATTCTCTCCAAATTCAACAATATGAATAGTCATTTTTTTATTATTATTGTTAATGTTGTTAGGATTCTTAGCAATAGTTTCGTCCTTACCGTTGATTTGTTCAATAGGTATTCTCAATACATTGCCAAGTTTAAGTCTTGTTTTAATATTATTAATACTATTGAAAGAGGCAATTTCTCGAGGCGATAAGTTATACATTTGTGCAATCGAAGATATCGTCTCGCCTTTTTGTATTGTATGATTTACAAGCGGCATCTTTTCTTCTGGAGTTAACAAAGCATAGTTTTTTAAAAATTCTTGAGTTGTTCCAATTGGTATTTTTAATTTGTAATTTGCTCTGTCGGGCGGGGTAATCGAACGTATAAGTTCAGGGTTGAGCTTTTTTAAGGTGCTTTCATCTGAATTTATGCATTTGGCTAATGCCGAAAGATTGACTGGCTCCGTTAGTTCAACAGTTTCATATTTATATTCCTCTTGCGGGGTTAATTCATCTAAATTGAATCCATAAGCTTCTGGATTCAGCATAATTTTTGTTGTAGCTATATACTGAGGCACGTAATTTCTTGTTTCACGAGGTAATTTATCTGCAATATCCCAAAATGATGGTTTCTCTTTATTGGCTCGCTGAATTGTTCTTCTAACGCATCCAAGACCGCAATTATAAGCAGCGAGAGCTAAATGCCAATTGCCAAATTCATTATAAAGGTCCCGCAAGTGTTTCATAGCAGCTCTTGTGGATTTTTCTGGTTCTCTCCGCTCATCTATCCAAATTGAACTGTTAGAGTTCAAGCCATAAAGCTCGCCTGTAGAGCGTATGAACTGCCATAATCCTACGGCTTTTGCCTTCGAAACTGCATTCGGGTCGAGTCTGCTTTCTATCATTGACAAAAAGGCTATTTCTAAGGGGACATCTTCTTCCTTTGCTATTCGGAAAAACATAGGGAACCATCGAGAGCGTCGCTCGATGCAATCCTGTACAAATTTCTTCCCTAATTTATGTGCTGTGAGGAACGTAACATTCCGCTCGACTGCTTCATTGTTATCAAGCGGTATCGTAAATGAATGGTTATATGGCAATATGCTGATTGATGGGGTTGTATCCTTTGGTATAATTATGGTTTGAATATCGGGAGCAATTTTGGAAGCATATTTTTCGATTTCTTCGTATAATTTATCTCGAATAATGAATAAAGAAGTGTTTTCGTCTAAATTTTCGATACTTTCTATGAATGTTTCGTAATCATCAATTATTGATTGGGCTAAATCTGTGTATTCCTCATTTTGTTCTATACCCGGATAAGAAACCAATGTATTTAGTGTAGTTATTGCTCGTTCAAAGTATTTAGCAGCTGTAATTGTATCTTTTTTATTGATATATATTAACGCTTGGAGATATTGCTGTCTAGCTCTTTCTAATGTACGGATTACTAATTTGTCCAAAACAACTCTATCGCTGGGCTTATCGTCTAATTCTGAATATTCATCGGGATAAATTTGGGTTTGAGGTTTGGGCTTATTGTTACTTTTTATGGTAGAATTGTTTGAATATAGGTCTATTGAGAAAATGAAGATAAATATTATGATTAAAGGTAATAAAGTAAATTTCAATTTGCATTCGGTTCCTGCTATTTTTAATATCATTATCCCTCCGGATTTATTAAATTCTTTGCAATATAAATCTTTTATTTTTATAATACAAATATTTATTGATTGAGAAAATTTTCCATAGAACTATTTTATATCCTAATATTCAACGTGTTTATGCTGTTTTCTTGATATTTTTTGGAGCAAATATCAGACCAAAATTTTACATTTTAATTAAGGCACTAATGGGTGTAAGATGAAAAAACTCACCATCGAATTTTCCAAAATGAATATTTTTGAACCAATCGCCAAGATTAATATAATAGCCATTATTTATTTTTTCAATAGCAACTCTATGGCGATGTCCCATAATGACATAATCGAAGCCATCGCCTATTTTCGATTTAGCAAATTCCATCAAGCTATCAATTTCTCCAAAATTTTTCTTTTCGGTGTAATTGCGACTGCCTTTCGATGATGACGAAGCTAATTTAATGCCCCAATCTGGATGTATAAGGCGGTATAACTTATTGGAGAGCGGATGCCTTAATATTTTTTTTAAAATTAAATAAGCATTATCATTTTTTATTTTGCCGTCTCCGTGTGAAATAAAGAAGCGTTTACCATTTAATTCCCTTTCAATGTCATTCCTATAAACTTGTATTCCTAATTCATTTTGGAAAAAATCTTTATGCCCAAAGTCGTGATTGCCCATTAAATATTCGATTTCAATATTTTTTTTTCGCAATGATAACAGGGCTGATAAAGTATGGATATAATCTCGGGGTATGACAGTTTTATATTCGAACCAATAATCGAATAGGTCGCCGACTATGAATAAAGTTTGGCAATCCGATGCAATCTTCTCAAAAAAATTGATTAATATTCTCTCTCTTTCTCGCTCTCGCTCCCGTGGATAGAACCCTAAGTGTACGTCTGAAATGAAATAATACATTAAAATCTAACCAATTGCCATTATTATCAAAATTTAAATATACAAAATTTTGATAAAATAATGCTTCCCAATTGAGATAGAAAGGCTCAATATTGTAGATGACCAAAATCCTTGTTTGTATATTAAAAATCAATGTTTGTGCAATGAATTATTGATATAAATTACAACAAAAATAATAACACCCCACATAAAAGGGGCTGTCTCATAAGTCATTATCTTTTGAACAGACAGGAATGTCTGTTCTACGATTGCGAGATACCGGTCTTGGTAGG
>JBBISM010000138.1:0-7101 GCA_037441245.1 Ignavibacteria bacterium | reverse complement strand
AGCGAAGCGATATTTATTTCTGACTCAATCTATGGGATGGGTTGCATTAGCGATGAACCGATTTTAACAATAGGTATGCAGTCGTTTTTATTGAGAAATCAGAATTCATCAGAAATACATATAGATAAAGTAAAAAGCGAGAGCATCATTGAAGCAGAAAGACTTTTTTGTAGAAGTGGTATTTATGAAACGAAGTATTTTATTTGGAATTTATTTACATCAAAGAAAATAGGATTTGTAATAGGAGATAATGAATTGCTTCATAGAATAATTAGAAGTAGTCATAATCATAATTATGGTGTTAGACCAATAATATTCCACAAAACAAAGCCAAGAATTAATTCAAAAGCACAATATTTAATGATTAATAAAAATTGTAAAAATGCCTCGGTTGCGGTAGAATTAATGGAGTTTATAATCTCAAATTTATCATTCCATTATTTTTATTCTGAGTGCAAGCATCTCGGTTTTCCAGCAGATTCAGTTTTCAATGAAAGCTTAATAACGAGCGATATAGAGAAGAAAATAATATCATTATTATCAAGAGCTAAGCCAATAGCTAACTATGATTAATCAAGTCACATCTATTGTAATAATCCAAAATTAATGCACTTCAGGAAGGTGCGAAAAGTTATTGTAAATACCAATTAACAACACAAGATGGACATAGTTTATAAAAATGTATTTGTTAGATTAATTAGTAATATCTATATTTGGGATTAGTATATCCTAATTATTCAAAATAAATATGAATGATAGTAAATATAAATTAATAGAAGCTCCAATTGAAGAAAGATTGAAGATAATTGAAATAGTTGCTGGCAAAGACGCGAAACAAAGATTATATGCACTTGGAATACATATTGGCGATGAAATTATCAAATTAAGCAACACAAAATGGAGACCTCAACTTATACAAAATCTTTCCAATGGTAGTTCTAAGGTAGCGATTGGCAGAGGATTGTCCGAAAAAATCTATGTAACTAAATCTCAACTGAATGAAAATTAACAATAAGAATATTGATTATACAATTGCCCTTGTAGGTCAACCGAATAGTGGAAAAAGCACATTATTTAATGTTTTAGCGGATATAAAAGTATCAACATCGAATTTTTCGGGAACGTCCGTTCAAGTCAGTCAGACAGTACTTACTTATGGCGGATTGAATTTACTTCTTGTTGATTTGCCTGGCACATATTCATTGAATTCTGCTTTTGAGTATGAGAAAATTACTTTTGACTATTTAATAAATAGTCAAATAGATTTGATAATTAATGTAGTTGATGCATCATTATTAACTAGAAGCTTAGAATTAACAGTTGAATTATCTGAGATTGGTAAACAGATGTTGGTTGCGCTTAATATGTATGATGAGGCGATTAATCAGGGGATTGATATTGATGGACAAAAGCTATCCGATGTATTGGGGACTGATGTTGTTACAACGATGGCAATTTTTGGCAAAGGTGTGAAGGAACTGATGGATAAAGCGGTTCAAAATCTAAGGGATAAAAGTAGAAGGCCGTCGAAATTTTTATTTACAAGCAATATTGAGCGTTCGATTAGTTCGATAGAAGATGATATTGAGCCATATTTGAATGGTCAGAATGAATTTTCGAGATTATTTGCTATCAAGGCAATTGAAAATCCAGAATTGCTCAATATCAAAATGAATTCACAGCTTAAGGAAAAAATGAAGATAATCGAAAAAGAGTTGATTCAAGATAGAAATCAAGATGTTTTCGAGATAATTTCCTATGAACGGCATCATATAGCAATGAAATTATCGAAGCAAATAAGTAAATTCAAAGATTCAAGGAAAAAGCCAATTAAACAAAAATTCGACGAGTTATTATTGCATCCATTTTTTGGTTATTTTTTCTTATTAGGGGCTTTGTTTATTTACTTCTTTTTGATATTTATTGTCGGCGATACTATTTCAGGATTAGTAGAAACTCCTTTGTTGAAACTAACTGAATTATATGAACCATTAGCAGCGAGTAGCCCATTTCTTTGGTATAGTCTAAATGGTGCATTTATGGGTGTAATGGGTGTATTTGGTATTGTATTGCCTTATTTTTTGCCCTTGATTTTTTTAACATCGGTTTATGAAGAAACTGGATACACCTCGAGAATAGCGTTTTTATTGGATGGGCTTTTTCATAAGATAGGATTACACGGCAAATCAATAGTACCATTTATCTTAGGATTTGGATGCACAGTACCAGCTTTGTATGCGTCGAGAATTATAGAAAGCAAGCGTGATAGAATGATAACGGGAATATTATTGACTTTTATACCTTGTTCGGCGAGGATAGCTGTGATATTTGCTTTAGCAGCAGCATTCACAGGACCGCTTTGGGCAATGGTTGTATTTGCTTTTGTTTTGCTTATAATTTCGATTAGCGGTAAAGCTCTATCCAAAGTATTAACTAAACCTTTGGGACTTATTTTAGAGATACCGAATTTAAAACTGCCATCACTAAAGATTTCTTTAGAAAAGACTTGGGGAAAATTGAAGGAGTTTATGAAGGAAGCAGTTGTATTTTTAATGTTTGGTAGTATATTGCTCGGTTGGTTCGAATATTTCCATCTTGGCGCTTATATAGATTCTATATTTGCACCTGTTTTAAATAATTTATTAGACTTGCCAATCGAGTTAGGCTCGACCTTAGTGTTTGGATTTTTGAGAAAGGAATTAATAATAGTTATGGCAACCCAAGCATTAGGTGTTACAACTTTATCGGCTTTGCCGATGACGGTTGAGCAGATAATCGTTTTTGTAATTTTTGTAACCTTATATTTTCCTTGCCTTGCTACTTTTATAGTAATGACAAAGGAATTCGGATGGAAAACAAGTGTGTTTTCAGCTGTTTTTAGTATAGCAGTTGCAACAATTTCTGCACTATTATTTAAAATATTTTTAGCAATATAATGTTTATTTGTTAGAATTTATTAATTTTATTGTGAGTGAATGATAACATTTAAGGAGTAAATATGATAAGCCAAGCAATTCAAGATTATTTAAAAACCATCTATAAGCTTCAATATGATGAAAAAACAGAGGATACAGTAACAACAACAGCAATAGCCAATGAGCTGAATATCTCAGGAGCATCTGTAACAGGAATGCTCAAAAGATTGTCAACAATGGGATTGGTCAATTACAATTCTTATAAGGGAGTAACATTGACAGAATCTGGCAAAAAGATTGCCTTAGAAATTATCCGACACCATAGATTGCTTGAGCTTTACTTGAAGGATGTTCTTGGCTTTTCGCTTGAAAAGGTTCACGATGAAGCTTGTAGGCTCGAACATCATATTTCAGAAGAATTTCTTGATAAGATAGACGAGCTTCTCGGCAATCCTGAATTCGACCCACACGGCCATCCAATACCTACAAAGAAGGGCGAAATACCAGATTCCGATGAGCCCCCATTATTTACAATTGAACCCGGAAGCGAAGTAATTATCAAGCGTTTATCCGATGAGAATACTGATATGCTTGCATATTTTGAGAAGCTTGGATTGATGCCTCAAGTGAAATTGAAGGTATTGGATAAAGCACCTTTTCACGGTCCTTTAACAATAGAATTTAACGATAAAGAGCATATTATCGGTTATGAATTAGCACGTTCCATATTTGTTGAACCGATTTAAGCTATTTAGCAATATTTTATGTAATGATAGATAATACGCACAGTTTAAGTGCTTCAAAATCTTCTATAAGCGGTGGTAGATTAATTGCAACCATAGTAATTAACCTCGCAATTACTATATCAGAAATTGTCGGTGGCATACTGACGGGGAGTTTAGCCCTATTATCCGATGCCTTGCATAATTTCAGTGATGGATTTGCAATAGTATTAGCTTATGTAGCTTATAGATATTCCCGCCGTAGTTCGAATAACAAGCAGACATTTGGTTATAAGCGAGCAGAGATATTATCTGCATTTATTAATTCATTAATTCTTATAGCGATATGTATATATCTATTTTATGAAGCAATTCATCGTTTTTTCGAGCCTCAGGTAATAGAGGGAGAATTGATGCTCGTGTTTGCGATTTTGGGTTTGGTTGGTAACTTAGCTTGTGTATTCCTTTTGAAGCAGGATAAAAATCGCAGTATTAATGTAAAAGCGGCATATTTACATTTATTGGGCGATACGATGTCCTCTGTTGTGGTTACAATCGGTGCCTTTTTGATTATTGCTTTTGGGATTTATTGGATTGACCCATTGCTAACAGTTGCAATTTGCCTATATATATTAAAAGAAACATTCGACATAACAAAGGAAACGATTGAGATATTGATGCAATCAGCTCCGAAGGATAGCGATATTGAAAAAATCAGGCAAATATTGAAGTCCATACCCGAGGTTCAAGATATACATCATATACATTTGTGGCGATTGAATGATAGCCAGATTCATTTCGAATGTCATTTGGAATTAAATGTTGATTTGAGTGTAAGCGAATCAGAAAGAATCATAATTAATGCCGAGAAATTATTGTTGAAAGAATTTAATATTACACATACGACATTCCAAATTGAATATAATTCACGACATAAGAGGAATCTAATTCAAAATAGCCAGAATTGTTGTTGAAAATTGGGAAAAAACATAGAAATTAGCTAATTTTGTATTGATGGAATGCCAGCATAGCTCAGTTGGTAGAGCAGCTCACTCGTAATGAGCAGGTCGGCGGTTCGAGTCCGCCTGTTGGCTCGAAAGAAAAATCTTTTCCAAAAAATAATTTTCAGATTTTTAAAAATTTTTTTGGAAATGACATTTTTCGTCGCTCTTTGATTTATATTTGCAATATCAATTGTATTTCTCATAATTAAAGGGTGTATTAATGAGAACATTTCTGATTTTAGCTGTATTAGTGCTATTTGCGTCATGCTCATCTCCGATGAGAATCGTTGAATTTTCCGCTCCGCAGAAAGTTGAAGAAGGCGAAGAAATCACATTTTTCTGGCAGGTCGAAAATGTTGAAAAAGTAGTTATTGAGGGCGTAAGAGAGAATTTGCCTCTTACGGGAATGTTGTCAATTAAAGCTGATAAGACGAAAACTTATACTCTTATTGGTGAATCGAAGGGAAATAGAGTTACAAAGGATGTAGTTGTTGAAGTTAACTCGAAAATTGTAAAGGAAAAGCCAATAATCAAACCGGAATTCCATGAAAAGCAATCCGATTATCTTAAAGGGCTCGTAGATTATAATCAGACTGCTGATAAAGATTGGAAATTTTCCATCTTTGGCTTTGACAGAAGTAATTATCCGCAAAGTATGGGTATATATGTTTCGGTTAAAGATAAGAACGGTAATTTTGTTGCAAATTTAGCACCGCCATACGGAGATGGAGCAACATATAAAGAGTTTTTCAAAAAAATAATCGAATCAATTGGTGGAAAAGTTAGAGAAATTACTGATTTTCAAGTTTTTGAACATCACGATCACGTCCCGCAAAATTATAACTTTTCTCTTGTGCTTGACCATAGTGGTTCGATGTATGGCGAGCCAATAAGAAATCTTGAGAATTCAGTTCGGAAATTTTTTAATTTTATTAAAGATGAAGATAATGCTTCTGTTGTGAAATATGACCATAGATTGCACATAGAATCACCACTATTGCCCAAAAAAGCGGCATATTCGAATTATATATTTGACCAATTAAATCGTTTTGGATATGCTACAGCATTGATAGCAGCCAGTAGTTTAGGTATAAATACAATAAATGAATCAGATAAGAATAGAATTGTTATACTATTTACTGATGGTTTGGAAAATTCCTCATATATTAGTTCTTTTGTATTATCTGATTTAAAATTAGCTTTTAAGCCCTCAAGTTTGATATTTCAGGCTCGGGAGATGAAAACTAAAATTTACACCATCGGATTTGGAAATGTTGATGAAGATATGCTAAAAAAAATTGCTCTACTGACCGATGGAAAGTATTATTATGCAAATCAGGGTAAAGAGATAGAAGATATTTTCGAGGAACTGCCCCGTCTATTCCACAATTATTATTATATTGCATATAAACCCACAAAGAGTGAAGGTCCTCACGAAATAGTTATCGAGGGCGTCAATAAAGCTGGTAGGCAAATTGCAGTCAAAGGAGAAACCTATATCGGTGAAAAAATTACAATTCAAGAAGAGCAATTGCCACCACAAGTTGTTGCCTGGTTCTCATTTAATAGTGACCAGCTTGAAGCTGATTATGTAAAATATATCAAGCCATTTGCAAACTATTTAAGAAATAATCCATATTCAACAATTGAAGTTGTTGGCCATACAGATTCGAGAGGCAAAGAATCAGCCAATAAGTTCTTATCACTTAGAAGAGCACAAAAAGTAAAGAAAGAACTTGTCAAATATGGAATACCTGAAAAAAGGATTAAAGCAATAGGAATGGGTTTTTCGAATCCGATTCGTAATCCTGAATTTACAGAATTGGATGCTCAAGAAAATAGAAGAGTAGAGATTATCATAAAGGATTAATGATGATTCTGGTGGACTGTATCAAATCAGCATTTTTTATTCCTTTGCAAGTGGGAATAAGCAGAGAACTATGAATTTTGAATTCTCGATTTCTCGGGAGCAGTGCTTTATCATTTTGATGCAGTCCCTAATTTAATACAAATAATTTAGGAGCAAGAAATGAGAACTATCATTGTAATTATTTCCATATTTATAATTCCATTCAGGATTTCAGCCGAAGATATTAGCAAACTGCTGGAATTTGCAACAGCTATGGTTGTTCAGATAATAACACCAAATTCAACTGGTAGCGGTGTAATTGTCAATTTGAATGGATTTGTTTTAACAAATTATCATGTAATCGAAGATATATTACATTCTCCGAGCTCGATACTGATATTGACTAATTCCGAAGATAAGAAGAGAGTAACAAGAATAATTGATTATGACGATGATTTAGACATTGCAATATTGAGTACGGAATCGTTCGATTTAGAGATACCAGCTATCATTGTTCATCCCGATAGCGTCAAAGTTGGCGAAGATGTGATTTGTATCGGTAGTCCCTATGGGCTTCAGAATTATGTTACCAAGGGAATTATCAGCAAATA
>JBBISM010000137.1:1065-7109 GCA_037441245.1 Ignavibacteria bacterium | reverse complement strand
ATGCCTATTCAGCAGAAGATGCCCTGCGATTCAATCCCGCTGTGTATATTTCAAGGAACACAAGAAATGAAGCTACTATAAATATCCGTGGATTCGAGCAACGCCAGACAATTATTTTTTTCGATGGTATCCCAATTTCTTCACCTTACGATGGTTCACTCGATTTAAGCGGAATTACGACAAACAGCTTAGCCAAAATAAACATTACAAAAAGCATTCCATCGGTCGTTTATGGCTCTAATTCTATGGGTAGTATAATAAATTTAATAACAAATAATACATATCGAAATGAGCTTAACTTCGACGCCCGATTTCAATACGGCGAAACAAAATCATTGTCTTTGTTTCATCAAGGAAATATGATTTTATTAAATGGCTAATTTCATTCCTCGAAGAAAGTTCAGATGGATTTTCGCTCCCCAAAAATTTCACTCAGCAATCCAATGAAAACGGTGGTATTCGAGATAATAGCTCTTTCCGTCGCCGTGCCTTTACTTTAAAAACAACAGTTGAACCGCTCGATAATTTCGCAATCTCATTATTATTCACTCATAATAATAATCCAAAAGATTTCCCCATCAATATATATTCTAATCGCCCACGCTTTTGGAAATTCACAAAATGGCAAAAAAATACTATTAGTTTGAATAGTGAATATATAAATTCAAACTTATTCAATATGAAATTAATCGCATACTATGATAGCTATTATAATGTCCTTGATTCTTATGATAATGCAAATTTCAATAGCCAAAACGAACGATTTGCTTTCACTTCTATATATGATGATTATTCTTATGGAACATCGATTTTGCTCACCAAAGATAATTTAATCAATGGAAGAACGAAAATTTCACTCAATCTCAAACAGGATATTCATAACGAGCAGGGAAAGAAAAATCAGGAATTCAAGAAATTCGAAGCTCGTTCTATCTCAGTGGGATTAGAACAGGATTTCGAAATAATCAATTCGCTTTTCTTCGTTCTCGGTGCTTCTTATGATATACTTGAACCAATTTTCGCTAACAATGGCGAATTGCGTCCTCGAAGCAATTCTATCAATCCAATGTTTGGGGTGAATTACAAACATTCAGAAAATTTAAATTTTTATTCACATATTGCCCGCAAAAGTAGATTCCCCACTTTAAAAGAATTTTACTCCGAATTGCTCAGCACAAGCTTAGCAAATCCAGACTTAAAATCGGAACATTCTTTGAATTTTGAAATCGGCTCTGGCTGGTTAATTTCCGATATATTGCTCACAAAATTTGCTTTATTTCATAATAAAGTCACTGACTTAATAATTTTTCAAAATCTACCGGATAATAAAAGGCAATATCAAAACATCGGAAAAGCTGAGTTCTCTGGTTTTGAATTATCTGCCCAAACAAAATTCATAAATATTGATATAGGTGTGAATTATACATTTCTCTATTCTGAGAACAAAAGTATTGATGCGGAAAGTAAAATACTCGACGGAAGACCTCGCCATCTTTTTAATTTGTTTATCCACCAGTACTTTCCATTTGGTTTTTCCTGGAATATTGAAACTAATTTCACAAGCATTATATATGGCACAAATCCCGATAATCGCTCGCAGGTGCGATTGCAAGACCAATTCATACAAAATATAAGAATAGCACAAAAATTTCTCGATAGAATAGAACTATTTTTCAGAATAAACAACTTGTTCGATAGATATTATGAAACCGAATATGGATTTCCCCAACCAGGAAGACAATTTATCATTGGGCTAAATCTTAATTCGAATGATTTAAAATTATGAAAATATATATAATCACAGGTGCTAAAAATAGCGGGAAATCAACTGCATTGTTGAATATTGCCAATGAAATTCAATCCCAATTCAGTTCCATTGCTGGCTATGTTGCTAGGTCAATTTTTGTAAATAATAAACACATTGGCTATGATTTATTTGATATTCAATCTAAAAATACGATTCCATTAATGCGAAATGATGATGCTTTTTCAGAAGCTAAATGTGGTTGCTTTGGATATAAGCCAATTGAATTCGATAAAGCAATTGAAAATATTCAAAAATCAATATATTCAAACACCGAATGTATTATACTTGATGAAATCGGTATCTTGTATAGGATAATACCTGCAATTCTCAATTCTAATGCAAAAGTAATCATTTTTACTATCCGTAAAGATATTTTAGGGCAAATTATCGAAAAATATAATATTCAAGATGCGAAGATATTTGATTTAGATTCACCTGGAATTATTTATGAATCTATAAATTAATTACAAATTTTATGAAGCTGATTTGATATAATACTTGACAACACCGATCATTTTGAAATCCGATGAAAGCTCAGCTTTAAAAGGTGGGATATCAGCATTTTCTGAATAAAAGAATATTTTATTATCAATTATTTTCAATCGCTTAACTATATATTCATCATCAAGAAGAATTAAAACGATATCCCCATCTTTTGTTCTTGAGCTTGTATCAATAATAATAATATCATTTTCGCAAAGATTTGCATCAATCATTGAATTACCAGATATTTTAGCAAGTAGCAAATTTTGATTACCAATATTCAATATTTCATTAAGGCTTTTGCCTGTATCAGGAAATTCGGCGGAATGATAACTAAGTCGAGATGATAGGCTTTTGATCCAAATCCTCTCTTGCTCGTCAATTTCGTCGAAACGTCTTGGGATGTTAAACTTTTTCCTGAATATATCGCTTTCGAGCAAATCTATGTAAGCATAGGTTTCGTGTATAGCTATATCAATTAAATTCTTTTTATTTTCTTCAAAATCTCGAAATATTTCAGCTTTCCATTTCGGATAACTCAAGTCAAAATGAGATTTGATTACGAATGATTTAACCTCATCAATAAACTCTGAATCATTCAATGCTGATAGATATTTTCTATATTCTTCTTTGGACATACTATTTTTTCTTTCTTAAATCCTTTGCAGCAGCTTTTATTATTTTTAATTTTTTATCGCTATCCTGCCTATTACTCAAAATATTCACTTTCGAGACTTGCTCACATTTTTGATTTAATCTTTTCCCACTTTCGTTATTGGCATAAACGTATTCTTCACCAGTTAGTATATATACAGGATTTATTCCTAAATAATACAATCGAATCAAAATCGAATTAGGAACGTTCGATAGCCCTCTTTCATAGTTTAAAATTTTATCTGCAGTGGAATCAAGCATTTTAGCGAATTGATTTGCCGATAATTTCACGCCTGGTAATATGAAATTTTCTCTTATTTTTCGCAATCGAAAACCCATTTCAGAAGAGTAACTATTCATAATATTTACTTTTATTTTTTAAATAATTTATTTAAATTTACCGTAATATTTACGTTATATTTGCGTTATAAATACAAATATAAACTTTTTAACATTAATTTCAAAAATTTGTGAGGTCAAAATGAAGCAAGATATTTATGAACAAATTGAATTCGATGATTTAACAGAAGATTTGAAAATGCTCGCTGATGGCTGTGGAATAGATACAGTCAGAAACTTGCTGAGATATTTCGGCGGAATAAATTTCTATATACCCAAAATATCTCGATTAGATGGATTCATACTAAAATATATCAGCAGGAATAGAGAAAAAAGCCAGAAACAAATTGCCTGTGAACTCAATGTTTCTGAATATTTTCTTAGATTACTCCAAAAAAGAAATAGGAAACAAATAAATTAAACATTTATAAAATAAGAATTAGCTTCTTTCAAACAATCTTGAATAAACTCTTGCAGTTCACAGATTTTATTATATGCTTGACTTACCATTTCATCATTTGAATCGGCAAATAATTCGATAACAGATTGCAATCCTATAAATAATTTTACAAGGTCTTGAGAAATCATCGAAAGAAACCTATCTCTTTTATTTTCAAGCTCTCTATATTTGCGTTCCATAGCATCGAGCTTGAATTTCATCTCATTCATTTTGAATACTTGTTGATTTATAGTTTCGTTTGATTTTCGCATTTCTTCAATTACTTTTTTCAATAGTTCTTCTGCTTGCACACGCTTTGAAATGTCTCTAATGCTTGTCCTTAGACCGTTGCAATTCCCTTTTTCGTCATAAATTGGTTGCCAGGAAGCAGAAACCCATATTAAAGAACCATTTTTTCTACGCACTCTGAAACTAATATCAGTTTCAATTGTAGGATTTATTAGTGATTGCTCGTAATAGCTTTCTATTTTGGGTCTATCTTCATTATAGATAATTGGCAAAGGGAATTTTTCCATCTGAAAGCATTCTTCGATTGAATAACCGATAACTCTTTCGACTGATTTATTGACCCATAATAATCTCCCATCGGGTGAATGCCATAATTCCCAATCAAAAGTATAATCAGCAATTGCTCTAAATTTTTCGTTACTTTCTTTTAAAGATTTTTCTAATTCCAAATGTTTAGCTTCGATTGCATTTAATTCATTGTCCCAAAAATAGTTGCTTTCAATGGAAGTTTTGTTCTCAGTTGGATTGATTTTGGGGGTTTTCATATTATCCTCCGGTTATGTTATAAATATTCTGCCCGAAGGATATCGGGTTCTATAAATATAATTGTATTTTTTCAAATTTCAAATTATTTTTGAAATATAAAGCTCAATTATTTTAACTTTAATTTGAAATTTCGATGAAAATATTCAGTAAGATACTTGTTCCTATAGATTTCTCACCAGGTTCTGAAACTGCATTAAATTATGCAATTGAGATTTCAGAACTATTCAGTTCAACTTTGTATCTTTTATATGTAATCGAACCACTTGTTTTGCCCAGCACTCCGGGATTTCCTGCTATCAACCCAGTTGATTTAAGTCTAAATATGAAGCATCATTACGAATCAGAATTAAAAAAAATCGCTTCAAAAATTTCTGGAAACATAAATAAGAATATTGATATTCTAACAGGTAAAGCCGCTGATATAATTAACAAATATGCTGAAGAGAATAATATTGATTTAATATGCATTGCCACCCACGGCAGAAAGGGTTTAGAACACTTAATTTTCGGGAGCACAACAGAAAAGGTTTTACGCAAAGCAAAGTGTCCTGTTCTTGCATTGAGAATTTCTAATTGATACAAAATTATAAATTCTAATTTTAAATTAATAATTTTGTATATTTACAATTTGAATAAATAATTATGCCACCAATCAATATCTCAAAGCTCTACACAGTTGATCGTTATATTACTGAGCAAGAAGATCTACATCCACAAGCTACAGGCGAATTTACTTCCCTATTGCGCGATCTATTGTTTGCATTTAGAATCATTTCACGCGATGTTCGAAGGGCGGGATTAAATGATATACTCGGATTAACCGATTCCACTAATATTCACGGCGAAATGGTTCGACGACTTGATGTATATGCAAACGAAGTAATTTATCGTGCGATGAACCGCTCAGGACATTTATGTGCAATGATTAGTGAAGAAAATGATGAACTTATTCAAATCCCATCAAAATTCAAGCGAGGAAAATACATTTTAGCCTTCGACCCTTTAGATGGTTCCACAAATATTGATGTAAACATAACCATCGGAACCATATTTTCACTATATCTAAAATTAGAACCTTCAAGCCCAAATGAACCCACTATCGAAGATATTTTACAACCTGGTTACAAACAAAAAGCCGCTGGATATATTCTTTATGGAAGTAGCACTATTTTAGTTTATACTACAGGTAATGCCGTTAATGTATTTACCTATGACCCTACAATTGGCGAATTTCTTTTAACCTATGAAAATCTTACCATACCCAAAAAAGGGCGCTATTACAGTTGCAACGAAGGTAATTACTTTAAATGGGATAAAAGAGTTAGACAATATATAGATTACATCAAAACACCCGACGAAAATGGCGATAGACCATACACATTGAGGTATATTGCAACGGCCGTTGGTGATATTCATCGTACATTGCATTATGGCGGTATATATTTGTATCCCGCCGAAAATAAATTACCGAATGGGAAGCTAAGACTATTATATGAAGTCAACCCACTTTCCATGATAGTCGAGAAT
>JBBISM010000137.1:0-1055 GCA_037441245.1 Ignavibacteria bacterium | reverse complement strand
GGCAAATCTATTGATGGTCAAAAACGAATTTTGGATATTTGTCCTAAAAGTATTCATCAAACAACACCTCTTTTTATGGGTAGTCCAGAAAATATTGACGAACTTCAATTATTTCTGGAAAATAAGCACCCATTTCAACTGTGAAGGAATAAATCAAGTATTTCTACTTCGTAATTCTTCAATTTTTGAGTTGTATTTATCGGATTTATCTGGATACATCAAAGCTAATACTTCATAAGCTCGAATTGCTTCTCTTATTGCACCTTGACTTTCGTAAATACCGGCAAGAGTCTCTGTAATAAGTGGCGATGCTCGATTGGATTCAAATTTCTCCTGCTCATCAAAATTATTTATTGATTCAATTTCTATTGTTGAAACAATTTGACTAATATCTTGTACCTCTTGTATATAATCGCGAAGTATTATTTTTTGCTTATTGAATTGATGAAAAGTTAGCTCTAATCCCGGAATAATATTCAAATCAGTTGCTTTCAAAGCTAGCTGATATTTTATTTCTGGTGTTGCTTGGGTTAATTTGCGAAGAAAACGCTTGTTTTCAATATCAATTTCATTGACTTCATTTTCTTGAACATTATCTTTTAAATCATCATAACCATCTCCCCTATCATAATCTTTTTCCAATTTGATTTCTGCAGTGATATGTTGATTTAATTCACGTTTTAAATTATGAAGTTGTTTGTTCGCAGGAAACAATTTCAGACATTCTGCAATTAAATCCTTTGCTTGAGCATAATTATGTACCTGAAGATAAGCTCTGAAAAGTGTTATGTATGCAGATTGATAATCGGGATATTTATTTATACCAGATTGGCATAATATAATTGCTTCTTCAGGATTACCTTGAGAAAGGAGGTTTTGAGCTTCGATTGCAAAAAAAGGTGAAATATTTTCATCAAAATCATTCAATTTCTTCTCCCAAAAAGCCTCAGTAAGAATAGAAATAGATTGATAAAATCAAGATAAAGCCTCAACGCACCGATTATAGCACCCTTTGTAGCTATTTCTTGACCTTCTGCCTCTAATACATACATTTC
>JBBISM010000136.1:5406-7234 GCA_037441245.1 Ignavibacteria bacterium | reverse complement strand
TTATAAGCTGTAATGATGAAAAAGTTGTTCAAAATCTAATAGAAGAACCAGTTTTTGATGAATTTTTCAATGAAAATCTTATCGAGTATGTCAATTTTAGATATCAAGATGAATTGGTTAGTGTCAAAACAGATAGTATGACAGCCATTGTAACTCTTGACAAAACTAACTTGCAAATTTCTGAAATCGGCAATGATATTAAATTATTCTTCGCTGAAGCAACTCTCGACTTTTTCGTACTTGTAAATGGATTATATAATTTGGAACTTTCGGTAATAGATGGTAATCAGAAATTTACTATAATAATTTCGAAAAATGATTTCGCAAATTTTTATCAGGTAAAATTTTCTGAACTCACCGAACCATTCAAGCTAAATGATTTTATTAATCAAAATCATACAGATGAGAAAATCAATGATTTCTTTAAAAAGTTTGTAAAAACAACCCCAGCAAGTTAATATTTTTTGTGGTTTAATTCGTCTCTATAACTAAAATAGTTCATTCCAAATTCAATAATATATGGAATTCAAAGATTATTACAAAATATTGGGTGTAGAAAAAACTGCAACTTTGGAACAAATCAAATCTGCATATAAGAAACTTGCAATGCAATATCACCCTGATAAAAACCCAAATAACAAAGAGTCGGAGAATAAATTTAAGGAAATCAACGAAGCCTATCAAGTATTGAGCGACCCAGAAAAGCGAAGTAAATACGATAATTTGAATAGTTCTTGGTCAACTTTCAATCAAAGCGGGAATAAAACTTCAGATTTTAATTGGAAGGAATGGTTTGCAGGTCGGCAACCCGAACCTCAAATTGATGATTTTGGATTTGAAAGCACTGGTTTTTCAGATTTCTTTTCGAAAATATTTGGTAGTAAATTCAAACAATCAAAATTTTCTGATTTCAAATACCCGCCGAAAAAAGGCGAAAATATCCATCTCGATGTTACACTTTCACTTGAAGAAGCCTTCAAAGGCACCACAAAAAAAATCAATATCAACGGTGAAATTATCCAAGTAAAATTCAAACCAGGAATCAATGATGGTCAAACACTAAAAGTTTCTGGAAAAGGTAAGTCAGGTAAATACGGAGGCTCAGCGGGCGATTTGATTATTAAAACTACTATCAGACCAGACCCAGTCTTTACACGACAGGGAAACGATTTATATATGAATGCAACTATTGATTTATATAAAGCTATTTTAGGTGGAACAATTAATATCAATACTTTTACAGGCAAAATAAAATTAAAAATACCACCAGAAACACAACCCGACAAAGTATTTAAATTGAAAGGTATGGGGATTTCAGTTTATGGAGACTATTCAAAACGAGGAGATCTTTATGTTAGTATCAAAATAATACTACCAAAAAATTTATCAACAATAGAAAAAGAGTATTTCCATAAACTTCAAACTTTGCAAAACAATTAATTCTGCTCTATTGTCTCGCTCAACATTTTTTTTATCGTATAAATTTGATGCAATTCATCCTCAAAAAAGAATTTGCTTTGACCAAAGGCAGGTTTTAAATCATCGAGCCAACTTGCATTTTCATCGAATTGTGCAAAAAATGGCTTTTGTACCCATTTGGTATTTCTTGCTTGAATAAAACTTAAAACAAAAACTTTTTCATCATTTATATATGAATAGCCCAAGATTTGTATTTTCCCTGGGGAAGCAGACATTACTGGGCCTCTCACAGTCCTACATAAACCACCAGTATTTCTAATTGCTTTCCTAAATATAGAATAAGCATTTTTTAAAGAAACATTAAAATAATGATAAGCTCCTGTATCTCGTGGTATAAACATATAATATG
>JBBISM010000136.1:0-5372 GCA_037441245.1 Ignavibacteria bacterium | reverse complement strand
GCCACATCTCAGCCCATATCTGTGGGTTGTCATTTATATTAGATAGTACTGGTGATTGCGTTAGTATCAGAGCACCAGTTGATTTAATTCGACTTATTGCTGTAGCAACTGCTTTTGTCTGCAACTCACGGGGATGACTGAAATGAGATACAAAAGCCAAATTTTTCCCTGATTTAACTATTTTTTCAAATGTATTCAATATTACATCTGCACCGATATCTGTTACAAATTTATAAGGCCAATAACTCAGCACTTTGGTCCCGATTCTGATTGAATTAAGATGCTCGATATTCGCTTCCAAAATTTTATCAATATAGTGTTCGAATATTTCTGGTTTGAGTATCATAGGATCGCCACCAGTAAATAGCAGATCAGTAATATCCTTATGTTCTCGAATATACTCAATGAGTGGTTCTATATCCTTGGTGGCAAACTTTAATTCTTCTATACTTGTAAATTGTGGCCATCTGAAACAAAAAGTACAATATGCGTGACAGGTTTGGGCTTGTTGAGGAAAAAATAATACCGTTTCGTGATATTTATGTTGAGCGCCCTTTATTCTTGTACCTTGGAAAATCGGAATGTTGTATTGGATTTGCCCCGATGGATGAGGGTTAAGCTCTAATCTTATACTATCAATTGCCTCATTTAGTTTCTCATTTGAACAATTACTTTCTATAAGTTTTTTAATATCAGCGTAATGCTTTGTTAAGAGCATTTCCTTTTGAGGAAAATTAAGAATAAATATGGGGTCATTCGGAATACTGTCCCAGTCTATCAATTCTTCAATTACATAATTATTAGTTTTAAAAGGCAAAATGCGAGCAACAGTAATGATATCTTCGATTTCCTTAGCTGATAGCTTCTCTTTTAATTGCTTTATTCCGTTGATATTGCGAATATTATAAGATTTATACCGTGCTAAATTATTATGATAGGCACTCAATGGAGAATAATTCGGATTTATCTGAAACATATCTGCCTCCTTTCTTTAGCAAGAACAGAGAAACAAATTATTTTTTACATAACTATGTCCCTGGAATTGTTAATAAAAATACAACAAGTGTAATATAAAAATAAAATAATTAAAATCCAAATTAAATTATTTTCATTAAAGGTGGATTTCTTGCAATTCTTTTGCGGATTGATACATAGCCTCGATTATTTTCATCACAATTAACGCTTCGTCAATTGTAGAATGGAGATAACCAATTCCTTGCAATACATTGACAAAATTAGTCAATGCATTTTCGAAGGATTTTTTTTGAATTAAGATGTTTTGTAGATGCGTAATTTGATATTTAGTCTTGCTTATTTTGCTTTCAATGTTAAATATATTAAATGGATTAATTGAAACCCGACCCAGTTGACCATAAATATCGCAATAAAAGGTTTTACGTGAACGGAATATAGTCCAACTTGATTCAAAAGTACCAATCGAACCATTTTCGAATTGAATTGAACCAATAGATACATCTTCGGCTGGCTTAGTCAAATGATTGAAATTATTGGCTTTTACAGATTTAACTTTTTTAAAATCATTAATCCATAATATTAAGTCAATCAAGGAAATACCCAAATCTAACAAAACCCCACCGCCAGATTGAACTATTTTCTCTAGCCATTGCTGTTCGCGTTTTTGTTGCAACCATCCCGCGTTCAAATAGAATATTTCTCCAATCGAACCACCAAGTATATGGTTCTTCATATATATCGAATCATTGCGAAATCTTTGATTCATCCCTATCATAACCTTGCAGTCATTCTGCTTTGCTGCATCTACAATAGTTTGGGTTTCTTGGTAATTGCGTGCAACAGGTTTTTCAATAAAAACATCTTTACCTGCTTCTATAAATTGAATTGCTATTTCCGAATGTGCATCTGTTGAAGTTGTAATGATTGCTCCTTTTATTTCATCAATTTCTACTATCTCATTTATTGATTGACAACAATATGGTATATCATATCTTTCAGCAATAAGTTGTGATTTAGTCTTGATTGCATCATAAACTCCCACAATTTTGACATTCTTCATTTTATACAAAATAGGTATATGAAAATTTTGAGCAATCTCACCAGTCCCTATTACAGCCAAACCAATCCGTTCCATAAACTCCCCAATGATAATAAATATATTTAATTCAAATTTAGCAAAAACTATGCTAATTTTTAATGCTATTATTCAGAGCTAATTTCTTATCAATCATATTTTTTACAGCATCATAGACTTCTTCGACTGAAATTTCTTTCATACATTTGAAATGTCCCTTTGGACAAGAATCACGTCCTATGTGAGTACAGGGTCTGCAATGCAAATCTTTTTCTATTATTGAATAATTCCCACCTAAAGGATGAAAACCAAACTCTTTAACAGTCGAACCAAATATTGCAACGATTGGGACTTTTCGAGCATTAGCAAGGTGCATCAACCCACTATCATTGCAAATTAGTAAGCGAGACTTATCCAATTTTCTCCCCGCTTCGAATAAACTTGTAGTTCCAGCATAATTTTTTGCTTTTAAATTCAACTCTTTAAAAATTTTTGTACAAATTTCTAAGTCATCTTTACTGCCGAGCAAAAAAATTTCGCAATTATATGTTTCAATCAACTTCCTCGAAAGTTCGATATAGTAATCAGTGAACCACATTTTCGTAAAATGCTTCGAGCCTGGTGCTATAGAAATTATAAAAGCGCCATTTTGTTCTGTGTCTCTGATTTCTGGAATATAAGTTTTTAAGCCAGCTTCCTCAGGTAACCAAAATTCACTTAACTCATCGTTTACGTAAATTCCCAATTTCCTCAAACATTCGGCATATAAATAAACGACAGAATTATAGTATGTAAGAGACTTCTTAAAATAAACTAATGATAGCTTGTGCAATCTATTCTTTTTTGCTCTAACAATTGACTTATATTTGCCATAAAGCAAGAGATATGAACGCAGGTTATTCTGTAAATCAATTACTAAATCATATTTATCGAAGCCAATCTGATTGGTAAATTTATTAAACAACTTTGCATTATTTCTGTAACCCAAAGTTTTATCATAACAGAAAATTGCATTTATTGAAGGATTGTATTGATATATTTCTTTAAATTGAGAGCCGATAGCAAAATCAATAATAGAATCGGGGAATCTTTTTTTGACTGCTTTTACCACTGGCGTTGTAAGAAGTATATCGCCCAGCGAGCTTAATCGTACAATTAAAATCCTATCAAAATTTTTTTTATTCACAATTTTTTAAATTATTTTTGTATAATAACCTGTTATATAACGGTTAAGCAATTTACCAAATAATTTTGAAATTTATGAATTATACACTTGAAACTCAAGGCAAAATTGTAATATTCACATTGAAACACAATAAGCTTGATTCAGCACTTGCCCCTGAACTTAAAGCAGAACTACTTATTATCTGCCAATCTGATATTGATACTTTTATTATGGATTTAAGCCAAGTGGAAACAATAGATAGTTCGGGATTAGGTTGCTTATTATTGGCTTCAAGGCTTTTGAGTGAGCATTCAATTCCAATTGTACTTATCGGACTCCAAACAAATGTCAAGCTATTAATTGATATATCGCGTATAGAGCATCTCTTTGAGTATTTCGATACAAGAGAAGAGGCATTAGCAAATATCAATAATCATTAATTATCGTTACTGTATTTCTCTGGGTATAGAGGCAGCGGTAATGAATCAGGAATCCCCATCAATGGAAAATCTTTTCTTAATGGATAAATCGGTTCGCCAGTTTCAGGGTCAACATAATCTTCCGGCATATAGAATCTTATCAAATTCGGATGTCCATCGAAATTTATACCGTACATATCATAAGTTTCCCGCTCATACCAGTTAGCACTTTCCCAAATGTCCGTAACCGAAGGACAAGTCGGATAATCGCCATCGAGAGGTACTTTTATTCTTAATCTGCTTTTGAATTTGTTGGAGTAAAGAAAATACACTATTTCGAATCTATTATCACTTATAAGACGGTCAATTGCCGTAATATCTAATAACATATCAAAAGAAGTTTCTGAGTTATCAAATAATGCAAGACAAACCTCTTTCAGTTTCTCAGGAATTACTATAATAGATAGCTGATTTCGATGCTCATAAATACTAAAATCTTTGTATATCGGGCGTATAATTTCAAAAATTTTTTCTTTTTCAATACCCATTTTTATCTCTAATGAAATGAATAATTATTCGAAATGCAAATTATCATTTTTTATAATTTTAAAAAAATTTATCTAACCCTGTTTAATCAATAGTACTTTAAATTGAGTTATATTTAAACAAAATTTGATAATTTGGATATAGAATTAAAGAATTATTATAACAAAACTATGAAAAGAATATTATTTTTATTACTAATCATTTCAGTACAATTTTATAGCTATTCAAATCAAGCCGATTTGTCGCTGAATTCACCACGTAATACTTTATTCAATTATTTTTATTACATTGAAGGCACTAATTTTAACCCCAATAGAGCTGCAAGATGTTTCGCAAAAGGGAAGTATAAACAAGATGAACTTCGAGAATTAGCAATAAAACTAAAAAAAATTCTTGATGCACGAGGGCTTAAAATTAACCTCGAAGATGTACCTGATAATCCCGATTATACTGATTCTGCAACAGGTATTCATAGCTATCAACCACTCAAATCATTACCAGAAATTTATTTAGTCAAAATTAATAATCGGTGGGTATTTTCAGATTATACAACAAATAGCATTGATGCCTTGTATAAAACCACTTTCCCAATCGAAACCGAAAATATAAAGAAAAAACTTCCTAATTTCTTGCTTATTGATTTTTGGGGTTTTGAGTTGTGGCAATTAGTCTTTCTTTTGTTATACATTCTTGTTGGTTTATTAATATATAAACTTTTCAAAATATTATTTCAGCTCAGTTTTCGATTAATATTCAGATTATTAAAATTTGAACCACCATCAAACAATTTGATTTTATCTCTTTCCCGCTCAACTTTTATATTAATTCTAATTTTAATCCTTCAAAATTTCTTGTATCTTTTAGAATTTCCAATACAAATCAATCGCTCGCTTTTAATAGCTTTTAATATCTTAATTCCACTATTTTTGACCATCGCATCTTACAACGTAATTGATATATTATCGCAATTTTTCAGCCAGCTTTCGAGAAGAACTCCAAGCACTGTGGATGATAAACTGGTTCCATTAATTAGGAAAATTTTCAAAATAATTATTGTTATCTCAGGTATAATTTTTATTCTCTATAATCTGGGAGTAGAAATCACCCCGGTATTGGCTGGTGTTTCTCTCGGTGGTTTAGCTTTGGCATTAGCCGCACAAGAGACTTTAAAGCACTTTTTTGGCTCTGTAAC
>JBBISM010000135.1:0-7292 GCA_037441245.1 Ignavibacteria bacterium | reverse complement strand
TTTTCTCTTTTTTCGCAATATGCTCAATACATCCATAGCTGTGCAAGCCCCAAGCGATTGCACTGCAACTTCGACTGGAGTTGGTGCGCTATTATCACCGCCAAAATCTTCAACTGTATCGAAAATCGTCTTGTGAAAGCGTGAGTTTTCACCAATCAGATGCATACCTTTTTCTAATTTTACTTCTACTTTCATTATGAATCCTTATCATTTATCGTAATACTGATACTTTCATAATTAATATATTTGCTTTCTTTTTCAATAAATTCTCTTACAGCTGGTTTTATGAATATACCATCAAAATCATTCGACAAGATACACTTGATTAACACACTTATTTTGGTTTCCATCGGTGTATAGCGATTGAAAAGAATGAGCTTCTTTTCATTGACAATACAATAGCCACTTTGGAATGGACCTCTATCATATCGTATGCTATAGCCAGATTTTTTAACTATAATACTTAATTCATCGAATATTTCATTTTGTTTCATTTTATTGAATTATTCATTTTGATGATTCTAAATCCAATGGTTTCCATATTAAAATTATAGCACTTGTAAAACATAATAAATACGAAAGATTTGATAAAACATTTATTGTAACATCGGTATAGCGATTAAGAAAAAATTCCTCAAAAGCTATATTGCTAACATCTCTTATATTCTCATAATAGATTGCTAAACCAAGTTTGATATCGTAATAAACTAACAAACAGTTAATAGGGAAAGCCAACAAAAAACAAACGATAGCCATAAACATCCAACCCTTGAGCTTCAAATTCTTAAAGTTAGCAAATATTAAAGTTATGGCTGAAACAAATAATATCACAAAACCCGCTGAAGAATAAGCTCCGAGATTTGTGAAATGATATAATCCATACCAATATTCTTGCATCTCTATTTGCTGTTTAATTCCTATCTGTTCTTTGATTTCAAGAAAATCATAAGCAATTGCATTTCTAGTTACATTCCCCCCGAGCCAAAGAGCAAAACCAATTAATGCAATAGTAAAAACAACTTTATTTACTTTTTCTTTACTCAATACTTTTTGTTAAAATTCATTTTCAAACAATACAAAGATATGAAATTCGACTTATGATTTTAAATATAGACATATGATAATGAGCAATAAAAATATTAATATAATAAGCCATAAATTTTTAATTACTTCATTGATAATCATATCTCTTTTCAACATTTCGACTTTTAATTTATGGCATATACATAATAATAGCTGTTCAAACTGTTGTGCATTCGAGGAAAATACACATCAACAAACATATTCATATCCCAAGGATAAAGATTCCGAGAAACAATGCCAGATTTGTAATTTATTTCACCATATTAATAAAGACTTCTTCATAACAGTTTATTGTACATTTCATACTACTATAGAATACACATTATCAATCTATAAACTTATCAATATTTCAAGTCAAAAAGTCTTTTTAAATTTCAGCCGAGCCCCCCCAAAATCGTTTATTGACATAAATTAAACCAAAACAAAATAAATATTCTAACAGTTAAAATATTCAGTCTTAAATTTAATTAACAATTAAGGAGAATAATATGTTGCGAAGATACTTGCAATCGTTATTTATTTTATCTATATTGATATTATCACTAATCTTGAACTCCTGCTCGGAGAAAGAGCCAACTTCACCAGACAAAGAGCATTTCAAAGCATACGGATTTATCCTCGAAAGTTCAGGTGCTACTCAAATGAAAGTCTTTCGTGGTCAAATTGACCCCCAATTTAAACAATATATCGAAGTTACAGCAGGTGCTATTACTGATCATCTTGAAATCATTTTCCTCGACGAAGAAGGGAAAAAATTAGACCCCCCCAAAGATTCAGATTATTCTTTTGGCTGGAATATTGCCGATACTACAATAGCTAAAATCCATCGCCATGGTGTTGAATGGGAATTTCATATAGTTGGAATTAAACCTGGGGAAACTAATATTGAATTACTCGTTTTGCATAATGACCACCCTGATTTCCGTTCTCCAAAAATTCCTATTAAAGTAATTGCCAGCGATATATCAACACCAGTAAGCTTCAAAATAATTGAAGAAGACACCAAAGAGGTATTGGTTTCTTTCACTAAGGATGGCTCTATTGAGGGCGAAATTAAATTAGAATACCCAAATAGAACTGAACATCTTATTATTGAATTTTACGACGAAAATGATAACAAAATTGCAATTCCATCGCCTCCTTTTAACCTTAAATTGAAATTCTCAGATAATACAATAGTCGAAGCTGATATCGAGTATTGGGAGTTTAATCTTAAACCCCTGAAATATGGCACAACCTCATTTAGAGTAATCATCTGTGAGAACAATGAAGATAAATATGTTTTTATGGGCGAAATTCTGGTAACAGTTGAATAATATTTGCCGATGCATAGATTATTTAAAATATTTTTTTTTATCTCTTTATTGATTTTTTTCTTATTTCAATCAGCTATTGCTGAAATTCAATTAATAAAAATACAGGGAACAGTTATTGATAGCGAGACGCAACTACCTGTAACTAATGCAAAAATTGAAATAATTAATCTAAAAAAAATTGAAATATATAGCGATAAAAACGGCAATTTTATTATTGATAGTCTGAAATCAGGAGATTATATTTTAACCATTTATCGCTTGGGTTATAGACGTGAATATCGCAATCTAAAAGCAAAAGACATAGATTCGCAAGAGATAATAATAACTTTAAACCCAATTTCGTATTTATATCCACCAATAGTTGTTTCCGCTTCGCCCTATAATTCAATTTTTCAAGAATTGATTGAAGAATCACAGATTTTAAAAGATGCAGAGTTAAATAAAGCAATAAGCCAAACACTAGCAGCAACTTTGAAAAAGCAAGTAGGAATTGCTGTACGTTCAATGGGACCAACGCCCGCAAGACCAGTGATTCGTGGCTTGAGTGGTAATAATGTCGTCCTTAAATACGATGGGTTTTATAACGATGACTTATCGGCAACTTCAGCTGATCACGCTGTTACACTTGACCCACTAAACTCGAATCGTATTGAAATTATACGAGGTCCAAAGATATTACTTCATTCGAGTTCAACATTAGGTGGTTTGGTAAATGTAATCAATGACGATATACCACTAAATTTACCACTAAAAACAGACTTCAATTCATTACTACTATACGAAAGTGCGAACCGAAGCAAAAATGGGGCTATTGGATTAGTCTTTCCGATTGCCCCATTTGCATTTTCGGGTAATTTAACTTATAAAAATTCAGAAGATATTGCAAGTCCTGACAGTATATTGAAGAACACTTCATCAGAAATGTTGAATTATCGCTTCGGAGGAAGTTACATAAACTCGGATTTCCTCGTCGGGGCTGTTTTTAGTGAATTTCAATCAGAATATGGAATCCCTGGTGGTTTTGTTGGTGCCCACCCAAATGGAGTAAATATAAAAATACTACGGCGAAGTATTGATGCAAAATCAATCATACATTTGCATAGTCCAATTCTTGATAATTTAATCACAAAATTCAGTCGTACTTATTATAATCATACCGAATACGAATCAAAAGATAATATTGGAGCAGAATTTGTATTTCGCTCTATTAATTTCTCAACAGAATTAAATCATCATAACGTGAATATTTTCAATAATGGAACTCTAGGATTTTATTTTACTCATAGGGATAATAAAATGGGTGGATATGTATTCACTCCAGATACTCGACACAATTCATTCGCTATTGCCCTATTTGAAGATTTAATCCTAAGTAATCATTATATACAGTGTGCCATTAGATATGAGTATGATAATTTCTCTCCTGAAATCGAAAATAAGCAAACAACCATAGGTTTAATAAGGAAAAGGGATTTTCACTTATTTTCAGCTGATATTTCGATAATTCATGAAACTTTACCTGGCCTTTTTCTTGGTGTTGAGCTATCCAAAACTATGAGAACACCAACAATAGAAGAGCTTTATTCCGAAGGACCTCATTTAGCCGCGTATTCATTCGAAGTGGGAAATCCCGAACTCAATGCAGAAAGTGGATTTGCAGCCGAAATACTTGCATTCTACAAAAACAATGGGATCTTTGCTTCTCTCAATCTATTTTGGTATGAAATGAATAATTACATCTTGCCAAGAAATACAGGAGATACCAATTATGCACAACTGCTACCAATATATGCTACATATAATCTCCCCGCCCGTATTATTGGATTCGAAACAAAAATAGATTGGCGTCCGGTCCATTTTCTTTTATTCAATAGTTCCCTTTCCTTCACTTATGGTGAGCAGTTGAGCCCAAAATTACCGCTTGCGATGATACCACCTGTAAAACTCATAAATGAATTGCAGATTAGAATTAAAAATCATAGAGTTGGTATTTACAACGAACTAGTTGCCTCGCAAAAAAGGGTGGATAAATATGAATTGCCAACCGATGGATATAATATATTCGGCTTGTATTATCAATTCATTTTTGAAATTGCTCAAACAGCTCATAGTATAAACTTATCCGTTGAAAATCTATTTAATATTAAATATTACAATCATCTTTCTCGCATTAAAACAATTTTCCCAGAGCCAGCAAGAAATATAAAAATTCTATATAAATTAATGATTTGATAGAAATCACTGAGATGATTTGCAGATTTATTCATTAATGCCTATTGGTTAGAATTTAGGAGATTCCATTATCTAATGATATCCTAAAAATATTTTGATAGGAAACAAAAAATACTTTATATTTGATTTTCAATTATTTGTCAATTATTAATAGGGTTTAATTATGAATAAGATTAATATTCCAATTAGCTTTTTCATTATTATTTTATTGATATCCTGTGCTCCACTGAAAGAAATTCCCGAAACTGCTGATGATTTTTTTCAAAAAGTTAAGGAAGCAAAATATGATGATGCCTATGAACTCGTTTCTGAAGAGTTCAAAAACAATACTTCATTAGAGGAATTAATAGACTTTCTTGAAGGTTCAACCTTAGCTGATTTTAAATCAGCAAATTGGAGTTCTCGTAAATACGATAATAATGAAGGCGAATTAAAAGGTGATATTACGACCGAATCAGGTGGGACAATACCCATTACAATAAAATTTGTTAAAGAGCAAGACAAATGGAAAATCCTTAGTATATATAAAGAAAGTGGAGGGATTGAACTACAAACCGAACTTGGGAAATCCATACCAAACGAAAATAATTTAAAGAAAATGGCTTCTGAAGCAGTTTTACAATTAGCAAAAGCGATTAATACTGAGGATTTCAAGCCTTTCTATAATTATGTTTGTGCTGTTTGGAAAAAGGAAACAACACCAGATGAATTGAAAAAAGCCTTCCAAGAATTTATAGATAAAGAAATTGATTTAGAAGTAGTAAAGGAAGTTGAAATAGTTATTAGCGATGAACCCACACTTGAAGACGATGTTTTGGCTTATAGCGGATATTTTACCACATCGCCACACCAAGTATATTATAGCGTTACATACTTCTACGAATATCCAAAATGGAAACTAGCAGGCATTACTATAAATGTCCGTTAGCATTTTCTATTATTCTAACATCACTTTCTATAGTAAATGGGGCTGTCAAGAAAGAATGTTATGAGGTCATTTCCAAACAATTGACAATCCATAATATCGCATAATTACAATATTTCCAATTGCCAAAGAATGACAACTATTATCTAATGAACTGTTTTGAGACAGCCCTATTTTTCACAGTTTGAGAAGTTAAAATCCAAAATTTGATATATGAAGTATTTAGATAACTATTAATTCTTCAGGTGCTTGAGTCAAGGGTTTAGCACCATATCGGGTAACAAATACATCGTCTTCGACTCTCATACCAAACCTGTCTGGCAGGTAAATCCCTGGTTCTATGGCTATCACAACATCTTCAGGTATAATCTGATCATCTTTTCTGAAAGTTATTATTGGCATTTCGTGAACTTCAATCCCGATGCCGTGTCCCAAAGAATGCTGGAAATAATTGCCATAACCAGCTTTTTCTATCATTTGTCTTGCAACTTTATCGAGGAGTTTGCCATTCATTGCAGGTGTTACTGTTTCTATAGCCGCATTCTTTGCATTGACTAATAGCTTGTATATATCTCTTTGTTCTTTTGTAGCTTTCCCAAAAACGAATGTTCGAGTTATGTCGGATCTAAAACCATTTACTATACAGCCGAAGTCCAACGTGATTACATCATTTTTCTTGATTTTCCTATCGCTCGGTTTGCCATGAACCAATGCAGTCCTCGGACCACTAACGACGATAATATCAAAAGCATCTCCTTCAGAACCAAGTTTTCTGCTCAGATAAGCTATTTCGCTTGATATTTCTTTCTCGGTTATTCCATGTTTTATTATTTCAAGAATTTTTTCATAAACTTTTATTGTTATATCGCAAGCTTTCTGTATATTCGCCAATTCTTCGGGTGATTTAGGTTGAGTATATCGCTCAACAATCTTGGGCTCAGGCTTGAATTTTACGGGTCTTATTATGTTTCTAATCTCAACTACTTCTGAATATGGTAACCTATCAGCTTCAAATCCCAATGTAGTGATATTTTCAAATAAACCATTATCAACAGCATATTGCCAAGGATCTCTATTTGTATGAGTATAAAGATTCGGTAATGGGAACAATTCAGTTTTTATTTGCTCTTCGTAGCGATCATCTGTTATAAAGTGAATTGCGCCTTCATAAATAAATAATATTGCCGAAGAACCTGAAAAATTTGTTAAATAGCGTATATTAGGGAGATATGTAACTGCTATGCCATCCATCTTCTCATCTGTCATTACAAATCTGATTTGCATTAAACGTTTATCTGTTATAGATGGATAAGTTATCGGGCGTTTCAAATCATCCAGTTCCTTTGAAATTAATGTTGTTTCGGGTGTGGTTGCTAGTTTTTTCCCAACCTCATTATCGATTTTTACTTTTGGTTTTTCTACAACTGGTTTTGATTCAAATAATTCAGCTTCTTTTGTTTTTCTCAGTTTCTCCAATTTCATTTTTTTTGTTTCTTTTGCTTCTACTGTTTGCCCCACCTCCGCAATTGCCTTTACAGTTCTTATTTTCTCTTTATCGGGCTTCTGAGTTACTTCAACGGTCCCCTTCACTGCTCGTTTCGTAACCTTTAGCGGTTCTACTTTTACCTCTGCTTTTTTCGAAACAGGTGCTTCTTTTACTTTTGGTATTCTCGTTTTAGTTGATTTTGGGGGTAATTCCGGTTTAGTCTCCTTTAATTCTGTCAATTTCTTTTCTT
>JBBISM010000134.1:6477-7577 GCA_037441245.1 Ignavibacteria bacterium | reverse complement strand
GTGCGTGGGGAATACAGCGACATCATTTATCGCC
Organism: Ignavibacteria bacterium; assembly: GCA_037441245.1. Lineage (GTDB taxonomy): Bacteria > Bacteroidota > Ignavibacteria > Kapaibacteriales > UBA2268 > CALHGZ01. The sequence continues at coordinate 7,543 of JBBISM010000134.1, read as the reverse complement.
ATAAATTGTTTAATGGTTCACCCCCACGTGCGTGGGGAATACCCTCCATTTTATCTGTTTCTTGGAGGTTTTCGTACTAACCATAATCCTTCGTAATAATATGGTTCATAATCACGCAAGCCAGTTGACTTTAAATCGAAACCCTGCTCAGTATTTGTTGTCCATATTTGGAGCATTGATGAATTTGGCGATAGTTTTTGCTCGAATATGTTCCATATTTCATCACGAACCAAGGCGTTGATATTTCCGATGAATACTCCTGGTTTTATTTCTATCAACCATCTACTGAGTTCGCCTCGAATCGAGGGTCCTACGTTTTCGACAATCATAACTGTCATAATTCATCCTCCTCGGGTGGATTCCACCAGGGCGTGGGCAGATAGGGGTCGAGGTCAGGATCGAACTTATCGGGCAATTCATCGCCGATTGATTGTATTTTGTCAATATCATTGACAATGCGTTTTAGCAATTTCATATTTTTGAATGCCTGACGCAATCTTTTCCTTACCTCGGTTTCTAATTTTCCCGGATTATCGGCAACAGTTGCGAATGCGACTGGTACGGCAATTTTAGTTTTATATAAATCGGCAATATCATAGACGAAGGAATGTTGTTGTCCCTGATGGATAAATCCCAGAGCAGGGCTATATCCAGCCGAAATTATTGCGGCGCAGGTTATTCCATACAGGCAGGAAGTTGCTGTTGATAGAGCTTTATTCATATCGTCGGATTCTTCCCAATTATTACGGTTGTAGTTACGCCCTTTCCATTTCAGCCCAAATTTTTTGGCTATTTCCTCATATTCTTCTTGAACGCGCAGACCTTCCATTCCTTGAATTTGTTCAAATGATAAATCCGAGTTTATGTCTTCTTTGAATCGGTATTTATACATTCTTAGAGCAATTTCCTTTCTTGTTTCTGGATTTGATACAAGCTGTGCTTGTTGGGCGATTTTATATGCTTTTACTGTTTCCCCGAAACCATAAGCATAAGTTCTGACTCCTTCTTCGCCAGTCCAAAGCATAGTGCATCCGCAATCAGCTAAAGATTTTACAGCCGAGTGGGT
>JBBISM010000134.1:0-6466 GCA_037441245.1 Ignavibacteria bacterium | reverse complement strand
GACCTAACATTAAGGCTGTGAGGTTAGCTATGGGTATTAGCGTTGAGCCGTTTTTATCAATGAATTCGACTCCATTTGCAGTTTGCTCGATTTTGCAATGTTCGAGATATAAATATGAAATGGAATCGCGTACTTTTGGTAATGCTCTAAGATTTCGTTTCATATTATGTTACCCAATTTATTTTAAAAATATTCCAATTGTCAAAGAACAAAGAATTTTATAAATTAGCAACGGTTAATAGACCGCAACCAAAGACTTTGGCCGATGCAATGCCTTTTTGAATAGTATTTAACATTTTATCAGCATCATTTACTTCGAGAACGCCTTCGAATAGTCCAACTCGCAATTTTATTTTGTATTCGGTTATATCATTCTTGGAAAATTCTTTTTTCTTTCCGTGTTTCCATCCAGTATATAGCAACTCAAGTTTTTGAACATCGAAACCTTTCCCATTGATTTTTTGTTTGAACCATTCGAATATATAGCTATTTTCTCTACTGTTTATAGCTTGTTCAGTAATAGGTAAAGAAAGTGCAATTCGTTTACCTTGCTTTCCATTACGATATTTGGCGCTTTTCTTAGACAAATTAAGCAATATTCTAAATCTCATTTTGTTGTCTTTTTTGAAAATAGGATTAAATTGTTTAACCAAAGGATAAGCGGCAAGAAAATGAGTATTTTTGAATGCATAATTCCAATCAGGTTCGATACCCGATTGAACGATTATCACTGTTCGTGAGGAATTATCAGTGATTAAATTATCTACTCTGAAAAGGAATTTTTCTTTTATAAAATTATCTTTATTGTAAGGCTCCAAAAAATGTGGGTCTTCATCCTTTTTATATTTATCTGGGAAAGCCATTGATAATCGCTGATGTACGCGATAAATATCGCCCAGCCACACCCGGCCGGGTCTTGGTCTATCCGGGTTGACCCCAGTATCAATCAATAAATAAGATAAATACATCATTCGTTTGCCTCCTTTTTGAGTAATCTATTGCGTGTTTGCAGAGAACGAAATTTGATAATTTCTTCTCTTGATTTGAGAATTTGTTCTCTCCAAATGGGCTCTTCAGGATTGATTCTATCCAAGCCCATTTTTTCACCGTATTCAATCATTGTAACAGCATCGTGGCATAGGCGACAGAGTGAACGCAATTGTTCTTCAGATTCGTTGCCCCCTGCATTTCTATATGTTATATGTTGAACGGTTGTAGCAGGAGATTTACAGAATACACAAAGATGTTTGTCTTTAAATAGTCTTTTAGCCCTTGTTTTTCTATATTCAGAATTTGTATAATCCGCTCTGGGTCTCTGTGGTGATGGTGTTCGATTTTGTAAAGGATTGCCTTTATTTATACTTGTTTTATCAGTATTAATTTCGTCACTGGTTGATTCTTTGCTTATCTCAAATGTTCCTCTAATAACAAATCGTGGATGATGCGATGGCCACAGGAAGGATTCGGGCACATCGTACCAAATCTCTGCATCTTGTGGAGCTATCGGTTCTTCTTCGCTTGGAACCCAGTCAGCAAGATATTCAATTTTCTCAGGAATTTTATCATTTTTATATCTCGGTCTCCAGGGTATTGAGGCAATCGCTGTAATAATATCATCAAAATTGCCCAGAGTTCCATTATATATTGGAACCGACGGCTGGCAACACATTCGACCGAGATATAATTGCCATTTAGGATTGAGCAATGCTTTATGCAATGTTGCGATAAATTCGGGTTTTCCAATCAACGCCACAAGGAAACTTGCGTCGCATAGATATTCGCGGCGTGTTAATAATGTCTCAATTTGACCGGTAGTAGCTGTTATTTTGACTTTATTTTCAGCAGTTAATGAGCCAATTTGTGCGCCAACTGTATGATAATCCCACCACCTGAAGCCAGGTCTATCAATGCGAACACCCATTATAAGTTGATTGAATTCAGGCAACCATTGGTATGCCTCTTTTCGATTTATACCCATTGCAGCACAAAGCAAACCTATAACACCGGATTTTGTGGGTGCTTCGTATGTTTTGCGTATAATAAATTTTGATTCGTGATTGCCCCAGGATTGCAAAGGTCCTTCGAATCGGAGAAATAATGTGTTATAGCTAATCATACCGTCACCATCAAATTTAACCGTTTAGATTCATCAAGAACTTCATTGATAGCTTCATTATAGCCGAAATCAAGATTCAATTTTTTGCATAATTCATTAATTGCGTTGCTTATAAATTCATCAAAAGATTTATAGTTTTTTGCAAATTCTACTTCTGAATCTGTATTAGTTGTCAGTTTATACCTTAAATTTGGAGAAAACCAAAATCGAGCAATTGGCTTACAAAAACCAACATCAATATCCTCGACATATTGAGCAAGTTGGGCAATGCTTTGTTCGATGACGCTTCTACCTTGATTTCGAGAAACGGGTTCAGCAAAGGCATTAGCGTAATTAATAGGTATGTCTCTAAATTCAATGATTATACCGTCGGGCAGATTATGAGCAGCAAAGCTATTTTGTTTTCCTGTGGGCGTTGTCAATGCTGATGCTTGAATAAATTTTGCAATAGTGTTGATAGCTAATTTTTCATTGTTATGATATCCTTTTAAATTATCCACGAGTATATTCCAGTTAATAGAAAAATATTTATAAAAGCAAGCTGAGGAATACATATTTTCGTCTAAAAATCCAGCACCAGCATCATCGCCTCTTATATCATCAGCTGCGATGAAATAGTCTACTTCTGGTCTTGCCTCGTGTGTTGAAAAAGCATGGGCAACCTGCAAGGATGCTTCAACAGTTGTTCCTTTTAGAACCCCTGTTTCAAGCATGCGCCCGCATAAAGCCATATCAGGAACAGCAGTTTTATTAACGATTAAATTGCCGAATTCATTGACAAAATCATCAGCTTTGAGATTGTTGTTCTCTTTGATTATTTTTGCCATTTCAGTTACTGCTTCTTTCGATGTATAGACAAGCATTTTGCTGGCCTGCCTGGTATCCTCGGTAGTCTCGGTTTCTTCCTGGTTTGATTCTTTAGCTTTCTTTTTCGATTCTTTCACTTTAATACCACATTTATCGAATATTTCTTCAATTAATTTCCGTTCTTTTTCTCCACCATTGATTTCGTTTAATATCAAATCCACCAGTCGCCTTGTACGAATGCCTCCGAGCAATTCTTTGAAGTATGGACTTGTTCTAATGCTTCTTTTGATGCATTGCGATGAAATTCTTGAACGCAAAACACCACCGAAATAACAGGTCTTGGGGGCGCCCAAATCGTCTCTGTTCAAGTTAGATGCGTTGTGATTCTGAATCATATGAATTTGAATTAACATTTTGAATCTCCTTTATTAATGTTTAAAAATTGATTAGACCATTCTATTTTTGTTTTATCTTTATTCCAGTTTGATAGGTCATCGGTTAATTGTACCCAATCTAATGGGATTTTTTCAGTTTTTCTAAAATGTTGATGCATTATAGATAATGCCCAAACCAGGTAGGGTTCGATAGAATCAAGTTCAGCAGTTAATAATGAGTCGAATGTAAGTCTTTGTTTTCTCCAATTACTTTTATCAAGATTGAATAGAGCATTTCGGAATTGAATCGCAAAATATGCTCTAGGTTTATGCCGTGTAGGATATTGGGCATAAAGCTTTGCAATCAACCAGGAAACCTCTCTCGGCGGAGTCCATTGATTATTTTGTCTTAAATTCCACCATATACCGCTGAATAAATCGAAACTTTCGACTGAAGCATTGATTGGCTTGTATTTCTGTGAACGAAATAAATTGAGTTGCCCTAAGCCGAGCGAGATTATTCTTGCTATAAATTTAGGGGTACCTATTAATTCCTGTTCACTTTCATTTTGATGTTCCATAAGCATCTCCTTTGGTTTGTTCTGTAAAGGGTATTGAATTTTTTATTAAAAATCTTTTGTATGTATCGGAACTATTATAGCCTGGGGATAAAGAAATAGATAGTAAATGCATTATTTCCTCAAATATGGGTTTGATTTCCTGATATGGTTCTGTTCGTTGGATTATTATATCGTTCAATTTCGAAGACATTTGGAATTCAATATGGGGGCGAATATTTCTAAGTAGAGAGTATTTATTTTGAGGTAAATTCCTTCTTTGATATTTAACTTTTTTCAACAAATTATTCATCTCACTATTCCAATTTTCTATTAAATCAATTAATCGATTCGCATCATCGTACGATATGATTATATCACGCTCCCAAACATCAATATACTTAACTTGGTCAGTAATAAAAGCAATAATGTTATATTTAACCTGTTTGAATTTTTTGCTTCCAAATATTGCTGATAATAATTTTGCCCAGGGTCTTTCAGATATAAACCATATCTTTCTTGGGTCGTCTCCTCTAAATGATTTCATTCCTTTTTTATCCTGATAATAAAGGACATGGGGGTCTTCCCACTGAGATGCACCACTTCTTGCTTGAATCCCAGCATAAACGCTTTCAACTATCAGGTTGTCTTTTTGACCACATAGAACGCATTCCGATTGAAACACAGGTTCCATAAGCCAAACCCTACGCGGAAGCCCAGTCAAACCCATTAGAAATGTTATATCGCCGTGAACTGGTATTTGCATATCAGAGAATAACCAACTGGGCTCTCCCAAATTTTCCACAGGTCTATAAGATAATAGCAATGTTTCCAGCAAAGTTGAGCCAACAGGAATCATATATATTGGTGGTTTTAAATTAATTCCTGGTGCTTTACCTTGACCGCCTTGAGTAGTAAATACAGGCAATCTCAATAATCCAAGAGCGATACAATTTGGGCATAAACCGTTTATTCCATCAATTGAATGCCTGAAATGAAAAATATTAGTACCACTTGGAATTTCGTGCATAATTTGATTAACTGATAATAATATGTCCTTCTTTGGATTGTAACCACCAAATTGGAAAAATCTTTTGCCATTTCCAAATAGATTAAAACAATCCTCATTATCTTTAAGTTTTAGAAACCATTCCTCTGGGAAATGCGTAAAATCAAGTATATTTTCCTTGTCAGGATTTCCTTTGCACCAATATAGTAGTGCTAAAAAAAATCTAAATATAGAAAACCTATCTAATGGATTACTGGCTCCTATTTGCCTTATATTATGAGCTTCTTTAAATACTTCGAGTATGCTTAGATGTTTATAGCTCCTGTTATGATAGATTACTGGAATCCAATCCTCATATAGCAGATTGAAATGTTTAGTCTTCATAGAATCACTTTAAAATGTTTGACTAATTATTTTAATTCTAATTTTTATCAAAATAAACATTTTTCATTGATTTTCAAAAGTTTTTGAAAATTTTAATTTTATGTATTTTATTAAAATATAAGCAACATTAAGAACATAATTAGTTATTAATTATAATCCTCATTCTAAGTATTCAAACAATGCATTTTCTAAAAGACCAGTTGAATTGCAATTTATAATATCAACTGTACCGCTGAAATAGTACCTATAATTTCTCATTTCATAAGCATTGTATTTTGCCTTATAGAAAGTATTTACTGTTACATTAGTTGAGTTTTGGTTAATTTCTCGTACCACAATATTGAAATTTCCTGTTACCTCCTCAATAGCATATTTATACATCAAGTCCTTACCAGGAACACCACAATCGCAAAAAACGTACTGTGCTACTGATAAATTAAAGTCACTTGCTACTATCCCTGAAGATTTGTCAATTGTTTTAAGTGGTATATTATTCGAACTAATAAATTGGATTATTCTATTCCAAGCATCATTATAATTCTTACTAATCGTCTCACTTTTCTGAAAGTTATATTTAATCGGCGGTTTGTAAGCTGTACTACAGCTAACTAATAAAAATATAATTAAGAATGAGAAGAAATTAAAACAAGTTTTCATAACGCACCATAATATTAATTGAACATATTTAGAAAAAGTCAATAATTTATTCAAATATAAACAAAGAAGCGACTTGATATGTCAGATTAAAATAGACAAAAAAATTTTTCTAAATGATAAATAGAAACCTCTAAAAATTGTGAACTGATTTAATTGATTTTGTGATAATGCGATGAATTTTTGGCAATAAAATCGCTTAGAAAAAGGTAAATTGGTGGTAAATAGGGAAAAAAAATAACCATTTTAAGAGAAAGATTCGAAAAAATTAAAATTTTTGATGAAAAAGTAAAAAAGCGATATATTTTAGATTTTTTATATATTAATTTACAAGCTCGAAACAGACAAAAGAACTGATTTGATTGAAACAATGTTTACTACCGATAATTTCAAACATTTAAGGATTGACTAAACTAAACCGGTATTTTACCGCTCAACAAAACCTATCAGCCAAATAGTGTAATGGAAGTAGTGTATTTTTTACACTTACACTATTTTTTTTGTTAAATTTATATTAAATTGCATTGAATTAAATTATACTTCAATTATAGAAGGTGCAAAAATG
>JBBISM010000133.1:0-7603 GCA_037441245.1 Ignavibacteria bacterium | reverse complement strand
GATGGGTATTTATTGCCATAATGCAAATAATCTGACAACAGTGAATTTGGATAGAAATGGTACTGGCGATGGCACGGTTTATCAATTAGGAGCAAAATCTGGACTTAATTTGATTAGAGGAGATATCCGTTTCTTTGATGACTTTTTAACAAATACAAATACATCAATATTAGTTCAGGGAGGTACTCTTAGGGTAGGTAATGCTAATAACGAAGATTTTAAATATCATTCAAGAACAACGGTAAACATAACTGGCGGTGAGGTAATTGTTCAAGCATCTTTTTCTCGTCAGGAACCTAATTCAACTGTATATTATAATCAATCGGGTGGAATTTTTAGAGTAGTTATCTCAGAAAATCGTGATGGTATAGGCTTTGGTATTGACCATAGTAGTTCGACATTTATCCAAAGTGGCGGAACAATCGTTATTCAGGATATTTCATATCCAGGAGATTATTCAGTAAATGCAAATACAGTAGATGTTACTGGAGGAACCCTACAAATAGGAGAAATGGGAGATCCCTTCCGATTTACTACTGGAGATATTGCTGTTGGTAATTTACGACCAACAATTTGGAATTTGCGTGTATTATATACTCGTTCAGCAACTAACTTGCGTGCTTTAATTTGTATCTCAAATCCTTTATATGTAAAAAATGATGTTATAATTGAACCTGATGGTTGTCTCGACTTAAATTCTTTCAGTATGAACATTGGTGGTGATTTTATCAATCGTGGAGTATTTGATACTGATGGACAAGGTTGGGATACTGGTGGGTTGAAATTAGTCAGATTGACTGGTGATCCATCAGTTGGTTATGGAAGAACAGACCAAATAATTAGAATAGAAAACCCGCTTGTTGGAGCTCAAGATAATACTGGTGGTTATAGAAATGAAGCCTTTTTTGATCTTGTAATTGATAAACCTAATGGCGGAAGGATTAGATTAGATAATACAGCAAATTCTAATCTACACGTAAGAAATCTACTCCTATTTGCTCTTGATAATACTGCTATTATTGATGCCCGCACTAATGACCGATATGTTTATGCTAATGCTGAATTGGCAAATGATCAGGGCAGGATAGAACGAATTACTCAAGGGCACGTCAATGGCAAATTGCGAAGAAATGTTGGCACTGGCAATCAGAATATGATGTATTTTATCGGGACTGGTAATGATTATACTCCTGGGAATTTAGTTATAAATGGTGCGGGCGGAACTGCTGGTGTCGTAGAAATGATTGCCTATTCTGGCGAACATCCTGAATTAAGTAGCAATACCTTAATTGATGATACTCGCGATATCGAAAGGTATTGGAGAATGTCTCGTCCGACCGGCTCTTTTGCTCTTGGTGGTAGAAATTATAATATGACGCTGACTTTTTTACCAACAGATGTTCCTCCTTTAGCTAATTGGTCTTTATTTGAACATTATATATACCCGAGCGGTGGTCCTTGGTCTGGTACTGTTGTAGGTACTCGAACACAGACTTCAACTCAGTCGATTAGTAATACATTATTTAATAATACTTCCACTGATTTTGTCATTGGGGAAAGTGCAGCCACTGATTATTACTCCTATCAAGATGGGCCTTGGAGCGATCCATTGTCTTGGTCGCTCAGTGGTTATGGAGTACTCGATCCGCCAGCATCTGCCCCCAGTGGATTAGATGCGCAAGTCCATATCGGAGACGGTAAAAGCATTGTTCTCGACCGTGTTGACTCTGTAAAAGCTCTCATAGTTGAAGTTGCTGCAGGAGGTCCTGGCCATCTTGATGCAAGCAATAACTTTTTGAAAGGTTTATTTTTTAATCTCGAGGATAATACATATTTGACAACTGCTCACGAGTTCGGAATACGTTTAACTCAGAATGCAGGTTCAATTCGAACAGTACAGAGATATTATGGGGCTTCTCATTATACTTATAATAGTCAATTCTGGGCGCAGAGTACTGGCGATGGTTTACCTTCCGTTTCTGATATTGCTTCTTTAACAATAGATAATTCGGCTCTTGACTCTGCTTCGAGCATTGTATTTTTAACAAATGATGTTTCTATTATAGAGAATCTATATTTAAAAGATGGTAATTTATTTGCGGGTAATAAAAATATAAAAATCAAAGGCAATTTAATTAATGATAATGGTGCTTTATTTATTCCTGCTTCAAGTATAGCAGAATTCAATGGTCCTTCAGGTGTTCAATATATCACTCTTAATGATCCAAATGGTATAACATTTAATATAGTGAATATTACGAAAAACAATTCATCTGTAACAATTGATGGAAGTTCTGCATCAGCAAATATAAGGATTAACAATAGATTGAGATTCTCTGTATCTAATCAAGCTACAATAAATAGCCGTGCAAATAATAGAAAAGTCATAATTAATAGTGGAGCATTTGTAGAAAGATTAGGAGCTGGTCACGTTGATGGAATATTGCAAAAACCAATCGGAACAAATACCCAGCCATATCTTTTCGAAATAGGGGATGGCTCAATATATACACCAGCGACAATCACATTCAATACAAGTGGAGGAACTGCTGGACCTGTAGATGCAATAGCAATTAGTCCTGTCCCGCTCTCGCCGTTTTATGGAAATAGGATGGATCCAGTCAGAAAAGTTGATAGATACTGGCGATTAGAACCTCAAGGTACATTTGGTTTGGGTAGTAGAACTGTAAATGTTAAACTTCAAACTCCATCAACAGATTTGACTAATTTAACATTATCAACTACTGTTATTAGGCGAATGAGTATACCATCTGCTCCATTGCTTTGGACAGAACGAAGATATGAAGCTCCAACAGGTGATTTGCTGTGGGATTCAAATATTGCTACTGTTGAGCTTCAGCTATTAGCTAATTTCTGGGAAGGACTCGGCGAGTTTTATATTGGAGAAAAAGCCCAAAGGATTTTTTATAGTTATAACGGTGGTGGAAATTGGGATGACCATAATTCCTGGGCTTTTGATGCAAGTGGAACAATACCCGCACCATTAGGGGAATTTCCTAATTCTGATTGGAATGCACTGCCTGGATATGAATATGAAACAAGAGACAGTGTTATCATTCAAAACAATGATGTAATCAATTTAAATACTTTGCCCGAGTTAGCAAATATAGAATTAATGAATAATAGCACCTTGTATATTCCGGATGGTTTTCATATCGAACAGAGTCATACGGGGATTTCAAATTTCGAAATGCGAGATAATTCTTGGCTTAATATTGCTTCTTCGCAAGGTATCGAAACAGATACGAGCAATAGTATAATCAGATTTGCATCACGCATATTTGAACCAACCCTCAATTTCCAATTTTCGGGTATGACACAACAAACATTCGGCGATGCATTCCCCGATGTTGTAAACAACATTATTATATCTAATACTGGTTCTGGAAATAATTCAATAGTTGCTATTAAACCTAATAATCTGAGAATAAATGGATATTTAAATATAATCTTCGGTAATCTCCGCCCAATTAATTCTACAACAAATATAGAATTAGCGGGAAATTTGAATGTAAATGGTATTTTAGATGGAACACTCGATCCACTTGGTTCACCATCGCAATCAGAATTTTCATTCATCGGTAATAATGGAATTCAGAATGTTACGGGCTCTGGTGCTATCAGACTATATAATATGAATATGGATTTGGGACCAACTGCTGATAGACTTACTCTTTCTAATTCAATAACGATCTCAAATCTTCTCGATTTGCAACGCAACGTCAATCCCAATTATCAAATTCTTGAACTTGGAAATGACATTAATATTACTATTGAGAACCCTGCTATTGATGCAATAAGAGATGCATCAGGCATTGGAGTTTTTAGATATATAAGAACCAGCACTACAAGTGGTTCGCTAATTCGTTCTTTGACTGCTGGTGGTAATTATTTATATCCATTAGGTTCTTTCGATGAGGGACAAAACCGATATACACCAGCTGAATTTTTTGCCGAGAACATAGGTTCAACTGGTCTTGCTGGAGTTCGTGTATCGCGTGGTACTAATCCTGGACCCCAGACCGACGGTCATTTATGGCTCAATCCGATACGAACAACTGATTATTTGCGCCGGTATTGGGCAATAGATAATGTTACAACTACGATACCTGGTCGCTGGAGATTTCATTATCTTGACCCCGCGGATATTAGCGGTGATGAATCAATTATTGTGTCTGTTGGCAGATGGAGACCTGTCAAAGAAGGTGCCGGAGGTAGTTGGATTGCCGCTCCAGGTTTCGTTGTGCAAGCCTCTAACTACTTCGAGACAATGGCTAATTACCCTGCCGAACACTTTGAAGGTGATTGGACAATAGCTAATGCTGAAGCTTTCAGAAGAATTTTCTATAGCAGACAATCAGGTCTATGGAATAGCGACCAAACTTGGACTTATTCTTTTACTCACTCTGGTCCAATTTTCGGTCCTGGAATTTGGCCTAATGACCCATTAGATTCTGTTGTGGTAGGTGGGGGAAGTATTGGAGTTGGTAATCATATAGTTACTTTAAATGTAGATTCACCAAATGGTCCTGGATTCGGAATCGCTGTTGGAACTTCCTCCAATAATACAGGTACACTTGATTGTGGAAATAATATTATTTATGGCGGATATTTTACTTTAGAAGACCGTTCGACATTGAGAATTGGTTCTCCTCAAGGCATTACTTTACTGGGCAATCCAACAGGTAATATCCAAACAACTTACGTTCGACAGTATAGTGGACTAGGCATTGATGCAATATTTGAATATGTTGGCACCCAGAATCAAGTCATTGGCGATGGTTTGCCGAGCAGTGTTAGAAGTCTCGGCATAATTAATACCGGCTTATCCGGGAATAATATTGTTTCCTTTAATAGAAATATTACAATTCAAGAAAACTTATATATAAATAGTGGTTTTCTCGATTTGAATATCTATACTGCGAATACCATCGGTTCTGGGACAATTACGCTATCTGACGGAGCTGGCTTGATGATTGGTGGAAATAGAAATTTGAGTACTTCAATATTGGGCTACAGTTTATATGATATTAGTCCGATAAGTATATTAGAATTTTACGGAACGCAACCAGATAATCAAATTATTAGTTTGCTTCCACCTAATTTAAATCAAGATTTCAACTTAAATCAAGGCGGATTAGGACACGTGATATTAAGAAATTCTGGCACCAAAATTGTCGAATCGCCATTACTAATCCGGGGAGATTTGACGATAATAAATAGTGCAACACTCCAAAATAATCTTGGAGTTGATGCTCTTTCTGTTAGAAGAAACGTAATAAATAGTGCAACCATCAATAATGAAGGGATTATTGAAATAGGAAATTAAAAAATTAATTTTTTTTTAAATATGAAAAAAAATCCATTGTTTTTTGAAAAAAAATTTATATATTTGTTATCATTGGGTAGTTATACTTATTTCAGATTAAATAAATGGTTATTATTTTAGACATATTTTGAGAAATGAATGAAAATAAACAGTTTAATCATATTAAATTACAAATGTCCAAATAACCTTGAGGAGGTATTTTGTGAAAACTGAACGTTTTTTCAATGGATTACTTGTTTCAGCAATATTTGCCTTTATATTGCTCGGAACAGAGCTTTTTGCCCAAAACTTGACGAATCAAGCGACCGGTAATATTAACAATGCTGGTACAATTATTTTTCGTCAGAATGACGGGCAATTAATCAACAATCGCCCAAACCCAGTGAGTGCTGGGTTCGTAATTAATACTGGTACATTAGAATTTACAGGAATTGTTGCAAATCCTGTATTTACGGGTACAAACCCTGTCGGGGTTTCAGGCCAAAGAATTGGTGGAACAGTTGAATACAGTGCATCAGCTGGCAGTATAACGGTTACAGGTACAGGTGCTGCTACTTACTACACTAATCTTGTTCTATCAGGTGGTTCGATTAAATCAGTGCCGGATGCTGTATATATTTATGGAACATATAATCCGTCAACTTCTGGTAATCGTACCTATGCCGGAATATTTTACTATGACCGTGCTGAAAATGATGACCAACTCATTTATCCAGAAAATGGAGCAACTGCAGGAACAAATGCTTACAATAACCTTACATTCTTAGGTAATGGTACAAAAACTATCGCATATTCTGCTGGTGCAGGTGGTGAAGTTTATGTAGATAATGATTTTTCTGTTCCAGATGCTTCTGTGCAAACTAGGGTTTATGACGATATGGTTGTTGGTCGTAGTGGTGGAGCGGGTTCGACTGTTGCCGGTCCATTCTTAGTTGGAGATGGCACAAACAATGGTAGCTTCAGTATGCGAAATGCTAATATTGCGTTTTCATCAACTGTTGATGTTGCCACTGGTGTATTTAACGTACAAGGAACTGGTAATGGCGTATTTAATGGTGTTGTAACTATTAATACTGGTAGTATGAACTTAATTTCTACAACTCCTAATACTGGTAATGCCAATTACAACGCAAATGTGAATATAAACAATGGCGGCACATTACTTGTTGGTGGTGAAGGCGATGCAACGTTTGAACAAACAGTTGCTGTTGCTGCTGGTGGTACACTTCAAAGCAGTGATAATGTTGCGGGTATAATTGATATGAACGGCACTTTATCTCTTGCTAATGCTAATAACGCTTCCCTTATTCTTGGAAATAGCACGTTTATGTATATTTCCAGCGTATTCAATAATGCATTTGATGCTCGAACCAATATGACATTTGGCAATGGTTCGCTTGTAACTTATGATGGACCGAATAATCAACAGATAATGACAACAGTTGTAGGAAATAATAATGACTATGCAGGTTTAGTTGTTCGTGGTGCTGCTGGTACAAGGACTCCAGTGAATAATGCTACATCACCCAATATCAATATCCGAGAATCATTCGAAATGGGAACTGATGGGGATATCAGATTAGATATGTATGCTTCTAATCCTAATGCTTATGTTAATATAACCGGAAATGGATTAGCAACATATTTAGGTCTTTCCGAAGTGTATGGTAAATTTAGAAGAACGTCTTTGAGTGCTGCAAATGGTCTCGTCTTTAATAATGCTGAAACAGTGCTCGACTTTGCATCAGCTCCAGCAACTTTCTATCAGTTAGACATACGTGGTGGATTGGCTCCCGATTATACCAAGTTAGCCACTCCTAATGCTGTTACAGCCGATATTCAACGTAGAATTACTGCTGAGACAAATCCAGGTCCGAATCAAGGCACTCTTTCAAGAATGCGAGTTGCATATTTACCCGGCGAATATTCACCGCCCGGTCCTGATAGAGAAGATAGGCTAAGATTCTTAGAAGCTTATGGAAATGCAGGTGTTCGTGGCGATAAGATTACTACAGGTGTTCCTATTACTGTAAGAAATTATGATGGCTCCGGTTGGGAATATCTTGAAATTAGTGGTGTAAATAATCCTCCCTCGCAACATTTAATTGTTATGACAGATAATTATGGCACTCCCGGACAAATTTGGGAAGTATCAAGACAATCCGACATTGTACTAACCGACGAAGTTGGTTTGATGATTTCAATTCGCCATGGCCGTTGGTCTGACCCCGAAACTTGGGATGAAGGTAGAAA
>JBBISM010000132.1:4594-7639 GCA_037441245.1 Ignavibacteria bacterium | reverse complement strand
AAGACTCGAAGGATTTTACGGATTAATTAATGGTAGAGGTATCGCTTATGACCCCGACGATAAAAACTTTTGGATATCCGATTTCGGAGGTTCTATTTATAAAATCGCCGGTTTCGAGACTATTGTTGGGATTGAACAGAATGGACGATTGACCGATAGAATTCAAACACATATCTACCCAAATCCAATGAGAGACTATGGAAATTTATATATTAATTCGAATGAAAATCTAAATCTACAAATTCACATCCAAGATGTTTTGGGTAATAAAGTGAAAAAGTTATTCAATAATAACGTATATGAAAATGAATCTGTTGTGATACCAATTGAACGGCACCAGCTTCCAGCAGGAATTTATTTCATTGTCATTAGCAACAGCAATAATCCTGTGATAACACATAAATTGGTCATTTGCAATTAATAATTTTGACACTCAACTTTTTTTGAATATATCCGATATTTATTCTTATATAAAAAACAACAAAGCAATAAAATTTGAGATTAATAAATAATCATAAAGAAGTCGGTGATGAAAAGCATAACGCAGGTACCGATAGGTATCTTATAACTTATGCAGACTTAATCACCTTATTATTGGGGCTATTTGTCATCTTATATGCAACAGCTCAAATAGATGAGGAGAAATTCAAGCAGGTTTCCGCTGCATTGTCAGAATACTTTCGCTCCGATAAGCAATCAGCGAATTTAGAAGGAGGAAGCGGAATTCTTGATGGGGGGAAATTGTCCATACCTGAGCCTGAAATCCGTAACAACAAATCTGAAACAAAGAATCTTGACCAAATCGCTGACGAAATCAAGTATTCGCTCGAACCTCTTATTAGGGAAGGAAAAATAAAAATAGTTCGCAATGGTAAAGGGCTTTATCTAACCTTGCCAGAGAATTTACTCTTCTTATCAGGAAGTTCGACAATCCAACCTCAAGGGCTAGTTGTCATAGATACTTTAGCTCGAATCCTCAGAAATATAGAATATCAAATAGAAATTGAAGGACATACGGATTCAGACCCTATTCGCACATTTATGTTTGAATCAAATTGGCATTTATCAGGAGCAAGAGCTGTCAATGTTACTTATCGCTTGATTAGAAAGGGAGTTCCAGAAGAATTAATGAGCTTTAAAGGATATGGTGCCTCACGCCCAATTGCCGATAATTCCAGTGATTCAGGAAAAGCTCTGAACCGCCGCGTTGAAATATCTATTACAGAACTCCCCATACAAGCCCCGTCAGCTGATGGTTATGCCGAAATTGGTAGCAACGAATTTCGTTAATAAAATCTTGAAAAGTTGGCTCAATTTTTGATTGAAATATTTTATTGTTAATTATTCAATGGAATGAATTATGGACAACACAGGCAGTGCTCAAACACAAATAATCAGAACCGCACAATTCGGCGAGATTAATGTCGAACCCCATCATATATTTATATTTGAGAATGGTCTGCTTGGGTTTGAAGATTTAAGGCGATTTATTCTGATTTCCGAAGAAGAAACCGAACCTTTCAAATGGTTAATTTCGCTCGATATGCCTGAAATCGGTTTCCCATTATTATCGCCATTTCACATTGATTTTGATTATGATTTAGGCAAAGACATTGACTTTGAGCGTTTCGTTGTGTTTGTTATTATCACTCTCGAAGACGAAAACGGAAAAATGACGGCAAATTTGAAAGCACCAGTAATTTTGGACGCTGAACTCCAAAAGGGCGAACAGATAATTTTACCAAAAGATAAGTATCTGCCCGATTTTGTGTTACCTGTTTCTAACTCTGTTAATTCAGAATCAGTTGAATCTTAATTTTTTAAATTATAAGGGACTACAGCAATGCTGGTATTATCAAGGAAGATTGGAGAAGTTGTTACAATCGGTTCATCAGTGCAAATAAAAATACTCAGTTTCGATAGGGGCATTGTCCGGTTAGGAATTGAAGCACCAAGAAATATTCCTGTTCATAGGAAAGAAATTTATGATAAAATTATCGAAATGAACCGACAAGCTGCACGCACCGAATTTAGTGCTTTCAAAAACGCTATCAATAACACTAAACTTTCAAACATAAAAAATTCGAATAACACAGTTATTTCGACTGATATTATGATTAAAAAGAATTCCAAAGTTAAACATGATTACTCTAAATCTCAAGGATTGAGCTATGATTGAATATTCTGTCCTTATAATTGACGACGATATCTGGATGCAAAGAATCCTGACCAAAACATTTCAAAGTTATGGTTTTAAAAATGTCTATCTTGCTTCCAATGGTTTTGATGGCATTGCATTAGCTGTCGAAAAACTACCAACCTTAATCGTTCTTGATATCCTGATGCCTGAATTATCGGGTCATATCACTCTCAAAATTTTGAAGCACATCAAAATAACCGCCGAAATCCCAGTACTTATGGTATCGGCTCTTTCCGATGTCGAAAACTTAGGACTCGCTGTCAAATGGGGCACTGCTGGTTTTATATCAAAACCATTCACAAGGATTACTGTTTACGAAAAATTAGTCTCGATATTCGGCAAAGAAGAATTGGAAATGATTGCAAAAGGCGAGCCAATAACCTCCGACAACAGGTATTTCCAACAGCATTATGCAAATCAAAATGACGAGCAGGAAGATGTTACTCAGGTTTTATCCAAAAATGAGAAAGAGGCAATAAAACCTTTGAAACCAATAGTTACTCAAGACCAACTTTTACAACACTATCAAGAAGACGAAAAGAAAAGTATCGAATCAATAAAAAAACTCCTACTAAAAACAAAAAAATAATTTTTTTGTATTTAACATAACATTTCGGAAAAAATAATTGAAAAGGCATTTAACTATCGGTACAAGAGCAAGCAAACTTGCTCTTTGGCAGTCTGAGTACGTCGAAAAGCTCATTTATAAACATTTCCCTGATTTAGAAATCACCATCAACAAAATTAAAACAACAGGTGATATTATATTGGACAAACCCTTGCATTCAATCGGAGATAAAGGATTATTTACAAAAGAATTAGAAAATGCACTGATAGATAATAAC
>JBBISM010000132.1:0-4571 GCA_037441245.1 Ignavibacteria bacterium | reverse complement strand
AAAGGATTTACAAACAGAACTGCCCGAAAATTTGACAATTTCTGCTGTTACCAAAAGGGATTATGTCGAGGATGTTCTTATTGCAAAAAATAATGAAAATACATTAAACTCTTTAACAAAGAATGCAATAATCGCAACAGGTTCAATACGCAGAAAAGCACAACTACTCCATTACCGAAGAGATTTCAATATTGCAAATATCAGAGGAAATGTTGATACCCGCTTGAATAAGTTGAATAACTCTGATATTGATGCTATTATCCTTTCCCGAGCAGGAATCGAACGCCTCAGTTTTTCTCATCTTATATCGCAGATAATCCCAACTGATATTATGCTTCCAGCGGTAGGACAGGGAGTTATTGCTTTGCAAACTTCTAAATACAACCAATTTGCAAATGAAATTACTTCAACGATTAATGACCTCAAGACATACACCGAGATAATAGCCGAGCGAAGCTTTCTTCAAGCTCTTGGCGGAGGTTGTCATAATCCCATTGCTGCTTATGCGAAAATTCAAGATGAATTACTCGAATTAGAAGGATTGGTATCCGATCCCGATGGTATAAAAATAATCCGTCAAAAAGGAACATTCGACAAAAATCATCCCCAATCAGCAGGAGCAAAACTCGCTGAATTGCTTATTGAGCAAGGGGCTAATGAAATTCTCCGCTTATAATTCCAAAATTATTAATAACTTGCATTATGTTTATTTATTCTTTCTGATAAAAATGAATAATAATGATTACTTCCGATTTCGGCGGCTACGCCAAAATACAGTTGTAAGGAAAATGATACAAGAAACGACCATCAGCATTAACAATCTCATTTATCCAATGTTTGTTACTTATGGAACTAATATAAAAAATCCAGTTTCTTCGATGCCTGGCGTTTATCAACTCTCGATAGACAAATTAATCGAGGAATGCCAAACAATGGTTGAACTCGGATTGCCCGCTATATTATTATTCGGCATCCCAGAACGAAAAGACCTCACTGGTTCTGATGCTTATTCCGATGACGGAATAATTCAACAAGCTGTCCGAGCTTTGAAAAAAGAATATCCCCAATTGCTAATAATTACTGATTTATGTCTTTGTGAATATACATCTCACGGGCATTGCGGATTAGTGAAAGGAGAAAAAATTCTCAACGACGAATCGCTCGAAATATACAAAAAGATTGCATTAGCTCAGGCAAAAGCAGGTTCAGATATGATTGCCCCCTCGGATATGATGGATGGCAGAGTGCTTGCTATAAGAGATATACTCGATAGAAACGACTTTCAGGAAATCCCAATAATGAGCTATTCGGCAAAATACGCATCAGCACTTTATGGTCCATTCCGTGAAGCTGCTCAAGGTGCCCCCAAATTCGGAGACAGAAAATCACATCAAATGGATATTGCCAATTCCAACGAAGCAGTCAGAGAAATCGAGCAAGACATCATCGAAGGTGCTGATATTGTTATGGTCAAACCCGCTGGATTTTATCTTGACATAATTTACCGAGCAAAGCAAACGTTTCAGATGCCAATCGCAGCTTACCAGGTCAGTGGAGAATATGCAATGGTCAAGGCAGCAGTTCAAAACGGTTGGCTCGACGAAGAAAAAATAATGATCGAATCCATTACTGCCATAAAGCGAGCTGGTGCTGACTTGATTATTACATATTTTGCTCCTAATCTTG
Organism: Ignavibacteria bacterium; assembly: GCA_037441245.1. Taxonomy (GTDB): domain Bacteria; phylum Bacteroidota; class Ignavibacteria; order Kapaibacteriales; family UBA2268; genus CALHGZ01. Next base: position 2,885 of record JBBISM010000132.1, on the reverse strand, counting down.
CTCGATTACTTTAAATTTGATTCATCTCCATCCGTCTTATTTAATATATGAGCGATAAAGAACAACTTCTGGAAAAAATCAACTCAATGATGGGTTGGAAAATACCAGCCCATAGATTTAAAATTGTTACTGATACCTCGGAATGGATGAACATTCATCGAGGGCATATTATCTCGCTCAATGGGAAAAACTTCCTCGTACGTGGAAATATGAACGAACCACGCTTCGGAATTGACGACCAGCCTAAATACTGGGTGTTCAGCGCTATCGAACTCGAAACTGGTAAGGAAAAAATCATTAAAACTGTTTTCTATGAAGAATTCATCTCTCATATCGGAATATTCAAAATCCGATGCTATCGAAGTCCCGAAAAAGAAAGCCAAATACTCGAATCAGTTCGCGGTGATGATAGATTTATGCAAGGTTATACTATATACGACCAAAAAGAAAATAATGTCAGAATTATTGATTATATTAAAGGCGTCAAATTATTTCACTATATACCTAACATTCCAAAAACACATAAAAATTATTTTTATGAGGATTTGCCTGAATTACTTCATAAAATATTATCTTCTATAGAAGCAATAAGAGACCTTCACAAAAGGGGCTTTTGCCACGGCGATATTCGCAACGACCATATCATAATCGAATCTAATACCCGCATATTTCGCTGGATTGACTTCGACCTAAAGCAAGATGTTACTGATTTCGATATGTGGAGCGTCGGCAATATTATTTGCTACGCCGTCGCAAAAGGAATTCTTACTTTCGATGCAGCTCTCAAAAGCAAGCAATTCTCAAATGAAATCAAAAATTCGTTAGATGCCTCCGATAGCTCCGCATTTTACGAATATCGCATTATGAATCTTAAAAAAATTTATGATTATATACCCGAGCGATTATCCGATATATTGCAACATTTCACAATACGACCAAAGGCGTTTTTCCGCGATATAGACGAACTGCTCGAAAAGTATCAAGAAATGCTAATAAAAGAATTCTAATACCATAAAAAATATTCTTTCCCAATTCACTAAAAAATATTATTTTTGCAAAACTGGAGAGGTGGCCGAGCGGCTGAAGGCACCGGTTTGCTAAACCGACGTATCGTGTGAAGCGGTACCGAGGGTTCGAATCCCTCCCTCTCCGCTGAAATTTAAAATACATAATATATATTAACTATCCCAAACAGAATAAGATAAGAATAGGTCTGTTGATAAATGCAATTTTACTTACGATAATAAAAGCATCCGAAGATTTTGACATACTCTAAAGTGATTTATTAAAATTAAATATGGGAATCATCACTGAAATCATCAAAAAAGATTTAAATTACAGCCTTTCGCTTTTTGATCAAAAACTCATTGATGATCTTAAATCAAAAATAACCATCAAAGACGAGAAGCCGTATGTTATTTGCGCTATTCGCGACAAAGAAATCATTTTAAAACCGGAGGAAGTCGTTCGTCAGCTTTACGCGATGAAACTGCTTGAAGAGTATGGCTACCCAAAACAAAGAATAAAATTTGAGCACACAATCAATCTCGGTCGCGAGGTAAAATCCGCCGACATAGTTATTTTTGACAAAGACCGCCGGACTGCTGAATACATCATTGTTGAAATCAAAAAGCCAAAACTCCAAGATGGGAAAAATCAGCTTCGTTCATATACCAATGCCACTGGCGCGCCGATTGCTGTTTGGACCAACGGCGGACAAATTTCGCATTACAACCGAAAAGACCCGAACTATTTTGAAGATATTACCGACATTCCCAAAGCCGACCAAACGCTTGCAGATATTTTAAAGGAAAGGTTTACTCTCAAAGACTTAATTATCAAAGACAAAATTCCAAATGAGGGAAAATCTTTAAAAACCATAATTCAAGAAATGGAAGACGAAGTCTTGGCAAATGCTGGTGTTGATGTTTTTGAAGAAGTTTTTAAACTTATTTTTACCAAACTGTACGATGAACGTAAAAGTGCAAAAGACAAGGGAATAATTAACTATTTTTTGGAGCAGAAAAAGTTTCCGATAGCAGTTGCAGATAATCCACATATAAAATATGGCGAAATAGAAGAGAAGTCGTATGATGATTTGAAGAAAGCGGTGGAAAAAATTGACGATTCCAGTTTTAGAGTTTTGGAATTTAGAAATACCGGACAATCAGAAGGCGAGCTCAAAAAGAAAATCCAAAAACTTTTCGACGATGCCAAAGACAAATGGCCGGGTGTTTTTGATAGAGCAAGTCAAATCCAGCTTTCGCCCTCTCATCTTACCGTTAGTGTTTCCAGTTTGCAGGATATAAAACTTTTCAATTCCAATCTGCAAATCATAGATGAAGCCTTTGAATACTTAGTCAATAAGTCAGCCAAAGGCGAAAAAGGTCAATACTTCACACCTCGCCATGTGATTGATATGTGTGTCAAAATGCTCAATCCCAAAGCGGGCGAATATATGGTGGACACCGCCGCCGGCTCTTGCGGGTTTCCCGTGCACACTATTTTTCAAATTACTGGACATTTGTTTCAAAACACGGATATTTCCGAAGAGGAAAAAGAAAATGTGCTTAAAGTTTTTGGTATTGATTTTGATGAAAAAGTCGTGCGTGTAGCTCGCACGCTAAACCTAATTGCCGGAGACGGCAACACCAATGTTTTACACCTCAACAATCTTGATTATGACCGTTGGAATGAATCAATCCAAAATCGCGATTGGTACGATGTGTATGGAGCGGGATTAAGACGTCTTGAAGCACTGCGTAAAGAACCAAACTCTTACAAAGAATTTAATTTTGATATTCTTATGGCAAATCCGCCGTTTGCCGGAGACATCAAAGAGTCCCGCATTATCCACAAATACGAGCTTGGCTACAACGAAAAAA
>JBBISM010000131.1:0-7642 GCA_037441245.1 Ignavibacteria bacterium | reverse complement strand
TTTATCTTCAAATTTTCAAAGGCGTATCCTGCCTATATTATTCTATTAATTATGATAATTTTAAGCATTGGGGGATGGTTCGTTGTTGGACAAAAAGTTGAATCCGATAGAACAGCAGCTTTTGATAAAGCTACAACATCAATTATGAATCGCTTAGAATTCAAATATAGAAATGATTATCAAGTTTTGCAATCAATGCGAAGCTTATATGATAATTACGTGCAAGTGGTCAGGGATGTTTTTGAACTTTATGGCTCAATACTTACAATTTTGTATGTTCCTCGAATATACAAAAATGAGCTTGAAGATTATATTCTTTATATTCGTTCTCAGGGTTATTATAATTATGAAATCAATCCACCTGGAGAAAGAGATATATATTATTTAATCGAATATGTAGTACCACTTGAAAATAATTTACATAGAAGCGGTTGGGATTTGGGGACAATCGAAGTTTTAAAATCTGCTATTGAAAAAGCACGTGATAAGAATATTGTTACTGCAACTGAAATATTTGACATTAGACCACCCGATACAAATGGTTTTTTTCTAATTTCACCAGTTTATGATAGAGATGCTATTGCAAAAGGCCAGGAGAACTTAAATCAAATTTTCCTAGGGGTGATAGCTCTTGAAGTAGATTCAAGAACATTTTTCGAGACTGCTCTTGGTGCTGGTGTTGCAACTGATACAAGCGTCATCTTCCAGTGTTTTGACATTAATCATAAAAGCGATACAACTATAGTGTTTGAATCGGATAACTCATTTATTCTTGAGACAAACTTTATCCCATTATTGACAGATACTCGGACTTTTAGTATTGCAGATAGAGAAATTCATATAAAATTTTATTCTATACCCAATTTTGGGGGATTGATACAATCAATTTTACCCCTTATAACATTTATCATTGGCTTATTAATTAGCTTCGGCTTTTCTGCATTTATTTTATCAATAATTAGTAGTCGAGCCAGAGCGGTCGATTTGGCCGAGAGAATGACCCGCTCCCAAAGAAGAATACTCGAATCTTCTAATGATATAATCGCTGTCCTCACTTTGCAGGGAGTATGGAAGTCTATGAACCTTGCTTCAAAGAAAATATTTGGACTATCTCCACAAGCTATGATTAGCAAAAAATTCGATGAGATACTTGTTTACAAAGATGAAATTGATAAGTTTTATGGAATTATCAACCAACCTCAAGAAGAATTTACTGAAAGAATTGATACTCAAGTCAAATCAAATGGCGATATTAAATGGATTAGTTGGAGTTTAACAGTATCAAAAAATGACGGCTTCATTTACTGCATTGGTAGAGATATTACCTCTGAAAAATTAGCTGAAGAAGAAGCAGCACTGAGAAGCAGACAAAATCAATTAGCCGAGCAAATGGCTCGGGAAGTTAGCGAATTTAAAACATACTTTATGCTCAAATTGAGTCACCAATTTAGGAATCTGCTTACTTCATTAATCGGTTATTTGCAACTACTTTCTCAAAAAGTTTTCGAAAGCGAAGAAGAACATGATACTTTTGTTGATCTAGCTATGCAAAGCTCCGAAGAATTATTTACTTTCGTATCAGACATAAACGAAGTTGCAGTTGGTTCTACTGATACTGAGAAAATTGATTTGAGTTTTGTTAATGTTAGCAGATTTATTGAGGAAATAGCTGAATATTATAAAGCAACAAAAGGAAAAGATATCAAGTTCGAAATTCTCGACGGTAAAGAGGCCTCATTTGTTGCAGATTCAAAATATTTATCCCAAGTATTTATGGAATTGACAGATGCTTTAACCGATGGAACTGATTCGAATGAAGTGAAAATTAATGCTCAAGAAAATCCATACGAAGCAGCTACTGAACTTCAAATATTAGCTCCAGCAAGTAGTAAATCAATAAATATGATAAATATATATAATGGGAATCTGAATAATTTAATAAATGCCTTAAAATTTGACAAAAGAGATATTTTGCTTAGGATTGCTCTTACTGCTTCAACTGTAAGAATGATGAACGGTACTATGAAGATAGACGCTCTAAGCGAAAAAGACGGGATCATTGTACAAATTACATTGCCTTTAAATAAACCCGCTGAATAGTAGAATTAAACCGAAATCAATAGTCACTGATTATTGAATAGATTGATTCAATTTTTTTTAATATAATTTAAGGGGGTCAAAATGTCAGAATTTTCAACTCCACCGAGTTACCCTAATCAAACATTCATAGCACCTTTTCAACAAGTCGTTATTAAAATGTGTAAGGATATGAGGTTTGTTGGCGTATGCTCAATTATTTATGGAGCTATTTCTTGTCTTTCAATATTTGGGGCAATTTTTGGAATTCCCATAATTTTGATGGGATTGAGAATGAGAGAATCTGCTGATGCTTTTTCTTCTTATAGTAATTCAGAGGATAGAAATACGCTCATTTATGCTATTGACAGACTTTCAAAAATGTTCTTTCATTTTAAATTGTGGATAATCATAACTCTTGCAATTTTTGGGCTTTATATACTTATAATAATTATCGTATTTGGAATTATGGGAACTGCAATATTAGATGAATTAATGAGGTTATAATACATAATGAATTAATTTTGGACTGGTGTTACAATAAGTTCAATATTTTTGAATCATACTATTAAAGTCCTTTTGAAAATAAAATTTCAAATAATTATTCATTATATTTGATATAGTTTTTAATACAGAATTCGGAAACCTATGAGTTATACAGATTACGATGATGAACCCAATTCTGGCTTTTCCGATGATATGGAAGAAAAAGTCAGGCAATATAAAAGAGCGATACACAAAAAAGGGGCTAATTCTAACGAACTTCCGGGTATTGATATTATCGAAAATATAGTAGATTATTGCATAGAAAAAGAGGAATACGAAGATGCACTTGAATTTTGCGAATTATGGGTTGAATACATTCCTAATTCATCAGAAGCTTGGACTAAAAAAGGTATTGTCCAATTGAGCTTAGATTTGCACGAAGATTCGATAGAATCTTTCGATAGAGCATTGATGCTCAATCCTACCGATACTGAGGCAATGCTAAAAAAATCGATTGCATTTGAGAATTTGGGAGAATATGAAAAAGCTCTTAAACTAATAAATGAATCATTAGAACTGTTTTATGACGAAGAAACCCTGCTTCAAAAGGGTATAGTATTTGTCTCTCTTGAAGAATTCGATGAAGCTATTAAGATTTTCGAATATCTATCCAAAAGTAATATCTTGCAAAAAGAAGCTCTAAGGGAATTAGCTTATTGCTATAGTTCAATTTGCAATTACGAAAAATGCTTGGAAACTTATGACAGAGCAATTGAACTAGACCCCTTTGACGAAGATTTATGGTATGACAAAGGTCTAATATGTTTTGAATGCGAACAATTTATCAATGCACAGGAATGCCTCGAAATGTCTATTGCCATAGTAGAAAAAAATTATGAATCTTGGTATCAATTGGGCAATATACATTCTGCATTGGGAAGAATTTCTGAAGCAGTTGAGTGTTACAGGCAAGCAATAAATTACAATCCATTTGATTATGAATCTTGGCATAATTTAGCGGGAGCTTTGGGAGATATGGGCAATTATATGGAAGCAATAAAATCTTATACAAAGGCCATTTATATCAATCCCCATAAATATGAATCATATTTTGGCAGGGGTATTTGCTTCGATGCTATTGATTTATTCGATAGAGCTATTAAAGATTATGAAACAGCAATAGAACTATGCCCTCAAAATGATAATATCTGGTATGCCAAAGCTGAAGCCCTTTACAATTCTAATAAAACAGCCGAAGCACTCAAATGCTATAAAATTGCTTTGGAAATTAATCAATACAACGGTGAATGTTGGTTAGATTATGCTTCCACCTTGTTCGAGATTAAAGACTATGAAAATGCATTGAAAGCTATAAATAGAGCTTTCGAAATTACGCCTCGTAATGCTGAAGCATATTATATTTTAGCGAAAATTTACTCCAAATTGAACGAATTTGACAATGCAGGGAAATTTTTATCATTAGCGATTTCAATTGATGAAAATTATATGGAACGTTTCTATAGCGATTTTAACAAATATTTCAGTGATTACGGTTATAGCTTTTATTTATCAATTATTGAAAAGACTCTAAAGAATCCTTCAAAATAATCTGTTATTTCTCGAATGCTAAACTTGCGAAAGAAACAGCCGAATTAGTCTCTTTTTCATCGTAAACGCCATATTGCAGCATATATCCTTTGCGGGGTCGGACTACCTCTAATAATGTATAAAAAGGAGCTAATCCACATACTTTCCATTTATCCTTGTTACTCATAATATGATTAAATAATTGCTTTGAATTGCAATTCTTCAAATTCTCGGTAATTATGTTATCTTCTTCAATTAGCTCGGAAATCTTATCTTTGGCGTCAAAATTATCATTGAATTTTCTACCAATATGGGCTAAATCACCGCTAGCTATGAACACTGTTTTGCACCCAAGATTATCAATACCTTCATTCAATATTTTTATAAATTCTTTGAAATTTGGGTCATCATTGGGATATTTTTTTTTACGAATATAATTATTATAAGAACCGACCAATACAGGCAGTATTTTGAAGGGCTTATTGGGGAAGAAGTATTTAAGTAACACAACTTGAAATTCGATTGAATGCTCAAAGCGATGGGCTAATTCATCAATAAAAACTACGCTATTATTAATAGATTTCATCTCTTCTATCAATTTGCGGTCGGTTTCAACAAGACCTAAAGGTGTGGCAAAATCTTTTTGAGATAGCATAAAATTATTCGAACTTCGATAATGAGCAGTTCCAAAAATAACGAATAAATCGGAGTCAGAACTTTTGATATAACTATAAGCCAAAGCATAAGCTCTCATTGTGTCTAAACCTGTTCGAAAATCAAGATGAGGGGCCAAAATGGCATCAACAGGTTTCTGCAGTTTTATTCCATCAACCAAGCTAACCATTGAATCGAAAACTTTTATCAGCATTTCTGGGGAATCTGGATATGAATTCCCTGAGCAAACGGCTGGTCGGATTGGTGAGGAATTATATCTTTCCCAATCTTCTTTGAGAGAAAAATATGTGTGGCTTTCTAAAAATCCCATTAATTCAAAATAAAATATTAAATCAATATATGGTTTAATATTTTCTTCATTGAGATTATAGCTTTTTAAAGTTTCGATGATTGAATCAATGGTCATTGTTCCATCGAGAAATTGGAGGAATGCCGTTAATTCTAAAGGCAAGGATATTTTCTCAGGAGCATACTCTTTCGGGTCCGAAAGAATTATATATTTATCGCTATTGTCATTGATTATTTTAATAGATAAATCTGACCTTAATTTAGGAATAAAACTATTTTCGAATTTATTTTTCATTGGTGATTTTACTCGAATGTATTAATTTTCGTTGTATGTAAATAATAAAGAAATAATAAAAAATTATTGCTACTAGCAATGCAATACCAGCAATTAACAACAAGATATTATCCAAAATTGAGTATGCCAGAAAAAATAGAATTGAGGCAACAATATTACAAACAGTTATCCACTTGAAACTGCTTTTTAAATTTTGTATGATTGTGTCATTCTTTTGCATTTTTATCTCAAAATTTCGTTTAATGCAGTTTTTGCATCTGTTTTGTCGTCACGGTATTTGATGATTATTGGCGTATATATAGATAATCCCAAATTATTTGCAAAATCATTGTTTATTTGTCTCGAGCCAGCTACAACGACGGCGTTCTCGGGAACTTCCAATGGTTTTTCAGCATTTCCTGTGATTATATTTTCATTTACTACATCGTATAATTTAGTTGAAGAAGTTAATATCACACCAGAAGCTAAAACAGCTTTTTTCCGAACTAATGTACCTTCATAAATTCCACAGTTACCACCAATCATAACGTCATCTTCAATAATTACTGGTCTTGCATTGGGTGGTTCGAGGACTCCACCTATTTGAGAAGCAGCGCTTAAATGGACGTTTTTACCAATTTGGGCACAAGTGCCAACGAGTGCGTGAGAATCAATCATCGTGCCTTCGCCGATATATGCTCCAATGTTGATATACATTGGTGGCATACATATAACTCCAGGAGCGACATACGCACCAGTCCTAATGCTCGAACCTCCTGGGACTAAGCGTATTGAATCATTCGAACTAATCTCTTTTAGTGGTATAGTATGCTTATCGAAATATTTGAAATTCTCGTCTATTGACATATCAGTAAGTTCGCCATATTTGAATAATAACAAAATGCCCTCCTTGACCCAAATATTGACATACCAAGCTCCATTATCATCGCATTCGGCTGCTCTAATTTTGCCATTGTTCAATAGTTCAATGAATTCGTTTAATAATTCTTTAATTGCTGTGTCGGAATATATATTCTTTTTATTATAAATATTATGAATTCTACTTTTTAATGACTTCATAAATTTTCCCATATATTTTATTTAATACAAGCGAAAAGTCGAAGAATAGTTATTATTATTGCTTAGCAAAAGCGAAATTTAACATTTTATAAATCAATCTTGCAGTAGTTAGTTCTGGATGATGGATTTTATTAATCGGCGCCAATTCAACAACATCAAATCCAATAATATTTTTGCCTTCTTCGATTAAAAGTCTGAAAATCTCGAGAGTTTCGTTATAATAAAAACCATCTGGCTCAGGTGTACCTGTTGAGGGAATCAAAGAAGGGTCAAAATAGTCAACATCGAAAGTGATATAGATTTGATTGGAAAGGGTATTAACAACTTCATTTTGCCAAAAATTTCCGTATCTTCCTTTTCTTATCGAAGATGCAAAAAAAGTATGAACTTTATTTTCCTTAATAAATTCTGCCTCCTCTTTGCATAAAGCTCGAATTCCAACTTGCGTGATTCTTTCGGGAGGCAAAAATTCAGCTACACGAGCCATAGCACAAGCATGAGAATATTTCGAATTTTCGTAAACAGTTCTCAGATCAGCGTGTGCATCGAATTGTAATAACGACATTTTGGGATACTTTTTAAAGTGAGCTTCGATTGGGGAAATAGATATAGTATGTTCCCCGCCGAGGGTAACTACAAATTTCTCATTATTTAATAACTCTTCAATATAATTTTTAATTAGATTCAATGCATTTATGTCAATATTATCACCAAAATCAATAGGCTCGACTGTTGCAATGCCTTTCTCTAAACACAATTCAGTTCCGAATTCATCATCATAGAACTCAACATAGGCACTTGCGTTGAGAATTTTTTGTGGTCCTATTGAAGTCCCTCGACCGTAGCTTACTCGATGTTCATAGGGAGTGGGCAGTATGATAATTTTGGAATTACCAAAGTTAGAATACTCTTCTTCTAATGCTAAAAAGTTTGAATATGGTGGTAGAATTTTCATTTTTTAATCTTAACTAATCCATAGTTGCAAATATAACATTAAACCTTTTTATGCTCAATCGAGTCAAAAAAGAAAAACAGATTTTAATCACAAAATAAGGGGCATTTAAAATGAAAATAACTATTAAAAAAATCATCAGAATTTTTGCCATTGTTTTCTCCATATTCGCTATATTAACAACTAATCTTCTCGCTCAAAAAGGACCAAAGGTTGATCCTAAA
>JBBISM010000130.1:2297-7649 GCA_037441245.1 Ignavibacteria bacterium | reverse complement strand
GTCATAAAATTCTTCAATGATTTTTATTGTTTCTTGAGGAATGCAATTTCTTTTTAATCCAATCTTATTAACACCTTTTATTTGTGCTGGTTCTCTTCCTATAAGTACGTATGGAGGGACATCTTTAACTATTTTGACGTCTGCACCAATCATTGAGTAACAACCGATTTTACTGAACTGGTGTATTTTTACTACACCGCCGATTGTTACAAAATCTTCGATTTCTACATGACCAGCAAGTTGCGTTGCATTGGCAATAATGATGTTATTCCCTAAATGGCAATCATGAGCAATATGAGTGTAGGTCATAATCAAACAATTATTACCAAGAATCGTTTTACCAGTGCTATTAGTACCGCGATTGATTGTTACAAATTCTCGAATAACATTGTTGTCGCCGATGATTACTTCGGTTTTTTCTCCTTTAAATTTTAAATCTTGGGGTTCTGTGCCAATAACTGCAAATGAGTGAATTTTACAATTATTTCCAATTTTTGTGCCATTTACTAGATAAACATTAGAGCGAATTTCCGTATTGCTTCCTATTTCGACATCGCTTTCGATTATTGCATAAGGTCCGATACTGACTCCATCGTTTATTCGAGCTTGACTTGATACTATAGCTGTCGGATGAATTGTAATTTTATCCATTTTCCCTATCCAAAGTTGCTGCTTGAAATTCCACTTCGACAACTAATTGTTGGTTTACATACCCTTTGCCAGTGAACATATAAGTGTTAAATTTTTTCCCTATACATTCTATTTCCATTACTAATTGGTCGCCAGGAATGACGATTTTTCTGAATTTAGCATTTTTTATAGCCATAAAAAATGCAATTGTATTTTTATAATCATCTAGAAGAAGGGCAAGTAATATACCGCCACTTTGTGCTAACGCCTCAATAATTAAAACTCCAGGCATAACTGGATTACCAGGAAAATGCCCTAGAAAAAACTCTTCGTTCATTGTAACATTTTTATATGTTAGTATGGTTTGTTTTTCGAGATTAACCTCAACAACTCTATCAACAAGCAAAATTGGATAGCGATGGGGTAGTATATTTAATATTGATTTAATATCCAATGCAACTTTATCTGTTTTAGAAACATCATAGCGTTTTAAGCTTTTTGATTTTAAATATTTGCTTCTTATCATTTTAGCAAATTCTATATTGCTGAAATGTCCTGGTCTTGCTGCTAATATTTGTGCTTTAATTGGTACACCTATAAGAGCTAAATCGCCCAACATATCTAATAGCTTGTGTCGAGCTGGTTCATTTTTGAATCTTAATTTAATATCATTTAATATTCCGCTTGTTCCAATAAAAGGGGTATTATCGAGTTTAAATAAATTTTTTATCTCGAGGAGTTCGTCCTGTTTTAAATCTTTATCAATTATGATAATAGCATTGTCTAATCCGCCTCCTTTGATTAATCCTTTTTTGAAGAGTTCTACAACTTCGGTTAAAAAACAGAATGTGCGTGCTGGGGCAAATTCAGTAATAAATTCTTTTTCGATATCGAATATACCAGTATGTTGGCTACCGAGAGCGGGGTTGAAATAATCTATCATTACTGTAACTCGATAGTCATTTGTGGGAAGTGCAACAATATCTACAGCTTTTTCTTCATTTTTATATTGTATTGTTTCATCTATAATATAATATTCGCGGGGCGAGTCTAATTCTTTTATTCCTGCTTTCATAAGTGCATCAACATAAGGCATTGCACTTCCATCGAGTACAGGTGGTTCATTTGAGGATAGTTCAATAATGCAATTATCTATTTTTAATCCAACCAAAGCTGCGAGGACGTGTTCTACTGTGTGAATAAGAACACCGTTCTTCCCGAGCGTTGTTCCTCGGGATAGATCAACAACATAATCAACTAGGGCTGGAATTTCAACTGGTGGTTCTAAATCTTTTCTTATAAACACAAATCCTGTATTTGCTTCAGTTGGTTTGAATGTTACAGTCGTTTTGTTCCCTGTATGTAATCCAATTCCTGTAAATGATATTGATTTGCTTATCGTTCTTTGGTTTTCCAATTTATTTCCTTTTATTGATAAATTGCTTTAAAACAAATGCAAAAATAATAATTTTATTTTTCTTAAATAAAATTTTGGTTATTTGGGTATAGTTAGGAGGATAATATCTTATTTTTGGTTTGATTCTTTTATTAATTTTAATAAATCGTCATATATTTCGGGTAAATTCCGCAAAATAGCTTCTAATCTGAATGCCTTCATTTTCTCTTTAATAGGCGAACCGAAATAAATTCCTTTTTGTGTTATGGATTTTGAAACACCTGATTGTGCGGCAATAATTACATCATCGGTAGTTGTAATATGTCCAATTAATCCCACCTGACCACCAAACCTATTCCGTTTCCCAATTTTAGTTGAACCAGCAATTCCTACTTGTGCGGTCAAAGCTGAATTTTCACCGATTATTACGTTATGGGCGATATGTACTAAGTTGTCAATTTTTACTCCACTTTGGATTACGGTGCTTCCAGAGATTGCACTATCAATTGTAGTATTTGAACCAATTTCGACGTTATCCCCGATTATTACATTTCCTAATTGAGGGATTTTCATATATGACCCATCATCGTTTTCGATAAATCCAAATCCATCGGAACCGATAATTGTTCCAGAATGAATTATACAGTTATTGCCTATATTGATTTCATCATAACAGACCACATTGGAGTAAATAATCGTATCATTTCCAATACTGACATTATCACCAATAGAGACCAATGATTTTATTATTGAGTTATCGCCTATTGTTGAGAATTTACCAATGATGGAGTAAGGACCGATATAGCAATTCTTTCCGATTGTTGATGTTTTATCTATTACTGCGGTTGGGTGAATAAATCCTTCAACTTTGGGCTGATTTTGACTGACGAATTGCAGAACCTTGATAAAAGCATAATAGGCGTTCGGTACAAAAATAATGCACTGATTGTCTTTGGGTTCTAGTTTAAAATTATCATCTACTAAAATACAGCCAGCGTTGCTATTTATCAGATGTTTTTCATATTTACTGTCTGAGTAAAATGTTAATTCATTTTGTTCAGCGTATTCAATTCTATTGAAATTATCAATGATTATAGAATCATTACCCTTAATCTTTCCTCCAGTAATATTGGCAATTTGTTGACAATTTAAATTATACTTTTTTCTCATACTATTGATTTCTATTATCTTATTCTTTTCCGTTGTTGAATTTCTTCTGGATTTTGTTCGATATTTTCCTCTGGATTTGTAGTCTCGTCAGTAGTATCGGGTCGTTCAATTTCGCGTTCTCTTGGGTCATCAGTAACTGTTCGCGTTCGAGTTTTTCGTCGTGGTGTAGTTTGTTCTTTTTGTACATTTCTGGGATCTTTTTGGATTTTTTCTTGTAGTTCCTTTTCTAGTTCATCAACATTAACTCCCAATTTTCTTAGAACTTTTACTGTCATATCATATTTAAAATTGACATAGACTAAAGGTTGAGTGCTTTGATCCCAGATAATATCGTATCCTTCGCTTGAAGCAATCTCTTGAATAGCAGCGAAGATTTTTTGTTCTACAGGGAGCATAATACTTTTTACCGTAGCATCATATTCACCGCCGGGTTCGAATTTTGCTTTTGCAAATCCTTGTCTATTTCTCTTTAATTCTTCCAATTCTCTTTCCTTTTCGGTTCTTTCTTGGTCGCTCCAAACTAAACGATTTTTCTGAATTTCAAATTCTCTTGCTTCGATTTCGAGTTGTTGAGTTTCGAGAGTTCTTTTCCATTCTTCTACGATTGATTGTAGTCTTTGTTCTGCTTGCTTTGCATCTAAATAATAATTTCGTATTACATTCGAGGCTATGAACCCCACTTTTTGAGAGTATGCAGAGAAGTTGAACGAAAGTATAATGAGTAAACACAATGTTACTTTTATCAGTAATGAACTGAATATATACATATTTGAACCTTTATAATGGTACGTTATAATATTTTGTACCGATGACCATAGGCATAATTTATGAAAGATTATTTAGTATTGCCTCGTTTTAATAAATCAAGTACTCTGTATGTAATATCAAAGCGGCCTTCAGAGTATAACAAAGTTGTGCCAGCTTTATCAAGGACAAAATTCATCTTTTCTTCTTTTGCAACTTTTTCAATGGCACTTCTAACTTTTTTCCTTATGGGATCGAGTAATTGCTCTTGAATTTGAGCAAGGTAACCCCTTGGTCCTGAGATTTGTTCTCTATATTGGAATAATTGCCCATTAAGAGCATTGAGAGCCTCTTCTTCTTTTTGCTGTTGTTCCAACGGCATCATTGCTTTTTGCTTTTGATATTTTTGTAATCGGTCTTCTAATTCTTTTTGCATATTAAGCAAAGTATCTTGGTAATTCTTGCTCATAGCAGCTAATTTGTTGTTAGCTTCTATTGCCTCTGGCATTTCTCTAACAATGACTTCGATATCTACGACACCAATTTTGAGCACTTGAGTTTGTGCAAAAGCAAAATTTACGCTGAAAGTAATCAGGATTAGAATTAATGTTTTCATAACATTTTTAAGCATTTTAAACTCCAAATATTTCAAATTATTTTATTTACTGTCCTAAATGAAATAAAAATCTCCAGCCCGAGCGTTCGCCGGTTCTATCAGTATCAACACCATATCCATAGCTGAAGCCGATTATCCCAATTGGATTAATCATTAATTGCAAACCGATACCGAAGGAGCGTTTTAGGTCGAATGGATCGGTTTGAGGCAATTCAGACCAGACATTGCCTGCTTCAGCAAATAAATATGTATATATTGGCATTGGATCAACTGAAAGTGCGAATCTAAGTTCTGATGTATAACGAGCTATAACTTTGCCACCATCTCTAGGACCGATTGATCGGTCTTGATAACCTCGTAATGTTGTTATACCGAAACCGGCGGCTAATCCGCTACCACCCATATAATATAATTCTATTGGGTTTAGTGTTGTATCAGAACGGATTCCAGTTATATAACCTATTTTTGTTCCTAAATATAGTACAACGCGGTCATTATCTCCGATTCTCATCAATGGATTGTAAAGCTCAAAGTTCAGTTCATTTTTAATAAAATCTGTATTGCCCAATCCTACGGAACCTAATGCAAAATAAGTAGAAAAACTGAAACGAGAGCCAACAGTTGGAAAGAACAAACTATTCAAACTTATTCTGGAAAAAGTTTGTCCAATAGTAATTTCATTGCTTAAACCCTGTCTGTACCAAGATGCACCTTCTTGCCCGACGTAGTTTTCCTGCACTCTTAAGCTCCAATCACCACGAAAATAATCATCAGGCCAGGAGAATCTTCTACCAAC
>JBBISM010000130.1:0-2276 GCA_037441245.1 Ignavibacteria bacterium | reverse complement strand
TTCTATAATCAAATTGAAAAGCATTATGGCGTGAGTCATAGAGATTGAATCCAACGGTTGTCGGTTCATCGAAAAGCCAAGGTTCTGTAAAACCTAGAATAAACCTCCTAAGATTTGATATTGTGCCAAATTCCCAAGTAAAGTTGAGAATTTGACCGCCTCCACCTCTAAATGGCTCTGTTATAGAAAAGTTATTAAAGGTCATACCAATAGCACCAGTAAGACCATATATGCCTGCAAATCCAATAGAAGCATTGAATGTATCTGTTGAACGTTCTTCTACATTATAGATTAAATCAACTTGTGTTTTGTCAATAGGTACTGATTTGACATCGGGTTTTAGTGCTTCGGGGTTGAAGTATTGCATTACACCCAAAGCTCTTATGCTTCTGATTATAGCAGATTTATTGAAATAATCGCCAGGGCGAGTGAATAGTTCCCGTCTGATTACTTTGTCTTTAGTTTTCGTATTTCCGACAATATCAACTTTTCTTAGGGTTACCCTATCGCCTTCATAGATTCTTATGAGTAAATCAATTGAATCAGGGGGAATCCTGATTTCTTCGATGTTTATGATTTTGTAAAGGAATCCATTATCGAGATAAATTGATGCAACATCTGTTTGCTCTTGATTGCCTTGTAGATTCTGCTCGAATTGTTCTGAATTATAATAATCACCTGATTTGAATCCTAATCTTCTCGATAAAAATTCATTTGGGAAGCTGATATTTCCAGTGAATACTATATTGCGAATATATGTTCTAATACCTTCCTCAACCTCGATAACAATATCTACTTTATTTTCTTTTTCATCATATATAACTGTATCTTCGATTATTTGGGCGTTAATGAATCCTTCTTTTTTATAGTATTTTTTTAATAATTCTAAATCAGCTTTGTATTTATTTAAATCGAACTTATTTGATTTCCAAAATTGCCACCAGATTTTTGTTTTCGTTTCTTCGAATGATGATTTGAGTTGCCCTTCTGAAAAGTTATTATTTCCTTTAAATGAAATAGAGCGTACTTTGAATTCAAGTCCTTCCTCAATAAAAATGAATAAATCAGAATAGAAAGGTCTTGTAGATGATTTCAATTCTGTAGTCACTTGTGCGAATAGCAATCCCTCTTTTTCGTAAAGAGATTTAATGATTTTAGAAATGAGTTGTAAATCGTACTCATTTATTATATTGCCTTGCATTTTTTGGATTGCTTTTTTTATGTCGCTTTCAGATATTATATTGTTTCCACCAATTTTGATTTCATTGAGTCTTTGATGTTCTTTTACCTTAATTAAAATAAAAGCACCAGCGGGAGTGATTTTATCAATAATAATCTCTATATCTGAGAATTGCCTCCGTTTCCAAATATTTTTGATAGCATTTTGTATTTTTGTGTCATTTACCAAGGCAATTTGCTCGCCTGCTTTCAAGCCCGAAATTGCAATAATTGATGATGGGTCAGCAAATACATTGCCTTCTACGCTAATTCCAGCAATTACAACTTTTTGCTGTTCAGTTGGAAATTGTGCATTGACTAATGATGGAGTCAATAGTATTATTGTGAAAAATATTATTGTTATATCAGACAATTTGAAGCGTTTCATTAATGTTTTTCATTTGATAAAACAATAATATCACTTTTACTTGTTTCAATTTGAGCAGATGTGTGTCCGAATCGCCGTTCCCTATTTAAATAATTATGAATAGCTTCATAAAGGTCAGTTCGCCTGAATTCAGGCCAATATTTATTTGAGATATATATTTCGCCATAAGCCATTTCCCAGAGTAAGAAGTTGCTCAATCTCATCTCGCCACTGGTGCGAATGAGCAGATCGGGGTCAATCAAATCATGTGTTTGAAGATAATTTGTGAAGAGTTCTTCAGTAATGTCTTCGGGCGAGATCTTCCCTCTTCGAGCGTCAAGTGAAATTAGTTGTACTGCACGCAGAATATCCCAACGCCCGCTATAACTCAGTGCAAGTGTCAGAGTCAATCCTGTATTGTTTTTTGTTAATGATTGAGCCTCAATAAGTAGCTTTTGTATTGTTCGGGGAAGCGAGCTGAACTTGCCGATTGATTTGATTCTTACATTATTTTGGTGCAATTCATCTATCTCTGCTTTAAGATAATGTTCGAGTAATTTCATTAATCCATTAACTTCATTAACTGGTCGTTTCCAATTTTCGAGCGAAAAGGCATATAGAGTAAGATATTCGATGCATAATTGAGATGATGCTTTAACAATATCCCTAACGCTCTCGATACCAACTTTGT
>JBBISM010000129.1:0-7678 GCA_037441245.1 Ignavibacteria bacterium | reverse complement strand
GGCATGTGCCAACTGATGCAGAATGGACACAACTAGCCACGTTCCTTGGCGACGAGGCGCAAGCTGGTGGAAAACTGAAAGAAGCGGGAACTAAACATTGGCAGGCACCTAATAGCGGTGCAACAAATGAAGTTGGGTTTACAGCTTTGCCTGGCGGAGGTAGGGGTGTAGATTTCTCGCAATTAGGTACACACGGATTTTGGTGGTCTTCTACCAAAAACGAACCATTTAAAAGCTCTTGGTACAGAATGATGGGCGCGCAAAATAGAAATGTTTTAAGACATCATCTCTTGACTCGCAACGGTTACTGCATTCGTTGCGTTAAGGATTAATTATCCCACACTAAAAAAAACATAATTAAACTTAGCCTGTGCTTTAATTACAAAAGTATCAGGCTTTGAGTATTTTGTCGTTATTATGATTCAGCTTTTTTACAAAAACATTGAATTATTTTTGTAAATTGTGATAAGCTGTATTTTTTTGAATGTACCATAATATAATTATTCCGGACAATTTCCTGCTTTGAGAATAGGTTTGTTATACTTCCATAAGTTCCAGGTCTTGCTGTAAAGAGAAATAGTTAACAGCCCGACATTTATGCCTGCAGCACCGTAAAAATTAGCTTCAATTTTCTGGCAAGCGGGATTGAACCTGTAGTACCCGTCCATAAGGTATGCGCTGTGGAACCAGGCAATTGTTGTGCCCATAAATGAAATCTCAAATCTCGGCACAGCTATACCCCAAGCGACCTGCATAAAGTTGGGCGATGCTGCATGCTGCTTGGCGCCGGTTCCTTTGATTTCCTGTTTGCGCAATTTAGACATAGGGTCTGCTTTTTTATTCTTTGCTGAATAAGTAAATCCCATATCAGCATCCCAAAGAAATTTTTCTTCAACGTAATTTCAGGTCAAAATAATTAATTTTATAGTTTATCTTTAAAAAGGTCGCTACCAAAAACATCGAATTCATCAGGTAAAACTTGCTCAATAAATGATTTCAAATTGTTGAAATCATTATTAAATTGGCTATGTTTAAAAAATAAGCCTAAAATCACAGAACAATTGTACATTATCTTCTTCTGTTTACTACTTTGGTTAGGTGAATAATAGTATTGCTTATTCCATTCTCTTTGACTGATACTTAGGGATTCATTAGTGACCCAGGTTGTGTAACCCCAAGAATATGATATACCTGCTCTTCTATTTTGAAAATTTTCATTATCAAATAATAACCATTCTGAGAGAATTTCCCAATATTTCTTTCTTGAATCAGGTTTTGATAAATCTGAAATATTACAATGAATAATTGGGTGACCTATAGGGATTGTTCCATCTTCAACATTTGGAAATGGCAAAGCACCACCATTTTGTTCTGTTGTAAACATTAAAGTTTCTGGATAGTTTTCATTTCCATTTTGTTCAAGTGCTAATAAATATCTGTTTAAATTCCATGCTGAATAAATTTTTATTTTACAGTCTTCTTTTGAAACTTCAACAAATAAAATTGGAAATTCTAATTTAAAAAGCCATTCAGTTGCTTGTTTGCCTTTGAAAATAAATTTTTCACCTTCACTTTTACTTGAACTCCATATGCTAACTTTGTAATTAACATATTTCCTTCTTGCTCAGACAAATTACAAATTAAATCTAATCCAAAATCATCTTCTCGTTGTATTTGAATTGAAGGTCCAAAAGCTGAAAATGCATAATGAGCCAGATATTCTGAACGAAATCCTTCACGTAGATTATATGTGATTAAACCGCCAGACCGCTTACTCATATTTTTTAACCTTTAACAATTTTGAGGTGATGTTATGAAAATAAATATAATCTGAATTTTATAGAATTAGACACGTATTTGACACGATTTTTATTCCCGAAAAAAAAACCCTGAATTAATCGGGGTTTCAAGGATTCATTTGTGGAGATGGCGGGACTCGAACCCGCGTCCGAAGAGCTTCATTTGTTGCTTCTACATATTTAGTCGTTTTATGGAAGTTTCGCTTTTAATTTAGCCAAACGACAGGCGATTAAAAGCTATCGGGCTAAATCTTGTGCAAACTTCGCCCGAATGAGTTTGCACCAGCCTGTCTATTGCGACACCCAGAAGGTAGCCGGCAGGCGAGCTTCCTAATGGATGTGACTGCTAATTATGCAGCCATTGCGTAATCGTAATCGGCATTTATGTATTATCGGTTGTATTAACGTGCACCACCGATAAGCACGATATGCCACAACAAATTCCATCACCCCGTCGAATCCAATACATCCCCTATATTTATTTAACTTTTAATAGTAACGTAGATTGTTATTTTTTATTTTCTTTTATATATTTTGTAGCAATCAATATCTTCGATAAATTCAAAGTTTTCATTGAAATAGGAAAAATAACCGCTTTCGAGAAGTAATTCGAGTGAAGATTTGTTGTGTCCAGTCAAGATTGGATGTATGTCGTTTGTTTGAATTGCTATTATTTTGGCTTTTTTCAATTCACTGGAGAATTCTTTTTGCCATTTTTCGATATTATAATTACCAAAATAAAATAATGAATGACTGAATTTTGAATGCTTTGCGGTTTTTAAATAATAGTTTATTTGGTTGCCACCAATAGCAATTACAAGAGCTAATGAATTATCTTGAATTTCGTTGTTGATTTTATCAGCAACTCTTATATATGTTTTTCTAATGTTTTGGGCATCATCTCGCTGATAAAATTTGTCATATTTTTCAGTATTAATAAAATAATAAATTGAGGGGATATAATTACTAATGACACGCGGTAGGGGGCTGAATATTATAATAAATGTAAATGCAATAATACCAAATATATAGTTTGTTCTGTTCGTTTGCATAAATTCTTTTAAGTTGTTCATTATTATCGTGATTCCGATGCCAGCCAAGATGGATATAGGGGCATAGAATCTCGAGAGGTGATATACGGCGAATTTTCTTTCAATAACGACACTAATGAACAAGGTTAAAATAATCGTAATAATTAGTAATAACGAGGTTTTACTTGAATTATTATGATTATTCGCTCTATCTTTTAATAACTTAAAAGCAAATACAAATGATATGAAAAAACTAAGAGAATAGTTGTCACCAAAATATTTTCCAACCATTTTTAGTGAATTTTTAATAAACTCTTGGTCAATTGGTGGAATAGAAGAATAAAAACTGAGAAAACCGAGAACATAGCTGAAATTCTCATAAATTTCGGAATTAGATAATATCAAGACATTCAGGGCGATTACGATGATAAATCCAGAAAAAAGCGCTATATATTTTATTATCAATGTTTTCAACTCATTTGTTTTGATGAATAAATCAAATATGAGGATTGGAAAGCCAATGAGTAAAAAAGTGAATTTTAAACTTGCCAGTAATCCGGTTATTAGTCCAATTAAAATATATGCGAGAACGAATTTTTTGTTATCAATCAGAAAAAGCACAGTAATAATGAGAATACCAGCAAAGCTCTCGGGTTGCATCGTTTGACTATAGTTGAGGGCTGAATAAGAGATAGAATATATAATTGAAGAATATAAAGCATATCGTTCGTTAGGAAATTTATTGATGACAAATTTGTAAATGAGTATTGCAGTAGTGAACTGAGCAATAAAATCAAATACTCTTAAAGATATTTCACTAATTCCGAAAATTTTATAAATTATAGCCCAGATGTAAAGGAACAAGGGCGGTTTTAAATCCAGGTAGTCAGCATAAATTTTGCCTCCTTCGGCTATTATTTTGCCCGTTAAAGCGAATATAGAAATATCGCTATGAATTGGGAAAAATATTATAGGTAGTAAAACAATAAAATTGGAGATAAGGACAAGAGAAAAATATTTATCTTTTTTAAACATTCTTGAATTTTAGTTGGAATTCATTATATTATACAATTTGTGTAGAGATGTATTGATATTCAAAACTCATAAGTTGGATTTCTTCTTCCGTAAGAACTTTATTTCTTCGACTCATCACAATTTTAGCTACTTCGATGGCTTTGTCTAATTTGTAATGTCCACAGTCTTTTGCCCCTCTCCAAGCAAATGAAGGTATGTAGTTCGGGAGCATTCCATTGGCAACAATTATACCAGCGATACCAGCAACAGTTCCAGTATTGAAGGCTGTATTAATAGCAGTTTTAGTATGGTCTCCGCATAAAAGTCCGAGAAACATTTTACCTGTTTCGATTTCCTGATTCCTAATGCGGACTTTGATTTCTGAATAAGTGTTTTTGAGATTAGAATTATTAGTATTAGCCCCTAAGTTGACCCATTGACTGATAAACGAATGACCTAAAAAGCCGTCGTGTTGTTTATTGGAGTAAGCTTGAATTATTGTATTATCAATTTCGCCTCCTACTTTACAGAATTCGCCAAAAGAATTATTGGAGTAAATTTTTGCACCGATTTTTATTGTTGAGTTTTTGCCAATATAAGTTGGACCGAAAATAACGGAATTGGGCATAATGTTGACGTTATCGTCAATGATTACAAAGCCGTTACTTGAATCAATTACAGTGCCGGGAGCGATTTTAGTATTTTTTCCTATTTTTATGGCTGATTCATTAATTAAATATACGCCATTTTTTTTGAGTTCGGAAAATTCGGTAGAGTTTTTAAAAAATCGAGCATCGTCGTTTATAGCTTCGCCATTGAAGTAGATTGCATCCCAAAGATAATGTATCACTTTTGGCTCAGAAACTTCGATTGATGGTAATACTTTTCCGAATTCATCGAAGGTTTTTGGGAAGAAATCTTTATCTTTTTCGTTTGGATTTATATATTCATCTTTGTGAATATAAACCATAAATGGAACTTGATTGCAAGCGAATGATACTGATTTAGATATATTTGATTGCTTGACATATTCATTGTATTTTGCGATGATTTCATTCCAAAGAGATTCTGTGGGCAAAATTGCGGAATGAAATATAAGCATATTTTCCTTTTTTAATGAGGGTTGTGCGATATTAAATCTTTTTAAAAAAGAGCTTTTATGTTTTTCTGGTCCATTGAAAATCAATTGAGCATTTGGAAATTGCTGTTGTATTTTCTCGAAAATTCTTAAGGCCCCGCATCTCACTTCCCACAGAGGATGCATAATCGAGAATGGGTATAACATACCAGTTCTCTCAGGTTCGAAAATTAATATTGAATCAACGAACATAATTACTTAATCCCCAAGACTTCAATTTCGAAAATTAAAGTTGAGTTTGGTGGAATATCTCTAACTCTACGATTTCCATAAGCTAAATCTGGCGGAATAACAACTATTCTTTTGCCCCCTTTTTTCATAGTCAATATTGCTTCGTTCCAACCTTTCAAAATGGCTTCATCTCCCAGAGTGAAAGTCAATGGCTTTTGTTGTTTATAAGAGTTTTCGAAAATGGTCCCATCTTGTAGTTTGCCAATGTAATGGACTGTTACTTGTTGTCCTTCACGAGGTGAACTGCCCGTTCCGGCCTGTATCTCAAGATATTTCAATCCAGACGGGGTTATGGTATAGTTTGCATATGGATCTCTACTTGAATAGTCATCGGTAGTTTTGGTAGTTTTGCAGGAAATTGAAAATGCTAGAACAATTATTATGGTTATAAAGTATCTCATACTAAACTCCTTATAAGATTTAATTTTTTGTTTTTTAAGGTTGCTTTTATGAAGCTGATAAAAAGTGGACTGCCCGTAACAGCTCTTGATTTTAATTCTGGGTGGAATTGAACACCTACGAACCAGGGGTGGTTTTTCAATTCCATAATTTCAACGAGTTTGCCATCGGGCGAAAGCCCACTCAAGAGCAGCCCGTTTTCTTCAAAAGCTGTTCGGAAGGCATTATTCAATTCATATCTATGGCGATGTCTCTCGGAGATAGAGTTCGCTTTATAAGCATCGTAGGCTATTGTATTATTTTGAATGATGCAAGGATAAGCACCGAGCCGCATAGTTCCGCCTTTGTCTTTTATTTTCTTTTGGTCGTCCATTAAGTCAATGACATTGTTTTTGGTTTTGGCAAATTCAGCAGAATGAGCATCGTACAAATTAAGGACATTTCTCGCGAATTCAATTGCAGCACACTGCATACCCAAGCATATACCGAAAAAAGGGATATCATTTTTGCGAAGATATTCTATAGCTATGATTTTACCATCAATTCCCCTTGAACCGAATCCCGGTCCGACGAGTACTCCGTCAAGATGTGCAATTCTTTCAGCGACGTTTTGTGGTGTAATTTGTTCTGAATCAATTAATTCTACGTTGACATTTGTATTATTAATTGAACCGGCGTGAATGAATGCTTCTAAAATACTTTTATATGAATCTCTATATTGGGTATATTTGCCAACAAGTCCGACATTTACATTATATTTAGGGTTTTTTATTCTATTGACGAATTTTGTCCAAGTATTTAGTTTAATTTGTTTCAGTTTGAGATTTAATTTATTTAGGACGAGAACATCTAAATTTCTTTTAGCAAACATTAATGGAACTTCATAGATAGTAGTTTCAGCATCGGGAACATCAATCACAGCTTGGTCATCAACGTTACAAAAAAGAGCGATTTTTGCCCGTATATCTTTACTTATTTTGTGTTCGCATCTGCAAAGTAATATGTCAGGTCGAATTCCAAATTCCATCAGAGCTTTGACTGAATGTTGAGTTGGTTTTGTCTTGAGTTCGCCTGCTCCTTTGATATATGGTACATAGGTAAGATGAACATTCAAGACTGATTGTGAGCCCATCTCCAATCCGAGTTGACGCTGAGCTTCGAGAAAGGGAAGCGATTCTATATCGCCGACTGTGCCGCCAATTTCGATTAGAATGAAATCGTATCTGTTGTGGAAAACTTTGATTCTTTTTTTTATTTCATCAGTAATGTGGGGAATAACTTGAACGGTTTTTCCGAGAAAATGACCTTTTCTTTCTTTATTAATTACTTCGTAATAGACCTGACCGGCAGTAGTGTTATTTTGTTTTTGCAGTGATTCATCGAGGAAACGCTCATAATGACCGAGATCCAGATCTGTTTCCGCTCCGTCGTCTGTAACGTAAACCTCGCCGTGTTGAAAAGGATTCATCGTTCCTGGATCAACATTGATATAGGGGTCGAGTTTCATAATAGTTACGGAATAGCCCCGTTGTTTAAGTAATAATCCGAGCGAAGCAGAAGCTATACCTTTGCCAAGAGATGAAAGCACTCCACCTGTTATAAATATGTACTTTGAGCATTTGGGTGGCTTTGAATTACTATACATCAAGATGTTCCAATTTTTTTTGAAAATATTTCAAAGTAAAAAGACAAATATAATGAAAAATTTGAGCTATATGGATAATTTTGTGAAATACTCTTTGTCAAATTAGAATTTTTGTTTCAATGAATTAAATTATGTTAAAATCAAAATTTTTAGTGGGTCTTTTAATTATTTGTTTATCGGTTACTATCATTTTTTGTGAGCGGGAAGAGCCGCATAAAGTTAAATTATCAATTATTACTCAAATTCAGGATTCCAGCTTTCTTGATATATTAATTAAACAGGCAGAAGGATTTGCCAAAATCAAAGATTTTGAAATGGAATTAATCGTTGATTTTTGCGAACCTCGGGGGAATGATTTGCCAAGTTGGGATATACTCATAGCGGATTATAATGTATTATTGAAATTAATACTAAATCGGAA
>JBBISM010000128.1:0-7742 GCA_037441245.1 Ignavibacteria bacterium | reverse complement strand
AAGGGCAAGATGCTTGTTACGTCCGAATGTGGTCATGGCTATCGTGCAACAGCTTGGGAAAGCCCAAATTGGGCGGGGAGAGATTTGGACTTTCCTATTTATAATTTTCTCGAGATAATGGTAGATTATGTCAAATCAGATAGAATAAAACTCGACCAATCTCTGAACCCCTATAAAGTAACATACCACGATCCCTGCAATTTAGGCCGAAGCGGTGGAATTACTGAGGAGCCAAGATATTTACTAAAACGTTCAGTATCAATGTTTCAAGAGATGTACCCCAATCGAACCGAGAATTATTGCTGTACTGGCGGCGGCGGGGCTATGTCCATGTCCGAATATTCAAAAAGGAGATTAGAAACCGCTATTGTTAAAGCAAATCAATTGAAAGAAACAGGTGCAGATATAGTTTCAACAGCCTGCCATAATTGTGTGGATGGTCTGACTGATTTGATTAAACATTACAAATTAAAAATGAAAGTTAAACTTGTCGGCGAGCTTGTGGCTGATGCTGTGGTAATTGACAAGAAAATAATTATACCTGCATTTAAGATGCCTGAGCTTGAAGAAAGACTTATCCTTATGGTTGATGATGAACCAGATATTTTGACATTTTTATCTACATTATTCATTGATAATGGTTTTAGAACAATTACAGCAGCCGGTTATGAGCAAGCGATGATAGCTATAGAAACCCAAAAACCTGACCTAATAACTTTGGATCTTGTTATGCCTGGGAGAAATGGACTTTACATATATCAAGAATTAAAAACAAACGAAAAACTAAAAGATATACCAGTGATATTTGTAACTGGTATAAATCCTGATAATCCAACACAGTTAGATCACCGTAAATTTATATATGAAAATAGTCTCCCCAAACCTGAGGGGTATGTAGAAAAGCCAGTCGAAAAGGAACTCTTGCTGAAAATTGTCAGAAAGTGTTTAGAAATTCAAATTGAAAGTACTAAATGATAAAATGAATGAAAAATTGCATATAGCAGACTCTCTAATATTCGATGAAGTACCCTGTTATATTTCAATACAGGACAAAGATTACAAAATATTAAAAACCAATAGACGCTTCAGGGAAACCTTCGGCGATAGAATCGGTGAGTATTGCTTTGTAGTTTATAAAATGAGAGCAGATAAATGCCCCATCTGCCCAATGGATAAAACCTTTTCAGAAGGTAAAACCTCAGAAAGCGAGGAATTAGTCTTTTCACCCGAAGGTTATCCAGTCTATGTAAAAGCAATAACAGCTCCCATTTTTGATGAGAATAAAAATATCATAGCTGCTATCGAAATGGCTACTGATATTACTGAGGAAAAAAAATTACAACATCGGCTTGAAGATAGTATTGAAAAGTATCGAATGTTATATAATGTTGTGCCATGTTATATTTCCGTGCAAAATAAAGATCTCGTTGTAATAGACGCAAACACAAAATTTAAAGAAGAATTTGGTGATTATAGGAATAAGCACTGCTATTAT
Organism: Ignavibacteria bacterium; assembly: GCA_037441245.1. GTDB lineage: Bacteria > Bacteroidota > Ignavibacteria > Kapaibacteriales > UBA2268 > CALHGZ01. Next base: position 6,247 of record JBBISM010000128.1, on the reverse strand, counting down.
ATTTATAAAAAAAGAGATTTAAGATGCGAAATATGCCCAGTTGCTGAAACATTTGAAGATGGACAAATACATACCAGCGAAGAAATAGTCGCAGGCAAAGATGGAGTGCCGATAAATATTTTAGTATTAGCTGCACCTATCAGAAATGAAGAAGGCGAGATTACTTCTGTTATGGAAATGACGACCGATATTACTCATATCAAAAAGATGCAAACCCAGATGGCTAACGTCGGGCAGTTAATAGCTAATTTGGCTCATACGATAAAAGGAATTATTTCAGGTTTAGATGGTGGTATGTATGTTGTCGAGTCAGGGTTCAGGCAGAACAAGGAGGAAGTTATCAAAAAGGGTTGGGAGATGGTGCAAAGAAATGTTGAGAGGGTATCCCATTTAGTCTTAGATATGCTCTATTATGCAAAGGATAGGATTCCTGAAAAGCAAGAAATTTATCTTGATAAAATATGCACTGAAATAGTTTAACTTTATACTAAAAAATTAAAGGATTCAAACATATTGACAACTCTCGACTTACGATATTACGATTGTTTCTTCGGCGATGCCAAAGCGGTATATACTCTGGTTTTAAATCTTATTGAAAATGCCATTGATGCTTGTAAGTGGGATAACCAAAAAATCGAACATAACCTTGAAATATTACTTTCTGCTTATCAGGGTTTCATTTATCTTACAATAAAGGATAATGGACACGGAATGGATGATGATGTAAAAAATAAAATTTTTACGCCATTATACACGACTAAGGGGAGTTCTGGCAGTGGTTTCGGGCTTATGGTTGTGAAAAAAATTGTTGATGAGCATAATGGCGAAATAAAAGTTGAATCAGAAGTTGGTCAAGGAACAAAATTTATTGTTAAATTGCCTTTAAGCCAATTGTGAAATATTTAATATGGTGAATCTATGTCAAAAATTTTAGTTGTTGATGATGATAATGATATTATCACTTTCTTTACTACTTTACTTGAAGATAATCAATACGATGTGATTAGTGCTACAAATGGAAAAGAAGCTTTCGAAAAAGCATTATCCGAAAAACCTGATTTAATTTGCTTGGATATTACGATGCCAGAAATGTCAGGCGTTAAAGCATATAGGAATTTATCGGATACAGAGGAAACAAAGAATATTCCTGTTATTATTGTTACGGGAATTTCACACGATTTCAAGCAATTTATTGAAACTCGAAAGCAAGTGCCACCACCAGCAGCTTATTTCGATAAGCCAATAGAAAAACAAGAATTTCTTGAGAAGATTAAAAGTATTCTCGGAAAGTAATATCGCAACTGAAATCCTTATGAATTGGCTGTCATCTCAGGCAGCCATATTCATTTATAGAAATTTGAAAGCATTTTTAAATGAATTTACTCGCCAAATTTAATCTATAATAGTTTTATTCTGAGAAATTGAATATCCTTCCATTAGAATAAACTGCAATAACTTTGGTATTTGATTTGATGCCGTAATCCAAATCATTATTTATAATAATAAAATTAGCTTTACTTCCGATAGCTATTTCATTTTGCTGATTTAATATTTTTCGGGGGGTTTCTAAATATGCTTGCAGTGCTTCTTTAATTGTGATAGTTTCTTCAGGATACCAGGGTTTTGAAGCATTAAATGGAATTCGATTTGTAAAAGCGTTAATTCCAATTAATGGGTCGGGTGATTCTACCGGAAAATCAGAACCAGCTATTATCTTTATACTATTATTGATTAAGCTTCTCCAGCGATAGCTATTTTTGAGCAAAGATTCATCTAATCTTTTTTCTGCCATAAAAGCATCACTAATGCAATGTATTGGTTGAACCGAAGCAATAATGTCCAGCTTTGAAAATCTTTCTATATCCCTTTCTTGAATAATTTGTGAATGTTCTATTCTTAAGTTGACATTATTGTTTTTTACTATGCGATTTAAATTTTCATAAATATCTAATGCAGTTGTATTAGCAAAATCCCCAATTGCGTGGATTGCAATATCAAAACCATTTTCAATTCCTTTTTGTATTTTTTTAGATAATTCGATTGGATTAGTAAGAATTAAACCAGAATTATATGGTTCATCTTTGTAGGGTATTGATAATGCGGCACCCCTTGAACCTATAGCACCATCGAGAAAGAATTTAAGCCCTGAAATATAAACATTATTTCGCTCGAAAGGAGTTATTTCTTCAATTTCTAAAGGATAATTTTGAGAACTCAAGAAAATATGTACCTTAATTGGTAATTCTCCATTATCATCAAGCTCGAAATATAAATCGAGAAGTTCAGGATTGACATCCATATCGTGAATTTCAGTGATTCCATATTTTAAGCACTCATAACTGGCGTATTTGAGAAATTTTTTATACTGCTCTTTGGTATATGGCGGTAATAATTTTTCTATGAGTTTGATTGCATCGTCAATTAAGATTCCATTAGGAATTCCCGATTTATCTCTCTCAATTTTTCCACTGTGTGGCTCTTTTGTAAATGAGTTAATTCCAGCAAGTTCTAAAGCTAATGAATTAACCCAGGCACAATGTCCATCAATTCTTAATAAAAAAACTGGGTTATTGGGAAAATAGTAATCTAATATTTTTTTATCTAAATCTTTTTGATTTGCCCATTTCTCTTGATTCCAACCACGTGCATATATCCAATTTTCGCGTGTCTGAGCGTTTATTAAGCTAACTACACATTCTTCTGATGATTGACACAGCTCGAGAGATGGCTCGCAGAGCTTTTGACCCAGTCCAAGCAGATGACAATGACTATCAACAAAACCAGGATATGCATAACAACTATTAAAGTGGTATGAATAATCGGTTGCATAAATTTTTACAAACCCAGATAAAGGCTCAATTCCTTTGATTGTACAATTTTCAATATATATATTACCTTGAAATGCTATCATAATAAAAATGAATATGCCGACAATTTTGCCGGCATAAATATACAATATATTTACAAAATAATTATGCTTCTAAAGGTAATATGCAATCAACTGGGCAAACAACGATGCATTGGGGTTCGTCAAAGTGTCCTTCGCATTCAACGCATTTATCTGGGTCAATTATATAAATATCGTCGCCTGCAGTAATTGCTTCTGTTGGGCATTCTGGTTCACAAGCACCACAATTAATACATTCTTCATTAATATATAAGGCCATTATTAACCTCCAAAAAATTAGTTATATTTAAAAATTCTATTATTCTTAGCTAGGTTAAGAATAATAAGACATTTACAAGTCCAAACTTAATAAATTAAATAAAATAAATCAAAAATATTTTTTATCAAATGTATTGAAAAATGTTGTTCCAATTGATGCTTGGTGCAAGATGTTGGCTATCTAAGTGCGTTGCTAATGATGGTGTTGGTGCAAATAAATTATATTTTTTACCGAAAAGTATCTGAAAAGGGGTATAATACCATGATTTCAAGATTATTTTTGAATAGTAAGTATTGCTTATAAATGATTTTAAAGCAAAATTCAGTGAATTGACTCTATGTTTGGTAAGACTGAGCCATAGGCTTGAATCCCAATTATTTCTGATATATGTACGAAAAACTTTTTCAGTTTCTTTTAGTATGACTTTACTTGTCATAAAAGTCATTGTTGTAGATGCTCTCAAATTCCATTTAGTTTCATTTACTTGAATCTCGTCAGATTCTCTATCTTTATGAAGGATAAGATTGTAATAATCTGGATGGTCGTATGGACTAATAAAGTGGGAATGTTTTATTTTCTGCATAAAGTCAATCATATATTTCATTTTGTTAGGAAGATAAAAGTAATCATCTTCGGCGAAGTAGATTAGCTCACTATTAACTTGCTCGAGTAGGATTTGAAGTTGTAATTCGAAAGTTTTTGCGTTTCCGATTTGATTAACTTCAATAAATTCCATATCGAATTTTGAGTGTTTGATAAATATTTCTTTATAATTTTCCGGGCATCCATCTAAAATTATCCATAGGTAAGGTTCGACGTCTCCCAAAAACTTTACGAATGATGAGAAACAGAAATCTACTAATTTAAATTTATCCTCACTATAAATGGGTGGCACTTTGGAAATTCCTGGATAAACGCGATATGCAACAGCTAAATCATATTTTTTCATTTTTTCTCCAAATAATCGAACTGATTTCAAAAAATTTTGATTTTGATTTAGCTTTGGCTTTCCTTTTACTTGTAAAAAAGTATGAAATGAACTGCCAAAGAATTTTCATTATGATTGAATGATATTTCTCCAATTTTATGAAGACTTTCCTATGAAATTCTGGATAATGCTTTTTGCAAAACAAAATTTTGCTAGCAATTAGTTTTTCTATCATTTCAGGATTGTTAGCACTCATACTTCCGCCTCGATGGTGAATGATTATCGCTTTGGGATTAAATATAACTTGCCATTTGGATTTGTTCATTCTATAGCAAAAATCCGCTTCTTCTGTATAGAAGAAAAAATCTTCATCAAAACCACCTATTTCATAAAATGCTTCTTTTCTGACTATCAAGCAAGCGCCGTCAAGATATTCTACATATTTAGGATGACGGTCAATTGGTAATAACTTCCACAACAACTTTTTAAAAGCATTATTAAGAGAAGATATAAATAGAAGATCCATTAAAGCAATTTTTACTCCGGGATAAAATCCAAAACTTCTTTGCCAATTCCCATTGGAAAAAATTTGTTGTGCCGAGGAGCAGCCAATTTCAGATGATTTCTTCATAAATTCAGCTAATAATTTTACGGTTTCAGCTGGGAAAATCACATCTGAATTGCTAATAATTATCAGTTCAGATTCGGCACTTCTCACACCAATATTTACAGCATTCGCATAACCTAAATTTTCCTGATTGCTAATCAATTCAATATCGGGATAATTTTGAGTGATGTAGATGATTGTATCATCGCTCGAGCAATTATCTACTACAATAATTTTATTGATATATTCTTTGTTATTGTTTAATAATGACTCAATGCACTGAGAGAGAAGTAATCTTGTATTGTATGATATTATTACTATATCGCTCTTGGCAAGGTACAATTATTCTTATTCCTAATGAAAACAAAATAACAAAATTAATATATTTTCAAAATTTCCCACTAGTCAATTCTTAATTGAATGATTTTAAATTACCACCAATGGATAAAATTAATTCGCAGTTTTCAGTGCATAGCAATCAAATTAGCATTTTCTTCGAATAATTTGGTTGATTATTTCCAAAAATAAACATAGTTTTGTATTCTTGTATTATGTTAAATCAAAAATTCTAAGATTTGAAAAAATTGGAGGTATTTACTTGAAAAAGCATTATGGTAAAATAGTCTTGATTATACTGTCAATAATAGCAGTTTTGTTTTTGCTCTATCCTACTTACCAAGCATCACAATTGGAAGAACTTCAAGCCAAAGCAGAGAAAAGAGCATTACAAGCTGAGCAAGCGGGTAATCCTGATGAAGCATTCAGAATTCGTGAAGAATTTATGAAAACCTATGGAGAAGACCTGAAAAAAGCAAAACAGAATAGATTAAAACTTGGACTTGATTTACGTGGTGGTATGTATGTTACTCTTGAAGTAGATGTTATAAAATTAATAGAAGAATCAGCAATTCGCGAAGCTATTGATGAAACTTTCGAGAAAGTAATCGAAGTTACAAAGGAGCAAGCAAGAAAGTCTGATGAAGATGCTTTAGATTTATTTCTTAAGAATTTCAATTCGATTGCTCGTCCGAAAGGTAAATCTCTAATATCTTACTTTGATCTAGGCGACTTAAAAGATGCTTCTGAAGAAAAAATTATTGAAAAACTAAAAGATAATTCCTCTAAAGCCATTGATCAAGCACTCGAAGTAATGAGACAAAGAATTGATAAATACGGTGTTGCTGAACCAAATATCCAAAAGCAAGGAGTTCGTCGAATTTTGCTTGAACTACCTGGTGTTACTAATGAGTCCGAAATGCGAGATTTATTGCAAACTACCGCACGATTGGAATTTAAACTTGTTCGAAATAATGAGCAAATTGTTAAAGCATTTTACAAAATTGACCAGTTAGTAGCAAGTGAATTGCGTCGGAAATCCGTAAAAGGTGATGCTATTCCGGAGCAACCCATTGATACAAGCTCAGCTGAAGCAGAATCTCGAACTCGTAAGGAATTACGGGACACAACTCAAATAGTCCAAAAAGATACTATAATTGAAGGTGAGACCGCAAAATCCGACACTTCCAACCCTTATGCCGGATTGCC
>JBBISM010000127.1:0-7827 GCA_037441245.1 Ignavibacteria bacterium | reverse complement strand
ATACCGGCAACAGTTGGAGGCCTATGAGTTATAAACTCAGGTCAAGGTGAATCCTTCGAATATAAATTGGTTGCCATAATTGAAGCTGAAAGAAATCCGAGAAAAACTATAAACTTGATTGTATTATAATAAAAAAAATTGATAGTAAAAAACATATTTATTGTTTCATAAATATTTTCAAAATAAAATCAATATCGTTGACGGATAAAAGTGAATTTATATGTTTTTCTCGTTAAAAACAGGGACATCAGTTACTTTTCTTATTTGTATGTCGCCTTTTTCTTTTCTATGAATCGCTTTTATTGCAGAGGCATATATTTCTTTCCAAGTAAGACCGAATCTTTCCATCAATTCTTCTGGTTCGCCGCTAGCGCCAAAACTATCTTTAACTCCGACGAATTCTATAGGTACCGGGTAGTTTTTTACAACTACTTCCGCAATAGCACTTCCCAATCCTCCGTGAATTTGATGTTCTTCAGCAGTAACAATAGCTCCACAAATTTGAGCAGTTTCAGTAATTGTATAAATATCCATTGGTTTTATTGTATGGCAATTTATTACTCTGGCTTTTATACCTCTTGTTTTTTCTAATTCTTCGGCGGCTATTAAAGCTTCCCATACCATAATACCGCAAGCAATGATAGCTACATCTGAACCTTCGCAATAGATATCAGCACGACCAATTTCGAATTTTGTTTCATCGGTAGTAAACATTGGAACAGCAGAACGCCCGAATCGAATATATGCAGGACCGTGCATTTCGCCTGCTGTGATAGTTGCTTTTTTTGATTGTAAATAATCGCAAGGTACAATTAAAGTCATATTGGGCAAAGTTCGAAGAAATGATATTTCTTCGAGCGATTGATGGGTAGCACCGTCAGGACCAACTGTAATCCCTGAATGTCCACCGCCAATTTTAACATTCGCCTCATTATAGCATACTGAAACTCTTAATTGGTCAGCATTTCGAAATGCAGCAAATGCACTATAGCTTGAGAAAAAAGCAATCTTGCCAGAAAGTGCAAATCCAACTGCTATTGTTGTAGCATTTTGTTCGGCTACTCCGATTGAGAAAAATCTTTCTGGAAATCTGTCTCTAAAAAAAGATGTCATAACAGAACCTGTGATATCACCACCAAGTACGATAACATTGTCATATCGTTCTCCGAGAACAACTAAACCTTCTCCAAAACCGTGTCGGGTAGGTTTTTTCCCAAGTAATTTAAATTCTTGCATTTTTATTTGTCTCATTAATCTTTTTGCCTTGCTTGATTGATTAAATCATTTAGCTTTATTGTATGTAATAAATCTTCTAATTCAGGGCTTTCTTTTGTAAGCTTTTCAGCACTAATTCTGATTATAAAACGATTGGCTAATAAAGCAAATAAAGAACCGCTTTTTGTCGTTTGGTTCATTGAAATGTATCCTCTGTAATTTGCCCCGCTTATTTTTTTGACTGTAAAGCCTGGTTCAAGTTGAGGATTATCAATGTCTTCCTTGGAAATAATTGACTTTTCATTTCCATAATCTTCAATATATATTGTGAAACCTGAGAATTTATTAGTGTGGACATAGTCTGAAGATGCGGAAGTAAATGAGTATTCTTCTTCATATACAGCACCGAATGATGGTGGAAGTTTGTTAAACCCGGGCAATGATTCAGGTAGGTAATTCCCAATTATTTCTGGTTTGATTAATTGTTCAATTTTTTCAGTTTCGATTGACTGATTATTTGCGTTAGTTGTGTCATCTTGCTCTATATTTGTTTCATTATCTTTTTGATTCGGTAATTCATTTTTACCATTGCAATGGACTAATCCTATTAGTAAAATTATTGAAATTAGCAATTTTGAGATTTTGTCCATAATATGTCTATTTTAAAATTTTGATAATTCCTCAAGTGCTAATTTAGCTTGTTCTGGTGTAGGCGGAATACCGTGCCAATTAAAATCATCTTCCATAAAACTAATACCTTGCCCCATAATTGATTTAGCAATTATCACAGTTGGCTTCATTATTTTGTTTTTGTGATTAGTAGTAAATCTATCCAATGCCTCGATAATATCTTCGAAATTATGAGCATCAATTGTAATAACATCGAAATTGAATGCTTCAAATTTTTTATCGAGAGGGTATATGCTCATAACATCTTTAACTCTGCCATCAATTTGGCAATCATTATTATCAACAATCCAGCATAGATTGTCGAGTTTAAAATTAGCAGAAGCCATAGCAGCTTCCCAACAAGAGCCTTCCTGAAGTTCACCATCGCCAGTTAAGCAAAATACTTTTCTGTCGTTTTTATCAACTAATTTATCGCTCATAGCCATTCCGACTGCGATGGAAATGCCCTGTCCTAAAGAGCCAGTAGATGCTTCGAGTCCGGGCAATTTCATATCTATTCCTGGGTGCCCCTGTAATCTACTTTTATATTTTCTGAGAGTTTTTAATTCTTCAATTGGGAAATAACCTGCTCGGGCGAGTATTGGGTACAATACGGGGCATAGATGACCTGCGCTCAAAATAAATCTATCTCTTTCGCTCCAATTCGGATTTTTGGGGTTGTGCTTCATATAAGCGCCGAAAAATAATACAACCATAACATCTGCTATACCAAGAGGACCACCGCTATGCCCTGATTTTGCTAATACTAGACTTTTAATAATATCACGTCGTATTTCGGTAGCTATAGGTCTAAATTCCTCAGGGTTTCGAGCGATATTATCAAATGTTAAATCCGTAAATTCGATATTCAATTCCATTTCTATTATTCATAAATTTAATTTTAACAAAAATACAAAATAAAAATTTGATGAATTATTGATTGTAAAATTTGTGTATAATTAATATTGCAATCGCATAAGTTATTTTAATAATGATAAGTTAAGTTTTTTTTATATATTGGCATAGTTTTTACCTGTGTAAATAAAAAATACTCGTGAATAAATGAAAATTAAAAAGATTACGGCAAAAACATTGAAGGAAGGGAAGCAACTTGTAATGAGAGAGTTAGGCGATGAAGCTGTTATTCTCTCAACAAGATCAATTAAGCTTGCAGATGATGAAAGCGAGATTATTGAAATTGTTGCGGCAATTGATGATGCAATAATCAGTCGTTCCAAGCTGAAACAGATACTTCCAGAAAGGAGCAAAGTAGAAGATAGTGATAACCATAGCATTAGCCAAGAGAATTTATTCACAATCGTTGGTCGGTTGATGTTAGAAATATCTGAGTTAAAATCAAAAATTGAGGATTTAAATGATTTAGTGAAATATAAGTATGCCGGTGTGTTGAATCCTAAATTGGGTAATCTCTATAAAATCTTGAGAAAGTTTGGTATTAGCGAAAGCATTGCCTTGAATATTGTGGGAAAGATTAGTTCTGAAAACATTTCAAGCGATAGCGTTAGAATCTTAGCAAGAGCAAGGGAATTAGTTACAAGCGGCATCAATATCTACCCCACAATTCAGAAAGGGGATAAACGACTTATTTATTTTTTCATCGGCTCTACTGGAGCGGGGAAATCTCTCACTCTGATAAAGCTTGCTGTTATAACAAAGTTATTAACCAATAGCAACATATTAATTATTAGTACTGATTCTCAAAAGATTGGAGCTGCCGAGCAATTGCAAACCTATGCTTCAATTGCTGCTATACCATTTAAAGCGGTCTATAATTCCACTGAATTAAATGAATTACTAAATAAAAGTTATGAATTTGATTTTGTATTTATTGATACAATTGGTAAAAGCCATAATGATTCATCGCATATCGGGGAACTCAAAGAATATATGAGTGCTGCTGAAGTGGATACAGTTTACCTTGTATTAAGTGGAACTTCTTCCAAAAGCAATATAATTGATATGTTAAAGAAATATTCTGATTTGCGTCCAGATGCACTAATAATTACAAAATTAGACGAACTCCAGGATTATGGCACTTTGATTAGTGCTTTATACAAAAACGATGTTTCAGTAGCCTATTTATGTAATGGTCAAAAGATTCCTGAAGATATCGAACCAGCTAAAAAGGATACATTAGCAAAATTTATATTACCAGATAATTTGACTATAGACGAATGAAAACAAAAGGAATCATAAAAAAGAATAAACCATTTCTAATCTCGATATGTAGTGGGAAGGGTGGGGTTGGTAAAAGCTTTATTGCTGCAAATTTATCAAGCTCATTGTCAAAATCTAACAAAACTCTCCTATGGGATGTTGATGTATATTTCCCAAATCAGCATTTGATGTTTGGACTTGAACCCCCCATCAGACTCAATGATGTCTATTCCAATGATGTTCCCGTAAATCGAGCGATTTATAATGTTGCTGAGAATTTCTACTTATTAGCTGATACACCAGCAACAGGAAAATTTGATTTACTAAGAACAATAGATATAAAAAAGATATATGATGATATAGTGCAAGAATTTGATTTCGATATAATTATAATGGATACTGCTGCTGGTGGGACATTCGAAGTATTGCAGTGTGCAATGCTATCGGATATGATAATTGTTGTTATTACCGATGAGCCGACTTCTTTGCTCGATGCTTATGCACTCGTGAAATTATTTTTACCCTATTTAGAGACAGAAAATATAAAATTAATAGTAAATAACGTTATTGATAGCGATGATGCTGTTGATGTTTCTCAGAAATTAAATCTTGCGACTGATAAATTCCTTGAGTTGCAATTAGAATATATTGGGTATATACCATATTCAAGGCTTGTTCGGCTTTCTATAATCCAGCAAAAAATATTGATTGAATCTTATCCAGATGATGATATTACTAATGCGATTGAAAATATTGCAGATGATATTATCAATAAAATCGAAAATAAACGTATTAATCAAACCGTTAATATGAAATAATTATTTGTTTTAATTATATGGCTAAAGAACAAAAAACCGATAAATCAACTTCTGCCGTCTTACAGGATAAAGAAAAACGCAGAAAAGAACGCGAAAAGCTCGAAAGTAAACGGATAAAAAAGATGATTAGTTTTCCGTTTGTTACTTTAGCTAAGCTTTGCACTGTCTTTGCTTTGATAATGTTTGTTGTAATGTATTATGGATACCAAACAGATTTAGTAACTGCAATATATTTTGCATTTTTAACTTTTGCAGCAGCCTATCTTGGTATTGGTTTGATAATAGTTGTTGTAATGCTATTTATGTCCGAGCAAAAAAGAAAAGAAGTGGAAGAAAAGAAAAAAGCAATTGAGGAAAGAAGAAAACAAGAAATTACTAGAAAAGAAGAAGAATTAGCCCGATTGGAACAAATGAAACAAAAAACCACTGTTGGTGATTTAAGAAAAGGAGGAGTTAATCAAAATGATTTTTAACTTGTTTTTAATGGTAATTTATTGAAATTTGTCTATGAAACTGACTAACGATGAGTTAAATTCTTTATGGCTCAAATTTAAGAGTCAAAGAGATATTCAATCTAAGCATAAGCTTATTATGCATTATGTGTGGTTAGTAAAGTATGTTTTACAGCAAATGCATTTACCATCAAATTCAATACTCGAGGATTCAGATTTTCTCAACATAGGTATTTTAGGACTAAACGAATCATTAGAAAGATTCGAAATTGAAAGGGGTGTCAAATTTGAATCTTATGCAATACCCAGAATAAGAGGCATCATACAAGACGAATTAAGAAAGTTAGATTGGCTATCGAGAACAGCAAGGAAAAAAGCAACTGAATTAATACAAACTACCGATAAACTTAGAATGCAAACTGGGCGTGAAGTTTCTACTGAAGAAATTTGCCAAAAGCTCGAGATTACCCCACAAGAATATAACTCATATTTAGCCGCTGCTGCCGCTGCAAAAGCCTCACTGACAATGTATGAGCAACCCTCTTTTTCTGATGAAGAACAGGGCGATATCTTCGATGATATTGCTGATACTGGTCAGGAGAATTATTTAAATGTGATTGAGAATGAAGAAAGAATAGCGTATATTACAAATTATTTGAATAAACTCCCCGAACGCAAAAGACTTGTTATGGCATTGTATTACTATGAAAATCTCACGTTTAAAGAAATTGGTCAAGTATTGAAAGTTTCCGAAAGCCGTGTTTGTCAGATTCATACACAAATAGTGAAAGATCTCCGTAAAAGAGTGATTGAATTCGAGAATGCCTAAACAGTGATATACCCCCAAATTAACCCTTTTACTTTCATCTACATTTTGGCTTGCTTTTTGCAAAAATCAGCTCTATATGGGTTGAATTTTGACTAATGTCAATAATAAGTTATTGAAAAATCAAGTGTATGTATTTAGATTCAATCGTTATGATAATAATCTTATAAGCCATTTGAATAATATTGTGCAACATAATATTGTATATCTATGAGCGATAAAGAATCCAAAGATTTCAAATTTATTAGTGAAAATAATCAAATGAAAGATGAAAAAACTGATATGATACATTTAATGCCTCATTTTGTTAGTTATTTTAAAAGTCAAGAAGAATATATCGGAATGCTGGAAATGGCTGTGCAATTATTACAGCGAGAGGTTGATAACTTGAGAAATTCCATGAGAATGCAAGATAAATCATTCGATATTAATAAGAAATCACTCAAATCATTCAGTAAATTATTAACGACATTTAACACTTGTTCCAATACAATGAAAATAGCAAAAAAGTTGCATCAACAAGTTTCTCAATTCTATCCACTAATTGAAAGCAACTTATTTATGATTTCCCCCGATATAAATTATAGTCCAGTTATAAACAAAGATATGCCAATTCTAGATTCGATTTACTATAAACTAAGTAAAACAGATCTTCTGAAACAAATTATAAATTCAAAAATACCAACAATAGTGGGGAAAATTGCAGAGCATAATAATGGCAGTTTGTTCAATGCTATAATATTACCAATTGTTTTGAGAAACATCACAACATCGTTATTCATTGCAATAACTGATGAACAGATTTTCGATTGGGGGCAAGACCAAATCGAAAGTTTTAGTATTATTGCTCAAAGTGCCGCTATAGCTATAGACAATATAAAAAGTGTTGAAGAAATTTCGCAAATGAATCAGAGGTTGAATTTGCTCAATAACGAAATTATCCAATCCAATAAATATGCATCATTTGGTGAATTAGCATCAATGATAATGCAGGAAATCGAATCTCCAATAAAAATTATCAAGGGAAATTTCAAACTCTTAGAGAATGGTGTCGGTAATAAGTATAGAAGAATGCAAATAATAAGAGAGAATATTGATAAAATTGATACTATTACTAATAAACTATCTGGAATTACTAAGTATCAATTTATTGAAAAACCTACTGTAATAGATATATCAACCTTGATTGATGAAGTAGTTTTATTTTCGAGTTCACAATTATTAAGAGATGGAATAATAGTTGATAAACAATATTCAAATGATAACTTGCAAATAGTTGGAGCCAAAACACAACTCGAACAAGTGCTACTCAATATTATTTTGAATGCAAGGGATTCAATGATTGATGGTGGGATTATATCTATATTTGTTAATAAAACATTTAGTAAAATGGTTTTGATAAAAATATCAGATAATAGGAAAGGCATCAATGATAACGAAATAACAAGTATTTTTGACCCATTCAGAAAAATGAAGGGTAATAATAAAATTGGTTTAGGTTTATTTTTAGCTAAAAATATTATCGAACAACACAAAGGTAAAATTTCAGTATCTTTTATATCTGGCAAAGGTACAATATATAAAATTAAAATGCCGTTATATTCAAATGAAAGTTAAAAATGAAATGTCAAATTTAAGTATAATAAAAAAGTCATTTTCAATCATTATT
>JBBISM010000126.1:0-7906 GCA_037441245.1 Ignavibacteria bacterium | reverse complement strand
ATAGAGATATTTAAAACAGACAATTCAAACCAATAGCAAATTAGTGCTCAGCATTATATTAGCTGAGTTTTTTCATTATATAGAGTAATTAATAGAATAGAAATTACAATAAAAAAGCTGACAGGACAATCATTCTGTCAGCTTCTTTCTCATTGTTAAAATCTTTAATCTTCGATAGGTGTTTCCACGATTATATCCACTCTTCTACTATAAAAACGACCTTCGGGCAAATCGTTATTATAAATAAGGTATTTTTCACCGTAACCTTTAGATTCCGTATTTGAATGTTTGAGATGCTCATTTACTGCATTAGCTCTCTGTAAAGAGAGACGCTGATTATAATCATCAGCCCCCATTCTATCAGTATAACCAGAAATAGATACAAAAGAGCTTGGTTTAAGTCCTTGCTTGATTAAATCAGCCATTTTAGCATTGTAAAAACTAAGTTTTGATTCGTCATAAGAGAATAGAATCAAGCTGTAACGGTCAATATACTTATCTTTGATTCTTTCTCGTCGCTTTTTCTGAATTGTAACCAATTCCACAGGAATTGAGCCAACTTCAGTTTCAAAATTTTGATTTTGTTGGTCGGTAACATTTAATTTATAATTTAGGACATCACTTGTTTTTGGAATATTATCTTGTTCATTCTCCAAATACCAGTCGAGAATTTTCGGTACCTCGGTGTTGCCAGAGAAAGTTTGTAAAACGCTATTCCGCTGATATGCTGTCAATTGCCAATTCTTTATACCAGCTTCGCTATTTACGCTACTTCTGAATCTAACAGCGGGAGGGGTTGTAACTCTGAATGTATCATTTGCGAATATGGGAGCTATAATTTCCCATTTATTTGAGGTTATTTCGACTCTTCTATTTTCTTGGATACCATCGGGATCTCTAATATTAGTTGGTTCCTGTGGGAGATTTCGTTTGCCGATAATCATCCTATCAGGTGAAATTCCCCAAATATCTCGCAAATAATTTCTTACATTCTCCGCTCTTTTTTCTGAAAGAACTAAATTACCTTTCTCGGGTCCGGTATCGGAGTTACAGCCATCAAGAGCAATTCTTGCATCGGGGTATTCCAACATTCGTTTGCCGATAATATTCAAAACGTAGTAGTAAGTTTCGATATTATTAAGATAAAATGTATTATCTATAGAAAATGTGCGGGTTTCTTCGGGCTTAAGTAATTTATAGCGTTTTGGTATATCCGATGAATTGTCATCAAAGAAGATATATGTTAATAGGGGCTTGACATTGGTAGAAAGATGTTCCTCGACCTTCATAGTAACTATTTGCCCTTCGTTATCATCTTTGTCAAGAGAAGATGCCATAATTGAAGCAAAAAGGATTGGTTTTGATGGTGTTGGCTTTGGTGGAATATACACTGGTGCATATTTAAGCGAAGTACCTAAACGCAATGTGTTAATTTTCCAATCGAAATTATCAGTAGTTACCAAATTGGTCATCATATAATTAAAGATTACTTCAGGGGCAATAATCCATTCACCATTACTGACTATCGGTATTTCGTAACTTAAACCAGCCAGTAAAGAAGCTTTGAATGAAGTTAGATTTTCTATGTCAGCATCAGTAGTTCTAAGTCTTTGCCTTCTATTATTTTCAAAAACTCCGTTATCTGGTTTGACTATTGTTTCTTCGAGTGAATATGTCTTTGATATGTTGAGCAACCCTAAAGTAGCGCCGAGATGTATGTATAAATTATCAAATAAGCGATAATTCAGCATTGGTTCGATACCTATAAAGCTTAGCTTAGTATCTAATATATGCTCGAATATTCCGTCGGTTTCGATATTTCTTATGTAATCATACACAATAACTGGTTCTTGAGCTGATAATTTTCCACTCAAATCGTAATAGCCCATTCTAACCCCGAGGAAAAGATTTTGAATTAATGGATATTCAAATAGCAAACCTGCGGAAAAACCAATGCCAGAGCCATTTTCAAATTTAGGGCAACAACTCGGGAATGGTAATTGGGTTCCTAGAAAACCTGCATTATATTGATTGAGATTTATATTTCCGAAAAGACCGTATCTTATGCGTTCGATTGTGTTTTCAGGAGTAAGAGGCGTTGCTTTTTGCGAATAACTGATAGATGGGTTGAATATGTAAAGAATTACAACAATTGCAACCATATCATAAAAATATTTTAATAATGAATGTCTCATTTTACCACCTCTACAATTGTTGTTATTGTTTCATAATCTGTTGCTAACACTAAAATATAAGCACCAGATATCAAATCTCTTGTTTCTAAGTTTGTGACTATTTTTGTGCTATCATTAATGCTTTCGAAATAAGCAAGCTTTTCATTACCCAAAGCATCGAATAGCTTTATTTTGATATTTGTTTTATAAGGTATTTTAGCCACAATTGTAGCGTTGTCATTAGTTGGATTGGGAAAAACTAGAATTTCAGGTGTTCCAATTTCTTCCTTGAATAATCTTGCAGTACCCCCTTCTCGACAGAGACTATCGAGAGCAAAAACTGAATCTAACAGTGTAATGCCAGCTTGGCAATCTGTCCATTCAAATGAATCAAATCTAATGTCTGTTCTTTCTGCATTACCTAAAGTTGCAAGGAAATGCATCAGAAACAAAATGCTATCATTCACCCTGCGTGTGCCATTGATTGTAATAATTCTATCATCTCCAGAAATTATACCAATAGGGGTACTTCCTTTCGGCACTAATAGTGATTTATTGTATCTAATTGTTGTAGTGAAATTAAAGACTTTACAAAAATCTAAATCATTTGAGGATTTTATATATATTGGTATAGATATGTTATTGCCTGGAGCAACTGTTAATATAGTCTCAGGCATTGCAACCACAGAATTTGGATTCACGACTGTTGTTGTAATAGGCGAAGAAGTATTTCTACATCCTTTATCATCAATAACTGAAACTGTGAACGTTCCAGTTTGTTTAACGGTTATTGTTCTAGTAGTTTCTCCAGTTGACCAAAGGTAGCTTACATAAGGACCGCCTGCATCGAGAGTCAAGCTATCGCAAGAGCAAAAAGTCGTTGGTCCTAATGGTGTTATAACTGGTTGAGGTAATGGATTGACTGTAACAGTGATTGAATCTACTGTTCTGCAACCTTTGGAATCAGTAACATTGCAATAGTATGTGGTCGTTGCCAACGGATTTACTTGAACAATAGGTAGATTATTTGTAATAAGCCCTTGAACAGGTGTCCACTGATAATTAAAGGGTGGTGTACCATTTTGGGCTGTATTTCCAATGCTGATAGTATCGCCAAAACATATTTCTACATCATTGCCTATTTTTAAAGTGGGGAGAGGATTTACAATGACATTTATTATTGCAGAATTTGTACACTCATTGTTATCTGTAACTGTTAAGGTATATTGAGTTGTTATCGTTGGATTAGCTATGGGATTTGCAATATTTGGATTCGATAAATTTGTTGATGGGGACCATTGGAAAGAATATGGTGGTGTTCCTGAAGATACAGCAGCATTTAATTGTGTTGATTCATTTAGACAAATTTCAATATTATTACCCAAATTAATTACTGGAAGTGGAAATACAGTTATAATCACAGAGTCCGCTGATTGACACCCGTTGGCATCAGTTATTATTACTGTGTATGTAGTTGTAGTTGTTGGATTGGCTGTAGGATTGGAAACGTTAGGATTAGATAGATTTCCAGTTGGTGACCAGCTATATGTGTAAGGGGCTGTCCCACCAGATCCTGTTGCACTCAATTGGGTGCTTTCACCATTGCATATGCTTGTTGTGTTGCTGGCTTTAACGCTTGGGGCTGGGAATATGCCAACTCTTACAGTATCTCGAGATATACAACCATTTGCATCAGTAACAGTAATTATATATTGAGTAGGAACAGCGGGGCTTGCAGTTGGTTGAGCAATATTGGTTGCAGATAAACCAACAGCTGATGACCATTGATAAGAATAAGGAGGTGTGCCACCAGTAGCAGGTAAA
This sequence comes from Ignavibacteria bacterium, assembly GCA_037441245.1. Taxonomy (GTDB): domain Bacteria; phylum Bacteroidota; class Ignavibacteria; order Kapaibacteriales; family UBA2268; genus CALHGZ01. The sequence continues at coordinate 3,908 of JBBISM010000126.1, read as the reverse complement.
CCGATTACAACTGATTTGCCTCCACAAACATTGACATCGTTTCCCGCACGAGCGATTGGTTGTGGATTGACTATAACTCGAACAGTATCGAAGCCGACTTCACAACCATCAGTTGATGTACCTCTTACGATATAGTCAGTAGTTACAGTTGGATTCGCATTTGGAGATTTTTGAGTAGAGTTAAAACCAGCTGGTATAGAAGTCCATTGATATGTTGAAGCTCCGCTTGCATCTAATGTTACAGAACCACCAGAACATACTCGAGGTAGATTACTACTGGCAGTTACATTAAGTCTTTCAGGACAGGAACGGCAAGTTGTAGTTTGTGTGTATAATCCTGCTAAAATGACAGAAAAGCAATCGTTACTGGTTGTGAATGAATATGTATATGTTGTTTGAGCTTGAGTTACTGATGTATTGAAAACTTCGAAATTCCAGAAATTAGCCTGTCTTTGTGTTGGAGTACCATTAAAATTAAATGTAACTTGACTATTAGGATTAAATTGTCTTTGTAAATCAGATACAAGAATAAATGCTTGAGCGAAAGAGGAATTTGCACAGAAGTTTTGGCCAGTTTTTGCGTGGTTGTAGGTAGCACCACCTGGAGTTGTGAATATTCCATCTTCGATATGTAATCTCCCTAAATAATTAGCTTGTAAATCTCTATAAATGACCAGCAAAGTGATACCGTCAACTTCCCAGTCATCATTATCTACATCAAGTCTATAATTACCGTTACCAGTGATTGCAGATGTTACATCAACTCTAAAATTTCTGGTGCCTTGTTCGCTCCAGCATTTATGCCCAGCTGTGCCGATGGTTGTTGAGTTTAAAACAATAGTCTGATTACTTGGTGTTACAATAGTCAGTCGAGGAGCAATTGGAGAGCCAGCACGATAAGAGACTCCCCACCAAACATAAGCTCTTTCAACCCTACGGCAAGATGTTAGTTCAGATATATTAACAGTCACGGGGGTTGGATTGCCAGCGGGATTTGGCTCCCTTGAAGTTACTTTGACTGATTTATGGAAAAAATTTAATCCACATCTTTCTTGATTATAAACAGTATTGGTCAACTGAGAAAATACTGCAGATATTCCAAGGAAAAGTAGGATTAGAGTAATATAAATTAATCTCATAATGCCTCCCTTATAGCGATTTCGAATTGAAATTAGTTACTAAAGTCAGATATTTCAAGTGTAATATAAAATTTTATCTGCTAATAAATTAAAGAAAAAAAAAGTATCATTTAAAATAAAATATGATATGAAAGTTACAACAAATTCTTTTGTATAAGAAAATCATAATATTCTCAATAAGTTACAACAATTTTTAATGTTGTTCTCCGTTAACTAAAATATATGACAAAAAGCATTCTTTGTATAATAAGAAAAATTAAAAAATATTTATCAAACAAAAAACTATTTTAATAATTTAAACGCAATGATTCAACATCAAAAAATTTTTGTGACGAAATAATATTTTAACTGTTTATATAAAAAAAAGCTATAATGAAATGAAAAAACGTGATGTAAAATTGTTATCAGACGAAGATGTCTTTTATCTTCTGTATGAAGATAAAGAAACTGCTCGAATAGCATTCGAAGAGTTATATTCACGTTTTGCTACGAAAATTTATACATATTGCAAACGCATACTTCAATCAGACGAACTTGCTGAAGATATTTTTCAAGAAACTTTTTTAAGATTTTATGAAAGTTCAAAGACTGATAGAGTAATGACAAACGTTAGTGCTTTTATTTTTCGTATTGCTCGTAATTTATGCCTCAATGAAAAACAGAGGAAATATCATTCCTTCGGCGAATTTGAGGAGTTGACATATATTAAATATAGTGATGATTTAGATAATAAGGAAAAAATGAACCTATTGGATAAAGCATTATATTTATTACCAGATAAATATAGAGAAGCTCTTGTTTTGAAGGAATTCTTGGGGTTTTCTTATCATGAGATTGCAGAATTACTCAATTCAACTTTGCCTGCAGTTAGAATTAATATATTCAGAGCAAAACAAAAGTTACGCGAGATTTTAGCTCCTTATATAGAAGATTATAAAAAATGAGATTATCAGCAATTAATGGATAGTAAAATGAATGAATTTAGAAATATGACATCATCAGAAAAAATCGTTGCAATGATTGATGGGGAAATTCAAAGCGAAGAGACAACAACATTGTTCTATGAGCTTGCCCAAAATTCTGAATTGCAAGATGAACTTAGAGAACATCTTGCAATGCGTCAATTTTTTGTAAATAAACAAACGATACCACCAGAATATCTAAAACACAAATTACTTGCTGCAACAGGTTTAGGTTCGTTTTTCTCATTGGCTACGGCAAAAATGGCATCATCAACTATTGGCTCACTCGGGCTCGCTGCTCTAAAAAGCAAATTAATGATGATTTTATCATCAGCAATTGTTGGTTCATTGTTAACATTCTATTTTACTAATAATTACGGTATTGATGAATTCAGTACAACCCAAACACCGATTCCTATTATTCATTCATTTGAGATCTATGAACCGGCACAGGTGGAACAACATGAAGAAAACATTGGTAATTCTACTGTTCAGAATAGACAAAGGACAACTAAAGTCAATTTCATTAGTGACAATACAAATGCTTCAAATGATAATAACAATGATTTACCTGTTCCAATTGAAGAGAATCACTTACCTTCTATTATGGAGATCGAAAATAGCAGAATCTATACTCAGGATATCCAATATTCATATAATGACTTAGATAATCAAGATATATTAAGTGGAATTGAAGTTTATAATTTTGAACAATACATGAATCCACAATTTTTAGAGCAATTTTCTTTGCATATAAGAGGGTTTACAACACGTTCAATTCCAGAATTGAACATACCCCCATTGGATTCTCCAGTAATGAACAATATAGCATTGGGACTTTTTTATAAATTCAACAAAAATATGCTCGTGGGAATTGAAGTAGGTCAAGAGAATTTTATGCAAGATTACTATAAATATGAATTTGGAGACATTCGCAAAGGTATAAAGCAAAATTATACAGCTTTTTGGACTGGTTTGTCCTTGCAATACAACATTATCGAGCTTGACGATATACAAAATTTTTATCCCTTTACGCGTGTTTTCGCCGGAGGCACTAATGTAGGTCCATTATTAAGAGGTATGATAGGTTTGCAATTCGATTTTGAAGATAGTTTTTCAATTTTTACAGGAATCGAGACTACGTCGCTAATATACCGTTATTCAGGAAATACTTTTTCAACACATAAATTAGGTTTGACTTTTGGTGGTCATGTTAATTTTTAAGGTGTAAATTTGATAAGATTTATTTACATATCAATAATAGTAATATTTATCACTTTGCTCATTAATGGTTGTACATCTCCAGCTGACGTAAATGCAAATCGTCAAGTTATAGATTACACAGATATAAACAAGGAATTAAGCGGTAAAGAATTGCAATTCAATTTTTACGAAATTAATTTTATTGATGTTGCCTATGGTAGTTCGCTGGCTAATTATGTAATACTTACAAACCTTTCAAATAAAGATATTATTATTGAAAGTTTTAAATTCAAAAATCATAGCAATTTATTTAAAGTTTTAAGCCCATCCTTACCATTTATTCTAACTAAACATAAGACTGATAGTAGTACTCGAGAGTTGATAATATCTTTCAATGCAGTTGAGTTGGGCGAATTTAGAGATACATTAATAGTTAATGATTTGAAACATCCTCAACTCAATATTAATTCAAAAGTACCTTTTGTTGATGTAACAGATGTTGATTTTGGGTTTCAAAAAGTTGGTCAATCAAAAGTCAAGCCCCCACTATATATTTACAATCATAGCGATAGAAAAGTAATCATTAGAGATTATAAACTGATTG
>JBBISM010000125.1:0-7934 GCA_037441245.1 Ignavibacteria bacterium | reverse complement strand
CGGCTATCAGTATGACCCTCGATTTCGACATAATTCGGTAATTTTCCAATCTCCAATGCCAACATTTTCAATATTTCTATGGCTTGGGTTTTGAGCGTAGCACTTCCAATTTGGAAGAAAATAGATTCGCTTGATTCAATTAATTCTATTCTTAAGCCTTCCTGTGTAATTTCAACCTTTATTGAATTAAGGAGTTCTTGAATTTTGGGGTTCAGCTTGACTATACCAGAAAAAAGTTTATCAAGTTGGCCGACCATTTGATTCACTCTTTCAGCAGCTTTTACGCTATCTTCGATAGCTTTTTGGCGAAGCTTACCAACAATAGAATCTCTCATCTCTGGTGTAAATGAGAGCATAAATCCTTTACCATCTTCTTTGCCACCCTCATCACCTTTGCCTCTTTGAGGTTGCAAATCCAAGTCAATTGGTATTGTACGTTCGCCAGTAATAAAGTTGAAAGCACCAGGATCATTGAAATAAGATGTTACTAATTCTCTAACCTGCTCGCTGGAAGCCAAAATCCACATAACAATAAAGAAAGCCATCATTGCAGTAACAAAATCGGCATAAGCAACTTTCCAAGCACCCCCGTGATGACCATGACCACCGTGTCCGCGCTTTTTCTTTATTATTATCGGTTCTTCTTTATGTTTTTGCTCTTGTGATTTCTCAGCCATTTTAAATCTATTTTTATCTTGCAGTTCTGAGTGATTCTTCAGTTTCTTTAAATGAAGGTCTATTATCAAGATCAATCGCTCTTCTTCCGTATTCGATTGCAACAGAAGCGGGGGCTCCTTTGGCAAATGACAACAACGCCGCCTTTATCACAAGTAAATATTTTGATTCGACAAAAAGATTGTTCTCCATTTTTTTTGCAATTGGTCCAATAACCCCATAGGACATTAAGACCCCGAAAAATGTACCAACCAATGCTGCAGCAACGTTTGCACCGACAGTTTCTGCCCCTTTATTTATAGCTCCCATAGTTATTATTATACCTAACACGGCAGCAACAATACCAAGACCAGGGAAGGCATCAGCTACTGTTGATATAGCTGATGGTGGAATTCTTTCGGTTTCATGAATAACTTCTAAATCTATGTCCATCAGTTCTTCAAGATCGTGAGCGGGTACACCACCACTAAGCACAATTTTTAAAGTATCGCATAAAAATTCAACTCCGTGATGATTCGCAAGAAACGATGGATACTTCGATATAATGGAACTTTCCTCTGGATTTTCAATGTGTTGTTCTAATGCTATTAGGCCTTCTCGCTTTGCGAACTGGAACAGTTCGTATAGAAGTTGCAACAATTCTATATATGCTTGTTTATTAACTTTCGGAGGTTTTAAAGTGCCCAATAAGCCCTGAATTATTTTTTTCAGCATTGGTAGTGGTTGAGATATTATGAGCGAACCAAGCGCTGCACCACCAATTATGATAAATTCATTAATCTGAATCAATACCAAAAGGTTGCCGTGGTGCATCGTATAACCAATAATTAGACTCGCAAAAACAAGAACAATTCCAATTATTACAAACATATTTGCTTCCCGATTTATTTAATTGATTTAATTCTTTCTATTATGCTTTCCCTTTCGGGTTCCAATTCCAATGCTTTTCGCCAAGCATCTAATGCTTTCTGCGGTTCGTTTATTTTAATATATATATCGCCCAAATGTTCAAAAACTTCAGCACTGGCATCATTAAAAGTTACTGCTTTGGTTATATATTCAAGGGCAGTTTTATAATCGCCCATTTGATAGTGTATCCAACCATACGTATCTAAATAAGCAGCACTTTCAGGATTTGCTTCGATTGCTATTCTACTCATTTTCAAAGCCCTATCGAGTTGTTTATTACGGATACAGAGCGAATAGGCATAATTATTATTAGCAAGCGAATTAAGCGGTTGAATAGCTAATATTTCCTCATATAATTTATCTGAATTTGTTACATCTCCGAGTCTATCATAGACTATTGCTAATTGAATTAATACATTCACTTCCATTGGTTTTAATTCAAGTGCTTTTTCTAAGATAGGCAAAGCCTCTTTTAGTTTATCAAGCAAACTCAGTGAAACACCCCCGTAAAAATAAAATCTATGGTCTTGAGGAAATTTTTTAGAATATTTTAGAAAAATGTCTGAAGCTTTGATAAAATTATTATTAGATAAGTAATAAAGCCCGATTTGAACGGGTAAGTCAGCTATCGAATCGGCTAAATTTAAACATCTGCTGAAGAAGCTATCGAAACTTATACTGTCATTAATCTTACCTGCCAAATAGCCCGACAACAAAGAAATTCTCCAATCGAAAAAGTAATGCTTGTTGGATAATTGTAATAATTTGGGAATATATTCTTTGGACCTTTCAACGGTGTCATCGAGAAAAAATTCAAGCACACTATAAAATGAAAAATAAGCATTATCAGGTGAGATCTGTTCCAATGTAGTTTCAATGGTTTCAGTTATTTCAGCATAATCATTGAGTTGGATTAATTGTCTTATAATCGAACGACTAATTTCAGAATTGGGAATTAATTTAAAAAGTTTTTTTGAAAAAGTCAATAGGTTGGTTGTATCGTTTTTTTCTTCATACAACCTTACAAGACGAGAAATAACAAATATATCTTCTTGCTCATGGGCAATGCTGCGATAAATAGCAATGGCTGTGTCAACATTTCTGTTTTCATAAAGTCGGGCTAAATATATTCTATTTGTTGTTGTAGGTTCTATTTTATTAAGATATTGGTAAACCTGAAGTGCATTGTCAAATTGTAGATTTTGAACATATATATCTGCAAGAAGTTTGAATGCTTCGGTATTTGAACTATCAAGCTCTATAGATTGTATTACATTTTCTAATGCTTGCTCTGAGTAATCTAATTCAAGATAATTCTTTGCAATCAAATAGTATATATAAGATGATTGATATATTCGTAATGCTAATTGATACTCAATTATCGCATTTGAGTAGTTTTTTTGTTGCTCGAATACAGATGCATTGATAATATGGGAAATAACTTTTTCAGGTAACTGTGCTGTATCAATTTGATGCGTTTGTCGTTTTATTGGGAAATCAATAGTAGGACGATAATTGTTGCTTTGATTTTCTGAGATTGTCGTGCAGGAAAAAATAATAAAAGATAGAAGTAAATTAATTATAATTAAATTTATGTATTTCACAATTTTTCTCGATACTGTAATTTTAACAAAATAGAAAATTATTTATTAGAATGATAAGAACAAAATTAACATCATTAATTCAGGTTATCAAGAAAAAGGCGAAATATTCTGATTATTATTTAGCTAACTGCAATAATTTTTTATGCAATTTTTTGGTTTGTTTATCTAATGATTTAAGTGCTTTGGTAGTAAGTTTGACTTTAATCCATTTTTTTTCTTCGGGTATCCAGATTCTTTTAACCTGAAGATTTGGTAAGAACCTTCTTCTCGTTCTATTATTAGCGTGTGAAACGTTATTTCCCGAAATTACAGTCTTATTTGTTAATTGACATTTTCTTGCCATTTTTTATTCCTCCATTTTTTTATAAACTACAAATTTAATAAAATAAATTTTTTTATAAAAATTTGTGGTTTCTATCAATTAAAAATAATTGAGGAAATACAATAAGACGTCTTTTATATTGAATTGCATCTGAATATGCAGAATGGTTAAACTATTCAGACTTCTGAGCCAATCATTTCACAATCGGCGTAAATTCTTGATTGATTAATTTTTCGAATTCGTCAATCATCAATTTCACATTTGCCTCCCAAGAAAAATTTTTAATAACGAATTTACGTGCATTTTGTCCTGATTTTTTCGAAAACTCAGGATTTTTCATCAAGTAAATCATTAGTTCAGCAAATTTTTTTTCATCATCAGCAATAAATAAGCCATCTAGTTCAGAAGCATTTATACCTTCGGCTGAAATCGAGGTAGCGACAACAGGCAATCCCATAGCCATTGCCTCGAGAATTTTAATTCTTATGCCAGCACCAACAAAAAGAGGTGCGACATAGAGACCTGCTCTATTAAGATATGGCTGAATTTTGGGGACATAGCCAATAACATTGATACCATGGTTTGAATAGTTGCGGATCCATTCTGGTGGTGACTTGCCAATAAGTGATAATACTGCATCAGAAACAGCTGCTTTAACATATGGCATTACATCCATCACAAGCCACCCAACAGCATCAATATTATGAATCCATTTGTATGTAGTTGCTAAAACAGCTTCTGTAGCATTTCTTTCTATTGTATCATCAATAATCCATTCATCTGGATTAACTCCAGCACTTGCTACAATGACTTTTGTATTGGGCTTGAATTGTTGGATTTCTTCAAGTTCTTTTTGAGTAATTGCAAAATTTATATCTGCTCGCTCGATAAATTCCATTTCCTTTTTCTTTAAGAGCTTATATTGCCTGGTAAGATAATACTTCAATGGATGATATTTACTATAGTTTTGTGCATATCTTTTCCAGATATTTGATTCAATATTATGAATTCTTATACCAAAAGGCTTTTTGGTATGTTCACGTATAGCAATCCCAATCGGTGCAAGGTAGGTATGGTCAATATGAACAACGTCGAATTCAATTTCTTCTATTAATTCTAATATAGTATGAATTAATCTGTTATTTATGTGTTTAGCAACATAAATAGGTTCATTGCTAAAAGTGGATTTTAGAAATTTTATGGGAGTATATTTAGGTTCAAAAGATAATTTGATGATTGATGCAATTTTTTTATAATTGCTTAACTCATCTTCAGAAAATTCCTTTCCTGATAAGAATAGCAGAGTTGTTTTATCAGTATTTTTGGCATATTGCAAAAAAATGTTTGCAATTCCAACCTTACCACCATCATCAGCAGGAAATGGAAATCGAGGTGCAATTTGGAGTATTTTTATTTTTTTTGCCAACGATTAAAATAACTACAAAACTTAGATATATAGAATTTACACTGTTGCTTAAATAGAGTTTGTTTTAATGTTACTGCTTCGATTTTGTCATCAGGTATGACATTTCGCTCGTTTCTAATTGTTTTCATCATCGCAAAAAGCATAGCTAACCATCCTTCGAAAATAACGAAGATAGACAATTTTGATATCGCTCCAGCAAAAGTCTGAAAAAATAGTATAAAGAAAGTATTAGGGATACATATTTTTAGTGGAAAATATTTCCAATAGTATCTCATAAGCTGTTTTGATACCTGAATCCATCTATCAGAATTTATTCTATCTTTTGGAGAAGCATAATGGAGAACACGAATATTAGGGAAGTATCTAACATTAAAACCTGCCAAAATAGCTCTGGTAGAAAATTCGATTTCCTCAAAACCGAATTCCCAAAACCCTCCAATTTTATTATAAACTTCTCTCTTGATAGCTGCACCTGTTCCAGCAAAGGTATGTGATAGATAGCCTTTAGGGGGAATATTCGATTTATCTATTGCGAGTGGATACCATTGCCAAATTTCATAATTTTTTTTCACTTCAATATCCTCGCCGCAAATAATATGTATATCAGGATTTTCCGTGAAGATATTAATCACTTTTTCGAATACGTATTCGTCTTCTGGGTGTGAGTCGCTATCAGTACGCCAGATTACTACACCATCTGATAATTCAATACCAACATTAATAGCCAAAATATCAATATTATTAGGAAGCCACAAGTATTTTATTTCAGAATAATGATTTTGCATCATTTCTTTTGTACTATCATCAGAGGCATTATCAATAACAATTATTTCAAAATTTTTATAAGTCTGTTTTTTGAATTCTTCAATAGTTTGTTTCAATTCCTCTTTTCGATTTCTTGTGGCAATAATTACACTAATTTTCATAGGATTTGGCAGTATTCTATTGATTATTCAATATATCTATTAGACTGGGAATTTCATCCCAGGATTTAGCAATGAAATCTGCAAGCGAAGTATCAGGGTTTTCTTTGCTGAAAATATTTGGAGCATCACTTGAAAATCTAATAGCTTTCATTCCAATATTTTTTGCTCCCAAAATATCGGTACTTTCGATATCTCCAATATGAACAGCATTTTCGGGATGACATTTTAGTTCATTCAATACTTTGTAATAAGCATTTTTATGCGGTTTCGATACTCCTGTTTCATCACTAAAACTGAAAGAATCGAAATAATCAAGAACATTTTCTAGCTTTAATAATTCTTTTAGTATTGTGCCTGGTGAGAAACCTGTATCAGATATGACTGCAAGAGGAAATTTTTTAGCTAATAGAGCTAAGTTTTCCTTAAATCCTGACATAAGTGAAGGTGGATATAATAGGACACATTCTCCAAATTCTCTTGTTAATTCTTCGATAGCTAATTCATCTGGAGGTAAGTGAAGATAATTCCAGAAAAATTCAACAGTCTCTTTTGGAGTTGGTGTTCGATGCTCATTCCGCCATATATTATTAAAATATTCCCAAGATGCTTTCATAGCATCATTGAATTCTTCTTCTTTGATAGTAACATTGTGTTGGTCAATTGTTTGAATTAAGACTCGCTGTCGGTATTTATTGCGTAAATTGCCATTGCTCGAATCAAAAATCGTATTCCAGAAGTCTATTGTTACAACCTTTATCATAATTTTAAAATCGTATTATTCAAATTTTCAAATTTACCAAAAATGCTAAATAAGGGGGTTATTTTGGGAAAATTTTAGGTAAATAAAATATATGATTAGACATATAATTGAAGTTATTAGCCCAATCCAAAAAAATGGTGGTATATATTTTAGTTCAATAATTGATTCTCCCTTACCAATTGTGCAGCCAAGAAAACTGATATTTACTAATAATTCTTCAGCCTTTTTCCCATTGATATAAACTGACCAACCTTTATCATAAGGAATCGAAAAGAACATTATTTGCTTTTCATTCGAATAAATTTTTCCTTTGATATAGCTATGATTAAATTCTTCAATGGTAAATGATTCATTGCACTTTTCATTTAGATTATCCAAAAATAATCGAATGGGAATTGTCAATAAGTTTTGTTGATCATGCAAGATTTGCATATCGTAGGCTATTTTATTCATTTTATCATCATTTAAAACAACTGCCTTTGTTAATACCAATAGCTTATTGGCATAATCGAGTTTTTTGAAGTCAGCGATAGATATGATTTGGTTATATGGATAACCCAATTGAATAGCGTTATCATTTTTCAAAATTATTAAATTCCCAAGATTTATATATGGCAGATAATGAAATTTTTTGTAGGATTCAATAATTTCAGGTCTACTTATTACGATATACTTCACTCCAAATATAATCTGTAATGGTGGTCTGCCAATAAATCCGTTTAACCATCTTGACTCTGATTCCTTGCGAGTTTTTACTAATCTTAATGCACTCAGAAATTCGACGTAATATTTGTTATTGAAACTATTATAAGAACTAGTCCCATAATACCCCAGAAGCATTGCTAAATTTAATGAGGATTGCATATAGTATCTCTGCAGAGAATCTGTTTCAATTCTTGAAAATTGGCTTTTATCCTTTTGTTTGATTGTATTAATAGCGTTTTGAAGATTATCATAATAATCTTGATTTGGCTTAAAGTATTCTTTTTCAAAGCTTATTCTTTGATTCATTGAAATTGTTGAGAAAAAAGCTATCTCTAATAAGACAATTGCGAAGATTAAGATTTGATATGCTTTTGATTTTGTTTTGAATAATAAGAATAATCCAACAGAATAGAGCAATAGAAAAAGGAATATTAATAATAATTTGAAATAATCAAAATTTGGAGCTTCTGATAAGCCAATAAGTATAAGAAATGCAATGGAAATAATTGATGGTACTAAAAAAAAGATGTATTTGGTAATGATATTGTGAAAATTGGATAAATTGAAACTTTTGAAAGCAATGTAAACTAAAGAAAAGACAATAATC
>JBBISM010000124.1:0-7987 GCA_037441245.1 Ignavibacteria bacterium | reverse complement strand
ATAGGATACAGAAGATAGCCGCAATTGCGTTGCGAAAAAAATTGTGCTTGTACATAAAAGTCCCCAAAAAAATTTAACATTGTGGTTTTTAACTTATATCTGACACAGGTCATAATATTTGCTCTATTCTTTTGCATTACTCTTGAATACTCGATTTGGAAGATTATTTCCATAATTTTTTATATTTGTTCACATTCTATTATTCATAAGACAATTGAAAATCAAAAAAGTTACACATTGTGAAAAATTTTTTTTCAATATTTTGGGTTTTTTTTGATGATTATGTCTCTGGGGAATGAGACTACTTAATAACAGCATTGCTGAAATGTTGTTAGTTTTATGTTTTGGATTTTGTTCAAAGATTTTTCAATTATTTATTATTGAATCGTCTTAATAGAATGAAATTTTCGGGAAACGAATGACAGCATTCGATAAAATAGTAGATTTATTAATGTTCAGAAGCCAGAGCGACGATAATCTTTCGGAAATACCGACAGTAACGCAGGGTTCGATTATCTGGGGGATGATTTTGCGGGCTTCGATTATTGTTGTGCTTAGTATGCTAATCATTGGTTATTATAAGCTATATAATTATTGGTGGCTCTCATTTTTTCTGCTCTGGTTATTGGCTGTTTATCCGGCTTATCGGCAATATCAGCAATTTTCGAATCGGGTTAAGAAGGTTGCTGAATCAACATTATGTGGTTCTTGCAAGTATTTCGAAACGAGCGGGCAGTTGTGTTCTATGTATGATGAACACGTAAGCACAAATTATATCCCTTGCGAGGGAGAAAATTGGGAGCCAAAATCTTTCGAGGATTAAGCCTCGATAATTTCTATCAAGCGATAATTTCCCACAGATAATAATTCGAAAACGAATTTCTTTTTTAGATTATCGTAATGCCAAATTTCTTTTGTTTTGCTTTGACTTAGGTCTCTTTCTATTCGAGTAGGGGGTCCATTGAGGATATAAATTTTTCCTCTATCGGTGGCAGCGCCATCTTTTTCGGAAATAGTCTGGAAATTGAAGAAAGCATAGTCAACGCGCTGATAGTATTCAGCCATTGCTTCGTTGTGGGGTGTGTTGGGTGTTGGGTCGTGTTTCGACCAAAAGGCGAGTAGTTTACTGGTCTTTAGTCTTTCAGAACCGGAATTGACGTAAGCAAATTCCTCGTCGGTCATTATATAATAGGTCATTTTGATGGCATAATCAATCCTTTGTAATGATAGGGGCATTAAATCCCAGATTACCTCGAATTTGGTTGTCAATGTATCAGAGCTACCCGATTTAAATATTTGTAATTGATAAGTTCCTGGGTAAAGTTTGTCGGGGGGGATTTCGATTTTGAGTAAGCCAATTGATTGATTTTGATTGGTTGCAGGTATAGTATCAATTATCGCTATTATTTTTCCATCATAATCGTTGAAACTAATATCGGTATTTTTGATGAATTCAGCTCTCCCAGATAAATCAACTTCTGCATCCCAATCGAATGTACTTTTGTCTGAGCTTGTTTTTTTTATTCTGTAATATGTCATTATTTCCTGCGGTTCGTTTGTGCAATGCTTGAAAAATAGTACATTTTTGTTTGAAGTAAAAGGTAATTTCCCGCCTAAAATAGGTGGTTTTAACTTATTGTCCGCAGATATTTGTGTAAAGATTGGGATATTGTCGGTCTTGCAATTATCCTTAATATCGTAATATTTGAGCGGTAAATCAATGATAAGATTTTTCGTAGCTGTACTGCTAAGGTGCTTAATTTTAATTGAATAACTATCAGCTAATAAATTGGTCTCGATGAGTCCTGCTAAATAATCTGTCTTGGATTGAGTAGCTTCGTAACTGTTCACAGTCAAGATTTTGTTCCATTCCATTCGTCTTCTTATAATGCCTTCTTTATCTCTACATTCTATTTCAATCAGAACATCTGCTTTATAGGTTGGTTCTTTCACAAGAATGAAACTTAAAGAATTGTATTGAATTCTGAACAAGACGAATAATTTGATGGAGTCGGAGTTTGGTATATTTTTATAATATATTTCTGATATTAATTTCTCACCAAAGCTGTAATATTGCCGTCTATCTATTTGCGTTGGGTCAGAATAAGCTAGATTAATGCTTATTAAAACGATGATTATGTATAGTATTAGTTTCATTTTTGCTTGCTTTCTGAAGTTTCTAAGAATTCTTTTAAAATAATAGCAGCGGAGACTTTATCAATTTCGGATTTTTCCTTTCTTTTTGACTTTTTCTTTCCTATTTCTATTAAAGTTTGAACTGCTTTTTTTGAGCTGTAGGATTCATCGAAGATTATAACAACTAATTTTAATAAATCTTCAATTTTATCTTTAAAAGATAAGATTTCATTCTGAAATTCAATATTTTTATCATCATTTCTCGAAGGATAGCCAAGCACAATTTTTTGGATGTTATGCTTTTTAATTATTTCCTTGAGCTTCTGGTATATATTGTCATTATTTGCGATGGTTTCGAGTGGGGTGATTGTTATATGAAATTCATCGCAAACAGCCAGCCCTATTCTTTTTCTTCCATAGTCAATTGTAAGAAATTTATTGTATGATTTAATCTCATTCATTTGTATTAATTGGTTTTCTGTAATAATGGTATAACGAAAGTTAATTCAGTTCCAATGTCTTTTTCAGAATTAATGACGATTTTCCCAGCGTGTAATTCTATAACTTGTTGCATAATCATAGTGCCAATGCCTGTTCCGCCTTTCTCTTTCGATGTTGTAAAGTATGGTTGGAGCATTTTTTTTACTGTTTCTTGGCTCATACCACAACCATTATCTTTGATTGTGAAATAGGAATTCTTGGCATCTTTATAGCAAAAAATTTCTATGATTCCATTTTCTTTGTCTTTTAGAGATTTAATGGAGTTTTCGATAGCATTTCGAATAGCACGGATTAGCTTTGGTTTATCGCATTTTAGAGTGAACTTTTCAGATTTGATTAGAAATTTGATATTTGGGGACATATTTTCGTCGAATTCCGAGAGAGCGGATTTACAAATTTCATCGGCGTTAATTGTCATTAGGTCTGCGTAGTCTGTTCTACCAACAGTTACTATATCCCTGACTCTATTGATTAAGATATTGACTTGGTGCGAGATTTTATTTAGGCGAATAATATCCTGTGGATTGTAAGGTTCAATTTGTTCAGCATTTAATTTAATTGTGGATAAATTGGTTTGCATATCGTGGAGCAGTTGAGCCCAATTGAATAGTCTTCGTCGTTCTAATTGTTCTGTGATATCAATTCCTGTGAAAATTAATCCTCTGAATTGTCCAGCTATGTTTCTTAATGGGACTATTGTGCATAGCCATTCTTTCGATTCCCCGTTGATAAGTAAGTTGATTCGTTTTATTAATGTTTCCTTGTTGGTATATGCAATATCAATTTGTTCTTTTATTGGGAGCAGTTCGGTTTTGATAATATAATTCTCATAGGCTCTTCCTAATTTAACGCTTTTATCAATGCCAAATATGTTGCGAGCATAATCATTGATTTTAAAAAGTTTGCCAGATTTATTTATAACTATTATTGAGCCATTTGCTGGCAATTCTATTAATTCGAGCAGGAGTCTTTTCTGATGGCGTATTGATTGAACTAATGCTAAAATTAAAATAACTAAAATGATTGGAATTATGTATTTACCACTGGTTGAGATGAATCTATTCACTCGCCACAGATAGTTTGGTGAAGATTTGAAAATGACCGAACCTATTTTGGAAGATAAAACAATAATATTGTTGTGAGTTTGAATTGATGGAATATCTTTGAAAATATCTATTATCGGGATTTTATCAGCGGATTGAATTTGACCTGTTTCGTCAATTGAAATTATTCCATTAAAAAACAAAACATAAAATATTGAATTATAATGATATATGGCTCTGGGAGCAACAAATTCGAAACTTAAAGGGTTATCAAACTCTATTCCTACAATTGAGAAATTATCTAATTTTATCACTTGAAAATGGTAGACATTTTCGATATTTCTTAGGCAATATATCTGCAAATTCCCATCATTTCTGACAAAGTTGATTTTGTCGTATTCAGATTCAAGCCAAAAACTTGACAAAATACCTTTCTCAATGTTTATTATGTTAATTAGACTATTGTATCCAGAATTTGATGATATTGTTGCAACGATTGTATCATTGAGGAATTGGCATTTATTGTAATCGAATATCGGGATACGGGCAATCACTCTACTGGTGCCTTTTGCATCTGATAATATAATATTACTACTTGTAGATTTATTCAAAATATAGAGAATTTCAATATCTTCAAGCTTTTCGGAATGTCTTAATGAACTATGAAAGACAGATTCAGAAATGAATGTTATATCCAAACTGTTGCTGTTAATTTTTAGGTAATATAGATTGCCATCAATAAGCAATAAACAATTATCAGAAATATCATTTATAACCCATTCAATTTCCATTGGTTTAATATATTGGTCATAGATAGGTATATCTGAAATCAGCTTGATTTCAATGTTAGTGTCAATAATAGCGAATTGGAGTTTTCTATCTCGCCAGATGACATTATAAAGGTTATCACCAACAGTTTTTGAAGATAAGAAATCTGAATCGGGGAATATATTCCCTTTCGAATAGTTTCTTTCTAATCTCACCCAGGAAGTGACATAAGTAGAAACATTAAGCCAATCGTGCTTGATGAAATAAAATCTTGGTTGACTGATTTCATTTCCTGATGAAATAAGAAGTTCTCCGCCATCGTATTTTTCAAATATTTTGAATGATGATGGGTATATATTGTTGCTATAAGAATAAGCAGATATAGAAAGGAAAGTAATAGATATTAAAACAAATTTTTTCAATATAATTTTTAATTTATGTTTATTGAACAATATACAATTTACCAGCTAACAAGTCAGTAACCCATAGAGAATTATCACTTGCAATTTTCATTTTTGCAATATCATATATAGCATCGCCGAATTGACCAGTTAAGTAAAATGAATTGTTAACACTTGAAAATCTGGTATCACCGTATGGATAGCCAAATTCAAATAATTTTTTAAATTCATTCTTTGTTGGATTGAATGAAATTAACATGAATTTATCGTTGCTATGCTGTGTAATTATAATCTGACCTTTCCATGATATTAGATTGTTGGGATTTCCAGGAAATGGTATTTTCCAGGTTCTTAATTTGTTTGTTATTTGCTGTAGTGAATTAGAATTGTGGTTTATTACAAATGTATTTCCGAGATGGTTGCAAAGTTTTAGCGGACCATCGTCGCAAGGCAATTGTTCCACTGAATAGTTAGATTTGTCTATTTTAGTAATAGTATTATTTGAAAAATCGGCAGTATGGATAAATTTATCATTAAAAATAAGGTCTGTAATTCCTTTCCCCACTTCAATTCTTTTCAAGATTTTGTTATTTTCAGTAGAAATAATGTGTATTATAGAAGTTTCATCATCATTTTCGCCAATTCGAGCAAGATATAATTTATTCTCTGGTGAATCATATTTTAATACTCTTTGTGTATTTTCTCTTTCAATGGTATCGCCAGTAATAATTCGTTCATTTATATCAAGGTATCTAATTCCATCGCTCAATATATTGAGAAATTGAGGTTCACGACCCCAGCAATTTTGTGTTAGATATAGTTCCCCGTTTTTATCTAAAGCAATTTTCATTGCTTGCCTTGGGATTCTTCTATCGTAGAAATCTTCAACTCGAAAATCACCGAATTGTTCTTGAGCCATAAATATCGTTCCTGGTGGGCGAACATCTTTTGGCTTAATTGGTATTTTAAGCAGGCCGTTTTTAGCTCCCCAGATATAAACTGTTGGCCAATAGGATTGATGGGGTCCATAAGATAGATAAATTGCTCCATCGGGTGAATAATCGCAAGTTATGGGAAAATCGAAGGGGAGCTTAAAATAACTAACTTCACCATTGAACGTTACTTCTGCAAATTCATCCTCATTATTAAAAACAAGAAAACTTGCCCTCGAAGGTATTTCGATTAAATCTATTGGAGACCACCCTGGATATATTTTCCTTGTATAGTAAGTTATCGTATTTAATTTAGTAATCGCAGAACCAAATGTACCATTGACTGCTGAGGCTCCAATTGGGAAATAGAGGTTTCGGGTTTGACTTAGATATGCAAAAGCGAACATATGTGGGATGATGCCTAAATTTTCAATTTTTCTGATGAATTTATCGTTCTTTATATCAATTATATAG
Organism: Ignavibacteria bacterium; assembly: GCA_037441245.1. Lineage (GTDB taxonomy): Bacteria > Bacteroidota > Ignavibacteria > Kapaibacteriales > UBA2268 > CALHGZ01. The sequence continues at coordinate 1,732 of JBBISM010000124.1, read as the reverse complement.
ATTTCGCCCAGCGCCCAACTACCAATAAAAAGCAATCCCCTTTCTTCATCGAGAGCAGAAGCATTATTGCCGAATGTGGGTATTGGAATTTCTCGAACTTCCCCATTCTTTAGGAAATCAACAACGTGGATTGTTGCGTGATTATCATAGGGGATATATATTTTGTCACGTTTGGCATCGTAAAGCATTGAGACTCCCTCAGTATATTCGGGTAATTTGGTTATTATATCACTAATTCCAAATATATCAATCTTTGCGGATTGAATAACTTTTCGGTCGGATTTTTCAATGACCAGATATAAAAACCGAGTATTTTGATTATATCCAGCAAGGTGCCACCGACCACCAGGATTGAGTGCAATAGTTTTTGTTTTTTCGATTTCGCCAGTTAAGTAATTGATGATGTAAATTTTCGATTCAAAGCCATCAATGGCTATAAGCCGATTACTTGAATTATCGAAAATAACTTTTCTTATCGGTGGCGGAGGTGTTTGGTTCAAATTGATTAGTTTTTCCTTATGATTGACCCAATCAATATATTTGACTTCATTGGTTTGGGCATTGATGATAAGTATTCTATTGTCTTCCCGTCCGCAAACTGCCACTATTTCAGTGTTTTCATTAACGGTTATTGATTCGTATTGGACATCTGTATTGAACTTTTTTGATGATTTATTATCCGGTTCGATTATTGCGACTGCTTTGTCGCCGATTAGATATATTTTACCTGTTCTGTTGCTGATAGTAATGGATTCGTTTTTGAGATGTTGAAAAGCTCGGACTCCTATTGGGATGTTCATAACTTCATCATTAAATCCATCAATAATACTAATTGTTGAGCTTAAAGCATTGGCAACTGCTATCCGGTTGCGGATATTATCTGATTTGAGTAATAAAGCACCTGCAGAACTATACTGGAGTTTGAATGGTTCGATGAAATCAATAATTTTCACATTTGCTTGGGAATAGATTGTGTAATTGATGATAACGAATAGGATTATTAGTATTTTTTTCATTGGAATTTTAAATGTAAATTGGAAATACTTCTAAATTGTTTACAAGCAAAAATATAAAATAATAATCATTATACTAACTTTTATGTCTGTTATTGATTTTTTGGGTTTAAATTTACCTCAAGCAAAGTTAAAAGTAAGGAGGAAAGGAGAAAATATTGAAGTATTTGATATATTCCGGAGGAAATGGGTCAGATTGGCTGATGAGGAATTCATAAGGCAAAATTTTTTGCATTGGTTAATAAATGAACGCAAATATCCAGCAAGTAGGATAAGAACTGAAGTTTACATAAATGATGAAGGCAATATTCGAAGATGTGATGCTCTAGTTTATGATAAAAATCTTCAACCCCTTATGATTCTTGAGTTCAAATCGCCGACAGTTAAAATAACTCAAGAGACTTTCGACCAAATAGGATTGTATAATATTGAATTGCGTGTAAAGTATCTTATTGTTAGCAATGGATTATCGCATTATTGCTGTAAAATTGATTTTATTAATAAAAGGATTGAGGTTTTATCTGATATACCGAATTACGATGAATTAGAATAAAAAAGGCGGGTCAAAAGCCCGCCTTGTTGTAATTTATTGGGTTCTACTAGTTAATTCATCACGAGTGCCATCGGGGTCATTATAGACTTGACCTTGAGAATAAATCGTACCATTATTAACTAAAAGAATACCTGCAACGTGAGGAGCAGACATAGAGGTTCCACTC
>JBBISM010000123.1:1859-8017 GCA_037441245.1 Ignavibacteria bacterium | reverse complement strand
GTGGATTTTGGCTAGTTCCACTTATTTTTTTTCTAATGTTGAACTTTCTTCTTGTTTTTCTTTTTAATTTTAATTCGAATCTATTCATCGGTTTACTCAATAATTAAATAATCGAATGTTATTTTGTTGCTGTTTTACCGGCTTTACGCCTTATTTGCTCTCCTTCGTATCTTATGCCTTTACCTTTGTAAGGTTCGGGTGGACGTATTGACCTTATTTTTGAAGCAATTGCACCAACTAACTGTTTATCTATGCCTGATATTTTTATTGTAACTGGGTTTGGCACCTCAAAACTTATTTCATCTGGACCAATAATAAGCACAGGATGGGAATAACCGATATTTATTAAGACCCGTTTGCCTCTTTGTTCAGCTTTATAACCCACACCTTCGATTTGAAGTACTCTTGTGAATCCATTCGTAACTCCCTCAATAATATTGGCACTTAATGCTCTTGTCAGACCATGGAATGCTCTAATTCGCTTATCTTCGGTTTTCCGGTTAAATTGCAACTCATTATTCTCCATGACAGCTTCAATTCCATTTGGAATATGAAAATTCAATTCCCCTTTTGGTCCTTTGGCTGATAAATAGCCATCTTGAATAGTTACCTTAACATTTTGTGGTATGACTATTGGTTTTTTACCTATTCTTGACACTTTTGCACTCCTTGTGTTTTACCATACAGAACAAATTACTTCACCGCCGACATTGTATCTTTTAGCTTCCTTATCGGGCATTACTCCCTTAGAAGTTGATATAATTGCCAGACCTAAACCATTTCTAACTCGTGGCAATTTATCAACAGGAACATAAATCCTCCTTCCTGGTTTGCTCACTCGTTTTATTTCCCGTATTGCATGCTGACGGTAGTAATATCTCAATGTTACAATGATTGTATCTTGAACATCATTTTTTATTATTTCGCAATCGTTGATATAGCCCTGTTCTTTTAAAATTTGAGCTATTGCCCCTTTCAATTTTGAATGTGGGACAGTAACTCTTTTATGACCGGCTCCACCGGAATTGCGAATACGTGTTAGAAAATCTCCAATTGAATCTGTTACAGGCATAAATTTCTCATCCTTTAATAATTACCAACTTGCCTTACGAATACCTGGAATTTTGCCCTCAAGGGCCATTTGTCTGAATACGTTTCGGCATAAACCGAACTTTTTATAAACTCCTCTACCACGTCCAGTTACACTGCAGCGATTTCGCAAACGGGCTGGTAAGCTGTTGCGTGGAATTTTTTGGAGTTCAATATAATCTCCAGTTGATTTTAATTCAGCCCGCTTAGCTAAATATTTTTCAACTAATCTTTTTCGCTTCTCGTTGCGTGCTATTACACTTTTCTTTGCCATAGTTTCTTAATCTCTTTTTGTAAATGGAAACCCAAATTCTTGTAATAATGAATACGATTCCTCGTCGCTTTTTGATTGAATTACGATTGATATATCTAATCCCGAAATCCTACCTACTTTGTCAACATCTATTTCGGGGAAGATGATCTGCTCTTTAATCCCTGCGGAATAGTTGCCACGACCATCAAAGCTTTTATCTGAGAAACCCCTAAAATCTCTAATTCGAGGAGCGGCTATGTTGATGAAGCGATCTAAGAATTCATACATATGAGCTCTTCGTAATGTTACAGAACAACCTATTGGCATTCCTTGTCTGAGTTTGAAATTCGATATAGCTTTTTTTGCTTTGCTGATTAAAGGTCTTTGCCCGCTTATTAGTTCGAGTTCATTAATAGCATTTTGTAATAATTTGGGATCTTGAGTTGCTGATCCAATGCCCATATTCAAAACTATTTTCTCTAATTTTGGCACCTGCATTATAGATTTATAACCGAATTTTTTCATCAGTGATGGAATTACCTGTTTTTTATAGTATTCGAATAAACGAGGAATAGGAAAAGATTTATCCTTGACCTCATCCATTCTTTTGCCCTCGGGTTTGAATACGTTCTTTTTAGATTCCTGTGGTTTTGCTTTTGTCTTTCCCATAATTATTTATTCTGCTTATTATAAATCTTTTTGGTTTGTTTTAGCATAACGTATTGATTGCTTCTTCTTGCCTTCGCCTTGAATTTTTATTCCTATTCTCGTTGGATTTTTATCAGAATCGAGCATCATTACATTAGAGTAATCTATCGGCATTTCTTTGCTTTTTATGCCGCCTTTGGGGTCGGCTTGTGTTGGTCGAGTATGTTTTTTTTGTATGTTGACCCCCTCAACCAAAATTTTCATTTTCTTGGGGTAAACGAGCATTACTCTTCCTGTTTTGCCTTTGTCAACACCAGTTGAAACTTGAACTATATCCCCTTTTTTAATTTTTAATTTCATAATTCATCCCTTATAAAACTTCCGGAGCAAGTGATACTATTTTCATAAAATTTTTATCTCTCAATTCTCTTGCCACTGGTCCAAATATACGAGTTCCACGTGGTTCAAGTTGATTATTTAAAAGTACTGCTGCATTATCATCAAAACGTATGAAGGAACCGTCTCGGCGCTTGATTTCTTTCTTTGTTCGAACTATTACTGCCCTGGCTACAGTTCCTTTTTTAATATTAGAATTCGGAATAGCTGCCTTGACTGTAACTACAATCAAATCACCTATGGTTGCGGTCTTTTTGCCATGCCCTCCGAGAACTCTGATGCATCGTACTCTGCGTGCGCCCGAATTATCAGCTACTACTAAATCTGTTTCTTCTTGTATCATTGTTTCACCTTTATTTTGCTCTTTGAATGATTTCGATTAGCTCCCAACGTTTCTTGGCGCTCATAGGCCTACATTCTTTGATTTTTACAGTATCTCCAATATGGGCTTCATTATTTTCATCGTGAGCCATTAGCTTTTTACTTTTTTTAAAATACTTTTTATATACAGAATGAGCAATCTGCCGTTCATACTTGACAATTATAGTTTTATTGGGTTTATCTGATACAACTAAACCTGCAATAATTCTTTTGTGTGGTTTTCTCTCGATAACTTCGTTCCCTGTCTTTGTTTGTGGGGTTTCAATGTTATCATTGATAGCAATAGCTTCATTAGTCTCTGTTATATTATTATCATCCATGTTTTAACCTTTTTCCTGTGCTAATGTTCTTTGATTGATAATTGTTTTCATTCTTGCAATATCTTTTCGCAAAATTTTTAGATATGCCGTGTCTTGCAATTGTTTGAGTGCATGCTGGAATTTCTGTTTTGCTAATGTATCATCGGAATCCTTCAGCAAATCGAGTAATTCTTCGTGTGTTAATTCCAATAAATCTTTTACTTTACGAGGCTTCATCGTATGCCAAATCTATACGTGTTACAAATTTCGTTTTAATTGGTAATTTATGCGAAGCTAATCTTAATGCTTCTTGAGCAGCTTCTTTTTTTACACCATCAACTTCGAATAATATTCTTCCTGGTTTAACAACAACTACCCATCCTTCAGGACTGCCTTTACCTTTGCCCATACGTGTTTCTAATGGTTTCTTAGTATAGGGTTTATCCGGGAATACTCTTATCCAAAGTTTACCATCGCGCTTGAGGTAACGGTTGATAGCTATTCTTGCTGATTCAATTTGTCTATTAGTCATCCAGCAAGGTTCCAAAGCTTTTAATCCGTAAGCACCAAATTCTACCTGCGAACCACGCAAAGCTTTACCTTTGCGTCTTCCACGCATCGTTTTGCGGTATTTTGTTCTTTTTGGTAATAACATAAATCTATCTCCTGTCTATTGTCCTCATTGTTGCTTTCCAATTATTTCTCCACGGCATATCCACACCTTAATACCAATTATACCATAGATTGTTTGTGTGTGATAAACTGCATAGTCTATGTCTGCACGCAAAGTGTGCAATGGTATTCGTCCATCTTTATATTGTTCAGTTCTTGCCATTTCAGCACCGCCAAGCCGTCCTGAACACATAATCTTTATCCCGACTGCGCCCATTCTCATAGCTGCTGAAACCGCTTGTTTCATAGCTCTGCGGAAAGATATTCGACCTTCAATTTGTTGAGCAATATTTTCGGCAACCAGAAACGCATCTAATTCTGGTCGTTTTATTTCGCTAATCAATATTTTGACATCTTTGCTTGTTATATGTTTGAGTTCTTCTTCCAATTGAGTAATATCTCTTCCAGAACGCCCAATGATTACACCTGGTCGTGAAGTATTAATGGTTATTCTGAGCTGTTTTGCCGTTCTTTCAACTAATATCTTCGAAATTCCAGCTTTTCTTTTTCGGTTCATTATGTAATTTCGTACTTTAAAATCCTCGCTGAGTTTGATAGCAACATTTTCTTCATCGAACCAGTTTGCATCCCAGCCTCGAATGATACCAAGTCTTAAACCTATTGGATTAGTCTTTTGTCCCAAAATTTACCCCTTATATTTCTTGTGTTTCAACTACTATTGTTAAATGATGGGAACGCTTTTTTATGCGATAAGCTCGTCCCATCGGTGCTGGTCTAATTCTTTTCATTGTCGGTCCTTGATTGACAAATGCTTCCTTAACAACAATTTTGTCATTATCGGGTACATAATCTTCATCAACAGCAGTGAGATTGGCTATAGCAGATTTTAAAACCATTTCAGCATCGCGTGCAGCTAATTTTTCTGCAAATTTGAGTATTGTTAATGCTTCTGATGCTTTTTTGCCACGTATTAAATCAATTACCAATCTCATTTTGCGTGGTGATGATCTTATATACTTTTTTAATGCTTTTGCTTCCATTTTCTTATCCCTTTATTTCTTACCTGCTGCTCGTTGTTCTTTTCTATGTCCTGAATGCCCGCGATATATTCTTGTCGGCGAGAATTCACCCAATTTATGACCGACCATATTTTCAGTTATATAGACGGGTATAAAATTTTTGCCGTTATGAATAGCTATCGTATGACCTACAAATTCAGGCGCAATCATTGATGCTCGAGACCAAGTTTTCACCACGGTCTTTTTATTCGACTTATTCAACTCGACAATTTTTTCGAGCAGTTTATAATGTACAAATTCTCCTTTTTTTAGCGAACGAGCCATAATTTATCTCCATTTACTTTGATTTTCTTGAACGTATAATAAATTTACTCGACTGTTTTCTTTTCTTTCTTGTTTTATAGCCTTTTGTTGGCTTGCCCCATGGTGTTGTTGGATGCTGCTTTCCTCCACCGGATTTGGATCTACCCTCGCCACCACCCATTGGGTGATCTATTGGGTTCATCGCCATACCGCGTGTTTGCGGTCTTATTCCGAGCCATCTATTTCGTCCTGCTTTGCCGAGCAATATATTTTCATGGTCTATATTGCTTACTACACCTAAAGTTGCGTAGCAATCGCTCGGTATAAGGCGTATTTCTCCTGATGGCATCTTAACCTGTGCATATTTACCTTCGACAGCAACTAATTGAGCTGATGTGCCGGCGCTTCTTGCTATTTGCCCACCCTTTCCAGGTTTCATTTCTATATTATGTATTGATAATCCAACTGGGATATTTTTCAAAGGAAGGGTATTGCCATCTTTGAATTCTGCTCCCGGACTTGTTATTATTTTTTCGCCAACCTTTAATTTATCTGGAGCTAAAATATATTTGTATTCGTTGTCTTCATATTTTATCAATGCGATTCTTGCAGACCTATTTGGATCATACTCAATAGTTTGCACAATTCCAGGAATACCAATTTTATTCCGCTTAAAATCAATCACTCTGTATAATCTTTTATGTCCTTGACCCCTGTGACGGGAGGTTATTCTGCCTGTATTATTTCTACCGCCGGATTTCTTAAGTGGTTTGAGGAGCTTTTTGAAAGGTTTATCTGTTGTTAATTCCTCAAACGAGCTTAGTGTATAGAATCTCGTTCCTGGGGTTACTGGTTTTAATCTTCTTAGTGCCATTTTATCTTAATTATAATTTTTAACTACGTTCATTGAACACCTGTTACTATATCTATTGATTGACCTTCTTTCAACGTTACATAAGCCTTTTTCATCAATGGTGTTTGACCACGCATTATGCCTCGTCGAGTTAGTCGTGTTTTAATTTTACCTTTAATTCGTGTAGTACGAATGCTTACAATATTAACCTCGAACATTTCTTCGATAGCTTTTTTTATCTGTACTTTATTAGCTTTCGGATCTACCGAGAATATATATTGACC
>JBBISM010000123.1:0-1849 GCA_037441245.1 Ignavibacteria bacterium | reverse complement strand
TTCGCATTGCTTTTTCTGTTATTAATGGTCTTTTAATTATTGCTGACATTTTCAATCGTTCTATTATTTGAGTGATTCACTTAATTGTTCAACTGCACCTCTGAAAATCAATATTTTTTTATGGGAAAGTATATCATAAGTTGTTATTTTATCCCACATATTGACACAAACATTGGGTATATTTCTTGACGATAAATAAATGTTTTTGTCGTAATTTGTCAATAATACCAATGTTTTATCACCATTGAGTTCTAAATTATTTAATATCTTAACAAATTCAATAGTTTTAATTTCTTCTAAGCTGAAATCTTCGACAACTTTCAAATTTTGTTCAATTGCACGAAGCGATAAAGCGGATTTTTTAGCTAATCTTTTGACTTTTTGGGGTATATCAATGCTGTACTTATGTGGTTGTGGTCCAAATATTGTACCACCACCTATCCATATTGGTGATCTTGTGCTACCGGCACGTGCTGTTCCTCTTCCCTTTTGGCGCCAGGGCTTCTTTCCGCCCCCTCGAACCTCACTTCTTCCCTTTGTTTTATGAGTTCCTTGCCTTTGGTGGGCTAAATAAACAAGGACTGCGTTATGCATTGCATCTTCATTAGGTTCAATTTCGAAAATTTCAGATGCCAGTTCTAATTGACCTATTTGTTCTCCGCTTTTATTATATAAGTCCACTAACATTTTTGTGCCTTATTGCTTTGTAATTTCTAATAATGAATTAATTGCTCCAGGAACACTTCCCTTTATCAACAATAAGTTCCTATCAGGTAAAACTTCAATTACGACAAGATTTCTGACCGATGCAAGTTTACCGCCCATTCTTCCAGCCATACGGATTCCCTTAAATACTCTCGAAGGATAGGATGATGAACCTATCGAACCAGGTGCACGGGGTCTATCTGATTGTCCGTGGGTAGTCATTCCAACTCCACCAAAATGATGTCGCTTGACAACCCCTTGAAATCCACGCCCTATTGAGGTTCCAGTAACTTTTATCTTATCGCCTTTACTGAATTGCTCAACAGTGATGACATCGCCCGGTTTAAAATCAATAGACAAGTTTCTAAATTCTTTTAAATATTTCGTTGGGTTTATTTTGAACTTTTTAAAATGTCCTTGCAATGGTTTATTTATTCTTTTGGGTTTAATTTCGCCAAAACCAATTTGAATGGCATCGTAGCCATCATTCTCTTTTTTCTTCACTTGAACAACTGGGCATGGGCCTGCTTCAATAACTGTACAGGGTATATGGACACCTTCGTCAGTAAAGATACTTGTCATTCCTAATTTTCTGCCTAATATTGCTGACATTATAAAAACCCCCTAACTATACTTTAACCTCGACATCAACACCAGCTGGCAATTCTAAACGCATAAGAGCATCAACTGTTTTTTGTGTCGAGCTGAATATATCAATTAATCGTTTATGTACACGCACTTCAAATTGTTCACGTGATTTTTTGTCAACGTGTGGAGATCGGTTCACTGTGTAAATCGAACGTTGTGTTGGAAGTGGTATCGGTCCGGATACAATCGCTCCCGTTTGTTTAACGGTTCTTACGATTCTCTCCGACGATTTGTCTATCAGATTATGATCGTAAGCTTTTAATTTAATTCTTATTCTTTGTGTTGCCACTTATATTCCTTTTTGTAATTATTTACAAGATTATTCAATAATTTCAGTAACAACTCCTGCGCCTACTGTTCTTCCGCCCTCACGTATAGCAAATCTCAATCCTTGCTCCATAGCGACTGGAGTAATCAATTCGATTGTGATTCTATCTAAATTATCGCCTGGCATAACCATTTCTACTCCTGTTGGTAATGTCAAAGAGCCTGTTAC
>JBBISM010000122.1:739-8040 GCA_037441245.1 Ignavibacteria bacterium | reverse complement strand
ACAATAATCGCATTTTCTATTGCTTTGACTTCGCCTGGAAATTTACCGTGAACGGAATCATATTTCAATAGATGGGCTAATGTCCCTGGGTCCGTAATATCATTAATTCCAACAAATTCAATATCCGTATTGCGTAAAAATGCATCTTTAAAAGCAAGGCGACCAATACGCCCGAATCCGTTAATAGCTAATCTTAATGGCATAATTTATTCCTTTCAATAATTAAAAATGATAATTAATTAAAAATGATAATTTCGATTTCAATAATCATCGGAAGATTCAATAATGCAAAATTAAAAATTAATTCTGTTTGAACAAACTTGAATAAATTGTTAAGGTATTTATTAACGCTAAATTTTGGTTAGATGTCAGAATTAACATAATTTTGTAATTTTAATAGCATTTATTTTAAATAACGAGGAGATTATGGCTTTTGTTCCAAGTACTGATGACGACCGTCAAAAGATGTTAGAAGCAATAGGTGTAGAATCTTTTGAACAACTTATAAGCGAAATACCCGTAGAAATCCGTACAAAATCAAAATTAAATTTACCAGAGAAACTCTCAGAACTCGAATCTTTTAATTATATGTCAAATTTATCATCACAAAACATAACTGCCTCAACACATATATGCTTTATGGGGGGCGGAGCTTATGATAGATTTATACCAGCAATAGTTCAATCAGTCATCGAACGCCCCGAATTTCGCACTGCTTATACTCCTTATCAAGCAGAAGTTAGTCAAGGAACTCTTCAAGCGATGTATGAGTTTCAATCTATGGTTTGCGATCTCACTGGGATGGATGTATCTAACGCCTCACTATACGACGGAGCAAGTTCATTAGCAGAAGCTTGCCTTATGTCGCACGCCCACAACAGAAAGAACCATTTTATCGTTGCTGGCTCATTAAACCCGTTTTTCAAAAGAGTTATGGAAACAATTTGTTCAGGCAAGCAATTAACTTTTGAGTACATCATTGCAGATGATGGAACCTGCGATTTAGACAAATTAGAGCAGGCAATAAACGATAAAACTTCTGCTGTTATTGTTCAACATCCAAACCCTTATGGTACGCTTGAAGAAGTTGAAACCATTAGTTCAATTGCACATAATAAAAACGCACTTTTGATAGCAATCGTTGATATGATTTCGCTCGGCATATTGCAACCTCCTTCAGAATACAATGCTGATATTGTTGTTGCAGAAGGACAGGCCCTCGGTATTCCTATGAATTATGGTGGCCCATATCTTGGAATTTTTGCCTGCAAAAAGGATTTCATCAGAAAAATGCCTGGAAGAATTGCAGGTATAACAGAAGACACCGATGGTAACCATGCCTACGTCTTGACATTGCAAACCCGGGAGCAACAAATCAAAAGAGATAAAGCAACTTCCAATATTTGTACAAATCAGGGACTATTTATGCTCGCTGCAACTGTTTATATGACAACAATGGGCAAGCAGGGAATAAAAGATGTTGCAGAACAATCATTGCAAAAAACACATTATTTAGCCGAAAATATTTCGCAAATTTCAGGATTTAATTTAGCAGTCAAAAAACCTTTCTTTTGCGATTTTTTAGTTGAAACACCTGTTGAACCTTCAATTATTATACAGGACGCTGTTCAAGAAGGTTTTCTTGCTGGTATTGATACATCTCGTTACCCTGAATGTAAAAAAGGGATATTAATTACTGTTACTGAAAAAAGGACTAAAAAAGAGATGGATTCATTTGCAAAATTTTTAGAACAATATGCAATTCAATAATGCTGAAATTATTATCAAGCAATAAGAAATCATTGATACTAATTTTTATAGCATTGGTTGTTATTATTTTCGCTATTTTTTCTAATTATGGTCTTTTAAAGCGACTTAACATAATTGAAAAACAACAAAAACTCGAAACAACCATCAAAAACTATAATAATGAAATAGATTCACTCAATAAGCGTTTAGAGATTTTAACAAATGATGATTTTGAATTAGAAAAACTCGCAAGAGAAAAATTCGGTTTAATCAAACCAGGCGAAAAAATATATTTTGTAGAACAAAAGAACAAGACGGGAAAATAATGCAAATCAACTTAAAAATTATATTCACTTTTATCATAGTAATGATATACCTTCTCTCTTGCGAAGAACAAAAAGATATTCCCCAAGAAAGCACAGCAAAGGACACATCAGAAGTACCCCCAACGATTAGTGTTCCATCTTACCTTCCCCCGCCAGATCTAATGTCAGAGGATGCCCCTAAATCAATCGAAGGAGAAAAGATTCAATTTGAATTTGATCTAGAATTAGTAATAAAGAAGCACCTCGATGCTGTCGGGCAAGATAAAGTTTCTAATATCCAGTCTTTAAGGCAAATTGGGCTTTTTATTCAACAGGGTAGAGAAAATTCTTTTACAACCAGCTTCAAACGCCCTTATAAATATCATTCAGAAATATTGATTCAAGGACAACGACTTATTCAAGCCTTCGATGGAAATAAAGGATGGTCGTATGCTTCTTGGCTACCCGATAATAAACCAGTTGAAATCCAAGGGGAACAACTCAAGCAAATAAAAGAACAATCAACATTCGATGATTTATTGCATAATTGGCAAAAAAAATTCAAACGACTTGAGCCTGATGGATTAGAAAAAATTGGTGATATAAAATACTATCGAATGAAAGGAATTCGTGATCCCGGTAACTTGATTTACATCTACATTGACCCCAATACATTCCTAACTTACAAAACTACAGAAGTTGTAAAATCCCAGCAGTATGAAGGAATGGCTGAAATATATTTTACTAACTATAAAAAAATTAATGGAATTTCATTACCATTCAGAATTGAATTTAAATTAAATAATGAAACTGTAACTGAGATTCGTATTATAAGCACCGAACTCGATATTGAAATTGATGATTCAATTTTCAAAATGCCCCAATCATAATATTTATATTGTAGTTATAAGACTTTTATCTCAGATTGTACAAATACCATTAACGAATAAAGTTTTCTTAAGTTAATTCTTATCTTCAATAATGCGATTGAGCGAAAAATATTTAAAATTCATAGAAATATCAAGTTTGTTCCTTGATGCAAACAATGTACAATTATCTGAAATATTTTGTTCCCTCTCAGAGCTTTTATCACAAGATATTAACTCCGACAATATCACAATTTACCTTGCTACTGAACGAAATCTAACAATAATATTCTCACAAATTAAGGACGATACGTTATTACAGGATATTACGTTAAATCGAGAAATTATGGATATTCTCCGATTAAACAACTCGGAAGCGATAGAAGTAAATAATCTAATAAATACAGCATGCAAAAAACTTTTTGACATTCCTGCCTTATATCGAAAATCAGTTTTAATTCCTCTCTTCGATGAATCACAATTGCTTGGATTATTTAGAATTGATTTTACAGATGAAGAGCACCCCCTTCAGAATGAGTCGCACAGACTGCTCCCCCTATTTACCAATTTAATCACTAAAGTAATAAAAAAGCATTATTCTAATTCAACTTATTTGAAAAAAATCCATAAAACAAGTGAAATTGCTGAAAGCTTCCTAAGAGAAATTATACATAATTCTAATGATGGAATAATTATTGTTAACACAGATGGAAACATATTATATTGCAATGATGCGATTTCTAAAATCACTGGATTGAATCCTCAACAAATTTTGCAAAAAAATTACATTGATTTCAGATTTAATTTTGAGCCAATTCAAAGAAAAACAGAATTAAATTTACAATTGCTTATACAATCAGTCAATCAAGCTTTAATCAGCGGTCAAAGTGACATATTAAACAAATTAATCGAATACAATATAATCACTAAAACAGGTGAAACAAAAATTATCAATGAATATAACTATATCGTAAATACAAGCGAAGGGAATTTGCTCACCTCGATTATTCGTGATATCACTGAATTGAAATATACTGAACAAGCCTTAATAGAATCTGAAAGTAGATATAAATTAATCGCTGATAACAGCAAAGATATAATCATCCAACATACAAGAGAAGGCCTCATAAATTATATATCCCCTTCTTGCTTTAATCTAACCGGATATCTCCAAGAAGAATTGCTTTACAAAAATGTTTTCGAGAAACTACTCAATAATCAGATTGAAAAAACTCGCCAAGCCCATTCAAAAATCGTTAACCGAGGCGATTCAGCAACCTATATATGCAAAGTATCTACTAAATACCCAGAAAAGTATCTTTGGTGCGAAATCACGTCATCATCAGTAAATAGACCAGAGGACGAAACCACAAATGAAATCATTACCGTTGCCCATGATATAACCGAGCGCATTAATACATTAGATGATTTAGACCGTTCTTTATCTCTTCTCAGTTCCGCAATCGAATCAACTACCGATGGCATCGTAATTACCGATCAAAATGGCAAAATCTTAATACACAATAAAATTTTTGAACAATTATGGGATATATCTGGAGATTATATCTCAACACATACTGAAAAGGAATTATATTTAAAAATAACTTCTCTTATAGCTGAAAATAAAGCCTTTAAAAAGCAAATACTACAGCTTTATAACAGTTCAAGCCTCGAGCTATATGATATAGTTCAACAAAAAAAAGGGGCAATTCTTGAAATATTTTCCAAACCAATGAAAATCGGACAAGATAAAACGGGTAGGATATGGTCTTCTAGAGATTTAACTAAAAGAGCTAATGCAGAAATAGCTTTGAGAGAAACATACTCAAGATTAAAATCTTTAATCTCTGCTATACCCGATATGCTCTATTTCAAAGACATTAATAATAAATACATTTTTGTCAATAGAGCTTTCGCAAATTGGCTCGAAACCAAAGAGGATAAAATTATCGGTAAAAGTGATGAGCAACTAAAAAACTACCGCCTAATTGAGAAAATAGTCAAAGACGATGAAATTATTATAAAATCTAATGTAATTAAAAAAGAATTAATCACAATCGAGAACAAAAACAAGACACTACAATATTTCGAGGTAATAAAAAATCCAATCATAAATGAAAATCAGAAAATCGAAGGTTTACTTTGTTTGATACATAATGTAACAACTCAAATAATATCATCAGAAACATTAAGGGAAAGCGAGGAACGATTCAGAAACATCTTCGAAACCTCCAGCGAGGGTATATGGATGATAAATTCGAATGACAATATAATATTAGCTAATCATAGTTTAGCTTATATGCTCGGATACAATAACCCCAATGATTTAATCAATAAAGAAGTAACCGATTTCATTGATAATGCTTGGATTGATCGTTACTATGAAAAAATACATTATTTAAAACAAAACCAAAACCATCGTTCCGATTTTAAATTTATCAAAGCCGAGGGACAAGAACTATGGGTATTCGACTCTTCGTCTCCTATTTTCGATAATGCTGGTTCTTTCACTGGACACTTATCTATGCTAACTGATGTAACCGAAAGATACAAAACAATCGAATTGCTATTTAAACAGAAATTATTATTTGAGTCCATATCTTTGGCAGTCAATAAATTGATAACAACCAGCGGACATAAGCAAGCCATATTAGACTCAATGGATATTTTCTCGAGAATGTTAGGGGCAGGGAAAATTACTATTTACAAAAAGATAATTGAAGACAATGTTGAGGATTATGAAATTTTTTTAGACTGGGAATCTAATATTCCCAATAGTCCAATCGAATTTCAAGAGTATTACAAAACAATTATCTCAAATAAGTATTTAGTTGAGGAATTAGAGAAAGGTAAGCTTTTAGTTTTAAATTCTAAGGATAGCATTTTTAATAATATTAATTTCGATGCATTATTATTTTATACACCAATTATTATCAAGGATTCTTTTTGGGGATTTACTGAATATATCTCCAATATGATTGACGAACAAATATTGGAACAACAGAAATCATTACTTCTAACATACAACTCAAGTATAATATCTACTATCGAACAGATGTTGCTTTATGAAAATTTGAATGAAGCTATAGAATCATCTGAATTAGCAAATAAAGCTAAAAGCCAATTCCTTGCTAATATCTCACACGAAATAAGAACCCCAATGACAGCAATTATTGGATTCGCCGAATTATCAATCAGTCAAACTTCCGAACCACAGACAAAAAAACATCTGCAAACAATTCTAAAAAGTAGTAATCATTTGCTTGCTCTATTTAATGACATATTAGATTTATCCAAAATCGAAGCCGACAGATTTGAGTTGGATTATAAGCCGCTAAACTTAAAGAGAATAATTTTAGAAGTTGAACAAATTTTCTCCCAAAAAATTTATGAGAAAAATTTAGTCTTTATTATTGATTTTCCCATAGATTTTCCTGAAAAAATCTTTCTCGATGAGGTTAGATTGAGACAAATACTATTCAATTTAGTGGGTAATTCCATTAAATTTACCAATAGTGGATTTGTCAAAATCTTAGTCGAATGCATCGCTTTTCGCAATAATTCATTTGATTTTCAAATTAGTGTACAAGATACTGGAATAGGTATTCCTAAAGAAATGCAGAAATCAATTTTTGAATCATTCAACGCAAGCTCAGCTCAAAATAAACTTAATATCGGTGGTAGTGGATTGGGATTGGCAATAACCAAAAGATTGGTTGAAAAAATGAACGGTTCAATCAGAATCGAAAGTGATGAACTATCAGGTTCAAAATTTGATATAATATTCAACAAAATTCAATACTTACAAGGAACAGAAACGAAAGAAAAAATTATTCAAAATAAATTTGAAATTGATACTGACAAAGCAAAAATTGTTATTATTGGCAATACCGCTGACTATGTAATTGATTTTCTAAATAATTTTGAATTAATGATTGTGAACGATATTACCCCAGAAAACATAATAGCTAGCGTAAAGGATGTTAAGCCTCACATTATTATCCAAGACATTGAATATCTTAGCTGTGATGATTTAGATACGATAAAAACATTATCTAAGGAATTCAAAGACTGTGTTAGAATAATTATCGTTCCATCAGGATTAAAAAATGACTTATCATTTAAAGATTTTGGTTATAATGCACTCATAATCGAAAAACCATTTGATATAGAAGATTTATTCCAAAAAATTATTCAATCCCAAAAGACGATGCAGATTAATCAAATACCATCAATTAATAACAATTTTTTCGAAGAATTTCAAAGTATAGACCCTCAAAAATTGCAACATTTCACAAAAAAAGTCATTGATATAATCTTACCACGCATTAAAGAATTACGAACAACACTAATAATTGACGATATACTACAATTGGCAAAC
>JBBISM010000122.1:0-729 GCA_037441245.1 Ignavibacteria bacterium | reverse complement strand
ATCATCAAAATATCAAATTCACTTTCTCAGACAAATTAGCACTGATTTAGCTGAAAATGCCGAAACATACAATGTTTCGGAAATAAGAAAATATCTGAATGAATTACTCGAGAGCATCACATCAATCCGAAACTTCAGTTTAGATAATAGTTTGAATAATAATAGTAGTAAAGAAAATGAATACTGAAAAGTCATCACAAAACGAGAGTATCATCCTAATTGTTGATGATCAAATTGAAAATCTTCAAATAATTGGTAATATCCTCAAAGTCTATGATTTAAAAAAAGCTATTGCTACTAATGGTTACGAAGCATTGGAAATTAGCAGAAGGATTTATCCTGATCTCATTTTGCTCGATATAATGATGCCAGAAATTGACGGATTGCAAGTATGCAGAAAGTTGAAAGAAAATCCTTTGACAAGACATATCCCAATAATTTTTCTAACTGCGAAAACACAGGAAGAAGATATCGTTGCAGGATTCGAAGCTGGGGGTGTAGATTATATCACTAAACCATTCAAAACGAGCGAATTATTATCAAGGGTTAAAACACATCTCGATTTAAAATTGCAAAAAGATACAATTACAGAACAAAATGAATTTCTAAAGAATTTAATCAAAGAAAAAAATGAGCTAATGGCAATAGCGGCTCATGATCTAAAAAATCCATTACAAGTTATGGTTGGCTTTGCCAAAATTATTGAGGAGCGTTGCAATTCTCTAAATG
>JBBISM010000121.1:7795-8044 GCA_037441245.1 Ignavibacteria bacterium | reverse complement strand
TTGTTTTACTTCTTCATGCATAACCATTACTCTTATTATTTCTCTATAATAAATGGTAAAAACATTTTCTTCTCATTTTTAATAATTCTCAAGAAATACACCCCCGATAGTAGTTCATCGAGTGATAAAGATACAGTATTCGTAGAATTTATAAATAAATCAAGTGGTATATCTTTTATCTTTTGCCCCATATTATTGCATATAGATATATTGACAATACCATTAGCATCTAAATTCGAAATATAAATT
>JBBISM010000121.1:0-7785 GCA_037441245.1 Ignavibacteria bacterium | reverse complement strand
CTTGCTGGATTTGGGTATAGATTTACATTTGAATTAGAAAAGTCATCGTAATCCACAGATACAAATTTAAGGCAAAGAGTTTCGCTAGTAGTGGAATGAACAAAGCAAGTAATTGTCGCAGTAGTATCGGTTTTCCCTCTGAAAATTCCAGCCCAATATGGTTCATTATATTTAAGTAGAGTATTCATTCTATTGATACCGAGTCCCAGCATTAAAAGTTCGGTTCCACCAAATTGCTTTAAAAAATCTGAATAATCCTGATAATTCTTCAAAATAGTCATCAATTCATCGCTGTCTTTCCATTTATCGGGCAATTGGGAATCTGGTTCGAGAGGGAATCCACTCATTATTTCGCTCGGTAGCATAGTGGGGAAGTATATAAACATTCTTATCACTCCGATAATTCTAATGTTATCAGGATTTTCTAAATCTTTTACGACATAAGCCCAAGCGGTTGATGTTCCTTTATCTTCATCAAATTCGATTGGGACTGTCATCGTGCCTATTGGCAATGCTCTTGACATCGTACCAATGGATACGAGTACGGGTTTGACCATACCAGAATCTTTAGCAAGATTCATGGCTGATTGTAATCCTTGAGAAGCTTTAAATTGCTGTAATAATTGTTGTGAAAATATACTTTGTGTCAAGATGAAAAATAATGACAACATTAAAAATCGTTTCATAATTCTACCATTATTATTAATAATTATCAAAAGCAAATATATTTAATATTTATCAGATTAAAAAATTATACATTTTAATCATTATTGGGATAGCAATATTTAATATATTTGCTAAAACTAATCAAATGATAAAAATGAAGAAATTAATATTAAAAAAACCAACAGACGAACAAAATTATAGAAGGATTGGCTATAAAATAGATTATGAATCTGTTTTGAATCCAGCCCAGTACGAAGCTGTAACTCATAAAAACGGTCCCGCTTTAGTAATCGCAGGAGCTGGAACAGGCAAAACCAGAACTTTAGTATATCGGGTTGCATATTTAATCGAGAATTCAGTCCAACCAGAAAGTATCTTATTACTCACATTCACCCGCAAAGCTTCCTCAGAAATGCTGAGAAGAGCTTCCTCATTGCTCGATGGTAGATGTGAAAAAGTTTCTGGCGGAACGTTTCATTCTTATGCTCTTCAAGTGCTTCGTCAATATGCGAATTTACTTGGATTTGAATCATCATTCAGCGTAATTGACCAGAGCGATTCAGAAGACACCATTAATCTAATCCGAAATCAATTTAAATTCGATAAATCTAAAAAGCGTTTTCCTCAGAAAAACACTTTGCAAGATATATATTCCCTTGCAGTCAATAAAAGAGAAAGTCTAGAGAAAATAATTGATAAGCATTACCCCGCATTTATCGAATACATTAATGAAATTCGACAAATACTAAATCAATATGCTATATTTAAAAAGCAGCATAATTTGATGGATTACGACGATTTGCTCGCCCTCTTGCTCGAACTATTGAAATCTCAGGCAAGCGTTGCAAATGAAGTCAGTAACAAATACCGCTGGATTATGATTGATGAATATCAGGATACTAATCGTTTGCAACACGAAATAGTGCTTCTGCTTGCTGGCAAAGAACAAAACGTTATGGCTGTCGGTGATGATGCACAGAGTATATATTCATTTCGAGGTGCTGATTTCCAAAATATTCTTTTTTTCCCCGAATCCTTCAATAATTGCACAATCTATAAAATCGAGGAAAACTATAGGAGTACGCAACCGATTTTGAATTTAACCAACGTAATTATTAAAGATGCAATCTATAAATATGAAAAAGTATTATTTACACGAATCGTAGGAGATGAAAAGCCCAAAATTATCCAGGCTAAGGACGAACGTCAGCAATCCCAATTTGTTACTCAACAGGTACTGGAATTAAGAGAGCAAGGCATTTCGCTGAAAGATATTGCAATTCTTTTCAGATATGCCTTCCATTCTTTCGACCTCGAAATTGAACTAACAAAGGCAAATATCCCCTTTATGAAATTTGGCGGTCTAAAATTTATCGAAACAGCTCATATCAAAGATATCCTGGCGTATCTTAAAATTATTATTAATCCGAAAGATGCTGTAAGCTGGCAAAGAGTATTGCTTTTGCTCGATGGGGTCGGTCCAAGAACAGCAAGCAAATTCACTGAAATTATCACAAATTCAGATTCGATAAATCAATCATTGGGAGGAATAGAAAATTCTAAAGAGTTAATTATACAATTATATCGAATGCTCGAAGAATTACGCAATAAGAAAATTACACTGACAGAACTTGTTGCACAGCTATCGGATTATTATAAACCACTTCTGGAAAATAAATATGATGATTGGAAACGCCGTTGGCGTGATGTCGAAACGCTAACAAATATCACTCAACGATATAATACAATAAATGAATTTTTAAACGAAATAACAATAGAGCCACCAATCGAATCGCTCGCCGATATGGAGCCAGAATCCAAAGAAGTTGAATTCATAACATTATCCACAATTCACTCCGCAAAAGGGCTGGAATGGAAAGCGCTTTTACTTATTTGGGCATTAGAGGGTAGATTTCCTGGCTCAAAAGCGATCGATTCAATTGATTCAATCGAAGAAGAGCGGAGACTATTTTATGTTGCTTGCACCCGCGCTAAATCATTACTTTACATTAGTTATCCCATTAACATTTTTGATAGGTTTTCTGGTACAGTTCTTTCGGAACCATCCAGATTTTTAAATGAAATAACTGAAGATATTGCTGAACATTTTATTTTAGTTGATGAAGAAATAAACTAAAATTAAAAATATTCTTGAATGTTGACATTATATTACTTCCAATTTCACTGATTTTAGATTAAATTATTAAATTACTTTCTGAAAATTTACTTTTTTAAAAATATTGGTTTGATATTATTGAATATATTATTTCTTACTCCTCGATTTCCATACCCACTAATTGGTGGTGATAGAATAAAACCCTATAACCTATTGTGTCATCTTGCCAAAACTCATAATGTCCATCTGATTACATTTTATCAAGGCGGTAATCCACCAAAATCATATATAAAAGAAATAACAGATATTGGAATTGAATTAAGTTATATTCCGCTATATCCACTGGATGCAGGATTAAGAAGTATAACGAGCTTATCCAACCGCTTACCACTCGAAATAGCATATTATACACAATCAAATTATCGTAAAATTTTGAACGAATTGATTATAACCAAGCATTTTGATTTGGCTTTCGCTTTCTTTATGCGAACTGCGGAGTATTTAAAAAATATTAAAATAAAGAAAATACTGATAGCTGAAGATTGCAGAACACTTTATCAAAAGAGGTCTTATTCACAAACTAAAAATCTTTTGCAAAAATCTGTGAGATTCTGGGAATATATCAAGCTAAAAAAATATGAACCTAAAATAACTTCATTCTTTGATATAACTACTTGCGTAACCGATACTGATATAGAAGCTCTCAAACAACTTAATCCAAATGCCGAATATAGATTATTAACTAATGGCGTTGATATATATAAATTTACGCCACCTAAAGATAATTCCGAAAGACAAGGATTACTTTTTGCTGGCAAACTGGATATTTGGGCTAATATTTTGATGATTAAGACCATTGTCAATGATATTTTCCCTATTGTAAAAGAACAGATTCCTAATGTAACTCTTAAAATAGTCGGTTCACGTCCTTTACCACAAATAATTAATATTTGCAAATCTGATGAGAATATAGAGTTAATAGCAGACGTACCAGAAATGCAACCCTATTTACAATCAGCACAATTATTCATTCATCCCCATACAGGCGGCTCAGGCATTCAAAATAAATTATTAGAAGCCATGGCTTGTGGATGTCCTGTTGTTACAACTCCGACTGGAATTCAAGGCATTGAAGCTACGCATAGAAAAGAAGTTTTGATTGGAACGAATCCTTCGGAATTAGCTAATCACTGCATCGAAGTATTGACAAATCTACAATTAACCGAACAGCTCTCTGTCAATTCAAGAGATTTAATCGTCAAAACACATTCCTGGGACAAAGTATTCGAGGATTTAGATAATATAATTTTCGAACTAATGAATAACAAAATCAAGCAATATGATTAATCGAGCGGTTTTTTTTGATAGAGACGGTGTTGTGAACAAGAGAATTATCGGTGGATACGTAACTTCCATTGATGAATTTGTCTTCTTACCTGAATTTTTCACTTTATTCAAACTCGTCAAGCAGAACTTTTTGGCTATACTCATCACCAATCAACAAGGTTTGGGTAAAAATTTGATGACCGAGAAAGAACTATCTTCCATTCATAGTTATATGCAATATCAGCTTCGCATCCAAACAGGTTATTCTTTTGATGATATTTCTTACTGCGGAGATTTAGCTGAGTCAAATAGTTTCAGAAGAAAACCAAATCCTGGTATGCTTCTTGAAGCTATGGAAAGATGGAATATTAATCCTAAGGAGTCTTTTATGATTGGTGATAACATTAGCGATTATCTAGCAGCAATCAATGCCAATATTAATCCGATTTTAATCGGTAATTTTGACAAATCGCAATGTCCGAATGTTTATAATATTGTGAATGATTTAGAAGAATTAATTGAATTTTTCAGTGCAAACATTTTAAATAACCCAGTAAAACCTTAATGATATGTTAGAAACAATAATAGAGATAGTATCACAAGTTCCTTGGTATTGGATATTATTAATAGCAGCATTGGTTACCTTCCTGGAAAATATATTTCCCCTTTCACCGAGCGATACTGTATTAATATTCATTGGTAGCTTAGTGCCTTTGAATGCTGTAAATTTTATTCCATTACTTATTGCTGCAACAATCGGTTCAACCTTGGGTTTCATTTTAATGTTCTGGTTGGGATATAAATTTGGTATTAAGATTGTTGATTCCAACCGATTTAAATTTATTAATAGCGAAACTCTAAAGAAGCCAGAAGAGTGGTTCCAAAAATGGGGCTATCTCATTATAGTTGTCAATAGATTCCTATCTGGTACGAGAGCTGTTATTTCATTTTTTGCAGGAATGTCGAAATTGAAACTTGAGAAAACAACAATTTACTGTTTCATCAGTGCTTTAGTCTGGAATTCTATATTAATTGGTCTTGGTGTATTTTTTGGAAATAATTGGGAACTTGCCGATTATTATATATCTTTATACGGTTGGATTATCGCTCCAGTATTAGCAGTGATTATTGGATACTTTGTAATTAGATGGATAATATCTATATCAAAGCAGAACAAACAAAATTAATTCTTATTATTCGTAGCTATATCTATCAAGTGTAAAGGTTTCGCCCAAGTATAGTCGCCTCACATCTTCGTTCGAAGCTATTTCCTCAGCTGTTCCAGAAGTAAAAATGCTTCCATCAATTAAGATATAAGCTCTGTCAGTGATAGACAATGTTTCGTGAACATTATGGTCGGTAATTAATACTCCAATCCCTTGATTTTTCAAAGCTCTAACCATTCTCATAATATCCTCCACTGCGATGGGGTCAATTCCTGCAAAAGGTTCATCTAAAAGAATGAATTTTGGATTGGTAGCTAATGCTCGAGCTATTTCGCAGCGTCGTCGTTCACCACCAGATAACATATAGCCCTTATTTTTTCTAACATTATTTATTCCGAACTTGTTCAACAGCTCTTCTAATCTCTCCTTCCGAATCTTTGCAGATAATTTATTAAATTGCAAAATAGCTTTAATATTCTTTTCTACATTAAGTTTTCTGAATACCGATGGCTCTTGAGGTAGATAACTAATACCTAAACGGGCTCGTCTGAACATTGCTTTTGCTGTAATTTCCTTATCATCGAGAAGTACTTTTCCTTTGTTTGGTTTAATCATACCGACAATCATATAGAAAGTTGTTGTCTTTCCAGCACCATTCGGTCCGAGCAATCCAACAACCTCGCCTTGTCTAACAAATAGGGAAACATCCTTTACTACTTCCCTTTTCTTATACTTTTTGGTTAAGCCAATAGCACTTAATTCACTTAGATTATTTTCCAATATTTATCGCCTTGCACTTATCAATTCAATTGTTCTATATATTGTTTTATCATCTCTTAAAATTTCGCATTTTAATTTATCTCCCACCATTGAATCGAGAATACTAATTAGATAATCTTCTTCTCTGACAATTGCTTTATCATCAATTTTCAGAATTATATCCCCCGGTTCGATGCCAGCTTTCATAGCGGGAGAATGATGCATCACACTCGTAACCACCATTCCTTCAGTAGTTTTTAAATTAAAATATCTTGCAATTCTTTCGTCGTTTTTCTTCACTTCCATACCAATAATGTAATCCCTATTAACACTCCCCTTTTCAACTAAGATATCCAGAATTTTTTTCACTCTATTAATAGGAATTGCAAAGCCAATGCCAATGCTTCCAGCACCTTCGCGGGTTTGAGCTGTGGATTTAATTACAGTATTAACACCAATTACCTCACCAAGAGAATTCACCAGCGGTCCACCGGAATTCCCCGAGCTAATGGCAGCATCAGTTTGTATCATATCCTTATATACTCTGTATTTGCTAATATAACTCCTTCCTGTGAAAATCCTATCTTCATGATGGAAACTGACCCCGCTATTAGAAACAACCCCAACAGTAACTGTCGGTTTGGAGTTTGTTTCAAATAAACCGAAAGGATTACCAAAAGCAATAACCCATTCTCCAATAATAATATCATCAGAATTTGAGAATTTAAGATATGGTAAATTTCCCCCTTTAATCTTTATTAGAGCAACATCACTGATTTGGTCGGAGCCAATAATTTCTGCATCGTGAGTTTTTCCATCAGTTGTAGTTACAACTATCTTGGTTGCATTGCCTGCTACGTGATGATTAGTTAATATATAACCATCGGGAGAGATTATAAATCCAGAACCAACCCCTCGCACTTCATATTGCTTATATCTTGGTGCCCTTTCTCCAAAAAAATACTTGAAAAGAGGGTCGTCAAAAAAAGGGTCCCGATATTGAACTTCAACTACTTCGGTTACATTTATTCCGACGATTGCTGAACTTACTATTTCAACAACTCGAGTGATTGCATTACGCCTGCTATTAGATATTGAATCATAGGTAGCGGATTTTTTAATATTCTCGGTTCGGGAATCAGTGTAAATTTTTCGATTTGAAAATAAATTTGCTTCTGAGTTATTCCCCTCGGAATCGCAACTAATGATAAGTAATAATATGATAACTAATAATTTGATTTTCGAAAACACTTTTGTTTCTCCTGATGCAATTATTAATAAATTTACAATATATAACGAAATTGTAATTCGAACATTTCTAATTTTGAATAAAAAATGCCTGTTCAAATATAAATAAATTATGAACAGGCGTAAATAAAATATTAAGCGATTATTCTTTTGAACCTAATTCACGATAGCAGAACCACCAATCATAATTATCATATCTTTCTTGTTTAAATCGAGCTGCTTTAATATCGGTAGCTGGTGGAACGATTACCTTGTCGCCAATTAACTCATTATTAGGCCAATTGGCGGGCATTGCAACTTTTTCATTATCAGCTATTTGAAGTGCTTTGACCATTCTCAATATCTCATCAAAATTTCTACCGAGTTCCTGGGGATAATATAAAACAGCTCTAAGTTTGCCCTCTGCATCAACAATAAAAACTGCTCTTATTGTGTTTTTCCCTTTGCCCGGATGAATCATACCAAGCATTTTTGCAATTGTACCATCATCGGCGATAATCGGGA
>JBBISM010000120.1:0-8078 GCA_037441245.1 Ignavibacteria bacterium | reverse complement strand
GTTCAACACCAACTACAGTAACTCCCGTGATTCGGTTTTTCATCAATAAGACAGCAGCACCACCAGCTTGCTTGCCGAAAGCTACATCATAGCTTGTTGTATCACCAGCTCTTACTAAATGTCCAAGGGATATTTCTCTTATTTCAGGATATCTATAAATTCCTTCGACGTAAATACCTTCCTGCTTCAAGATGTTTTCCCAATCTGAGTCTTCCTGCATATAATGCTCAAGTTGATTTCGAATGAACCTACCGCCACCGGATAATTTTTGGTGACCAAATGAATCTTTATTGCTCGATTCATCAACAAAAAACTTTCCTTCTTGATTTTTAATGCCATCAGCAGCAACAATAATATATGTAGAACCTTTGACATCGCTTGTTAGAAGGCGGTTAATATATGTTTTTTTAAAATGTTTATAGACGATTGTATAATCAACAGGGACTTCGGGTATTAATATGCAATCAGCATCGGCTCCTATACCACCTCTGAAAGCAGTATGTCCAGCATAACGTCCGAAAACCTCAATAATTAATGCACGGTTATGTGTTAATCCAGTTGTTCTTAAATCGGAAGTAAATTTTGATATTCGATTAATTGTAGAATCACCGCCAACTGAATAGGTCTGTAAGTCGAGATCCATAGTTTTTGGAACGTGAACGCAAGGGATTCCCTGATTAACGAGGTCAACAACAACACTGCCAGTATCATCTCCACCAGCGATTATTAATCCGTCAATATTGTGCTTTCTCATTCCTAATTTGATTTTTTCATACTTCTCGGGGTCTTGAATTTTGGCGATTTTAACTCTTGAGTGCCCTGCTTCAGAGCCAGCAACCCCTGAAGGTATTCTATCGGCTCTTGACCAATCAATAACAACTGGTTCAAGGTTGATAAGATTATATAATCCAGCATATCCATTAGGTATAAGGCATACTTCCATATTGAGATGATGTGCCATCCTAGCTGTTCCGTTTATAACAGCGTTCAAACCACCGCAATCGCCGCCACTTGTAATAACTCCTAATTTTTTAGGTTCGGTCATAATTGTTTGTTGAAATTGTTAAGAAAAAAATTCAATCTAATAATAAAATTTTAAAAGTTAAAGGATGTTGTGCTATTAAACGTGTCTTTAATTTTAATATTTTTGTAATTTATTGTTTAAGAATAACGTATTTAGGTGTTCATTTTAAATTTTACAAATTTTTTGAAATTATAGCTGAATGAAAGAAGAAAACGAAAACGACAAAATTAATTCTGACGATTGTGCTGAACAGTTAGCTATTAGCGTTTTTCAAATAATCAATGTACTATCATCAATATGTACTTTAATTGAAAAGAACTTTGAGATTAGCCATTCACGTTTTGTATCGCAAAAGTCCGCAGATGTAGCAGAAGCTTTGGGATTATCGGAAACAGAGGTTTTTGGAATCAAAACAGCTGGATTATTGCATGATATTGGTAAAATAAGCTTTAAAGATTCTCTCTTATTAAAATTTCCAAATGAGATGACTAAGAATGAGTTGTCGCAATATATGATGCATCCAATTATCGGAATGAATATTTTAAATAAATTTTATGCGTTTCGAAATATCAGTGAAATAATCTATCAACATCACGAGAAGATAGATGGTTCAGGCTTTCCACAACATCTTCAACAAAATTCTATTCATCTTGGTGCAAGAATTATTACAGTTGTTGATACTTTCCATAATATGATTTTTAAGAATAGTAGAAATAAAATTGATAGTTCAGCCCCAGCAGTTAAGTTCACTAGCGCTACGGCATATATTGACTCAACAAAAGATAGGTATGCAGCTGCGATGAATTATATAAATCAAAAAAGTGGTGTTTTATTCGATAAGGATGTTGTTGATAAGTTCACTGATTTGATTCATATTGAGAGACGAAACATCGGCAAACGAACTGTTATGAGAGTTCTTATAGATAAACTTGAACCTGGAATGATATTTGCCGAAAGTTACTATACTACCTATGGCTTACTTATAGCCACGAAAGGCGAAAAAGTCCAAACGACAATGATTAAGCATTTAAAAAGATTTGCCGAAAGCGGTGATATTCCTGATAAAATTTTAATTATGAAATAAATTGGCATTAAGTATTGAAAATATTCTTAAGAAAGCACCCCCAGTAATATTTATTTACGGAGAAGAAGAATTTCTAATATCATCAGCTTTCAATCAAATGGTTGAAGAATTTGTGAAAAAATTCAATTCATCTAATGACTTGGATATTTATGATAGCGATAATATTGATTTATACAGCGTGATTGATAGTTGTTTTAGCTTCCCATTCTTGGGGGAGAAAAGAATTGTTGGGATTAAAAATTTTGAGAAGTATTTTTCAGCAAGCAGAAGCAAAAAAATAGACGAAAAACATCCACTTGTGAAATACTTGATTAGTCCTAATTTTTCTACAATTTTTATCATTTCTGCTTATATTGAGGGGTATGGTGGTTTAGCTAAGGAATTATCAAATGCTAAGACTAAAGATAAAGCCCTGAAAAAAATTCAATCCGCCAAATTCCCATACAATATAATATTTGAAAAAGCTGCTTTACTCGAATTTCCAAAGTTTTATGAGAAACAGATTTCAAGTTGGATAAAATCACAACTAAATGGCAAGGAAATATCACCAGAAGCAATCGAATTGATTATGCACCAAACAAATCCCAACCTAAGAGATATTAATAATGAGCTACAAAAACTGCTACTATTTACTGAAGGAAAGAATGAAATAAACGAAGATGATGTTGCTACTATAGTCGGAATATCTAAAGAGTTCAATGTATTTCAACTGCAAAAAGCTATTGGGAAAAAAGATTTATCTGAATCACTAAAAATTCTAAAAAATATGTTGCGCTCCGAAAGGCAGGAAATATTAATAATTACAATGCTTGCAAGATATTTCACAATATTATGGCAATTGCAGGAAGAAATTTCCCAAGGAGCGGATAAATCAAAATTAGCAAGTAAATTAGGAATAAATATATATTTTTTTGATGAATATTTGCAATCTTCGAAGAATTATAGCGAACAATCTATAAATAATATCTTCAATTATTTATATCAAGCAGATAAAGAATTGAAAACGAGTTCGGTGGTTAGTCTCATTATTATGGAAAGGCTGATAATTCAGATTTTATCAGAGGATGGCAATTAGTTAATCAACGTATATCTGAATTATCAAATAATTATGAATGAATATTTTTAGTTAAATTCGTCTTTTCAAATTTGAGATGTTTAAAATATTAATTTAATATATGCTACAATCTGAATATTTCATACCTACACTCAAGGAAGTTGGCTCAGAAGCAGTAATACCCTCTCATCAATTAATGCTTAAAACTGGATTAGTTAGGCAAGTTGCATCAGGTGTATTTTCTTTTTTACCGCTTGGATATCGCTTGCTAAAAAAAGTGATGGGATTTATTCGAGAAGAGATGGATAGAATCGGTGGTCAGGAGTTTTTATTGCCAGCATTAAATCCAATTGATATTTGGCAACAAACGGGAAGAGTCGAAGCTATGGGTGATGTTATGTTTCACATTAAAAATAGAGAAGGATTAGTATTAGCACCGACACATGAAGAAATTATAACTTTTCATGCCCGTCAACACATTAAGTCATATAGAGATATGCCCCAAATCTGGTATCAAATTCAAACTAAGTTTAGAAATGAACCGAGACCAAAATCTGGTGTATTGCGTGGTCGGCAATTCATAATGAAAGACGCTTATTCTCTCGATTCTACTTGGGAAGGATTGGATGTGAGCTATGAAAAGCATTTTGAAGCCTATAAGCGAATTTTCAAAAGGTGCGGTATTAAGTTTTTCGTTGTAGGAGCTTCTAGCGGTGCGATGGGTGGGAGTAAGTCCCAAGAATTTATGGTAGAATCGGATTCGGGCGAAGATATATGTGCTATTAGTGAAGAATCAGGTTATGCGGCTAATATTGAAGTTGCTACATCGCTTGTTGGACCAGTCGGAAGAATTGATAGCAATAATGAACTCGAAATGTTCCCAACACCAAATTCGAAAACTATTGATGACTTAGTCGATCATTTTAAAATTCCTGAACATCGTTGTGCTAAATCTGTTGTCTATATAGTAGATTCAGAGCCAGTATTAATATTAATGCGAGGCAATGATGAATTGAATGAAAACAAACTTAGTTCAGTTTATAAGACTACCAATCTAAGACCTGCAGAATCTGAAGAATTGATAAAATATACTGGGGCTGATTATGGTTCGATTGGTCCGATTAACTTAAAAACTAAAATAAAAGTGATAGCTGATAATTTGATAAAAGATACAAATGGTTTGGTTAGTGGTGCTAATATTGATGGTTTTCATTATAAGAATATTGATTTAATGCGTGATTGCCGGATTGATGGTTATTTCGATTTACGTACAGTCTGTGAAGGTGAGCTTTGTCCTAATGGTACTCCTTTGAAAATTGTCAAGGCAATTGAATTAGGGCATATATTTAAGTTAGGCACAAAATACTCAGAAGCACTTGGAGCAACATTTCTTGATGCTCAAGGCAACGAAAAACCTATCATTATGGGCAGTTATGGAATAGGTGTTGAAAGAGTCTTGGCTTGCTTTATCGAACAAAATTATGATGAAAAAGGGATAATCTGGAAATACCCGTTGATTCCATTTCATTCTCATATCATTGGATTGAACGTTATTAAATCAGAAAAAGTGAAACAGATTTGTTTTAGGATATATCAGGAACTACAAGAATGCAATTTTGATGTACTTTTCGACGATAGAAATGTTAATGCTGGTGTCAAATTTAATGATGCAGACCTGATTGGGATTCCTATTCAAATTATCGTTGGTGAAAAAAACATAGAAAATCAAAAAGTTGAGATTAAATACAGAGATTCGTCCAAACGACAGCTGGTAAATATAAATGATATTATAACTTTCATAACAGAATATTACAAAAATTGTGAAAATCCAACAAAATAAAATTTCTCATCAAATAGATGCCGATCAACTAACATTTGGTAGTTCTTTTTTATCTGATAAAGCAGATTTACACATTCATAGTTTTTATTCCGATGGCATTTATTCACCTGAATATTTAGTCAAATTAGCAGAATCTGCAGGTTTTAGGGCTATAAGCATAACCGATCACGATAGCATTGATGGATATTTAGAGTTACTTAAATCAAAAGATAATTTTCATTTAGAAATCATCCCTGGAATTGAATTTAGTTGTCATTATAAAAACAATGAATATCATATACTCAGTTATATGTTCGATGTAAATAGTTCATTATTAAATGATAAATTGTTACAGATTAGACAAGAAAGAGAGCTAAGGGCCGAAAAAATTATAAAAAAGCTATCGAGGTTAAATGTTAATATCACAATGGAGCAAATAAAGAATGTTGTTGGAATGGCACCTATTACGCGCCCACACATAGCTACTGTTTTGTTTGAATCTGGTTATGTTCCCAACTTAAGAGAAGCATTCAATACTTATATAGGTGAGGGGCGTTTAGCTTATCAAAAAAAAACGATTTTTCATATTAAGGATTGTTTCAAGTTAATCAAAGCAATTGGTGGTATTTCAGTTTTAGCACATCCTGGGAATTCGATAAATCAATCAACTATATTCGAAATGATAGAATTAGGCCTCGACGGAATAGAAGTTATCAATCCATCTCACACTCCAGAATTAGTATCTTTTTACAAAAAGATTGCTGAACAGTATTGGCTGATAATGACCGGCGGTTCAGATTTTCATGGTAATAGAGATAATGATTTTACAAATTTTGGCAAATATTTCATATCCTATTCCAGTTTAAAATCAATGGAATTACTTTCGAGCAAATAAAGAAATTTTTAGCTTATTTTAATAAATCGGGTTTTTTCTTTTTTGTTTTCATAATTGCCTGTTCAATTCTCCATTCCTTTATTTCCTTGTGATTTCCACTAAGAAGAACTTGAGGTACTTTCATACCCCTGAAATCTTCAGGTCGGGTATAGATTGGGGGTTCGAGCAATCCATCTTGGAAAGAGTCTGTTAGTGCTGATTGCGCATCACCCAAAACACCGGGAATTAACCTAACAATAGCATCAATCAACACTAAAGCGGGCAATTCACCACCGCTAAGAACATAATCACCGATTGATATTTCGAGAGTAATAAGACTATCGCGGATACGTTGGTCAATGCCTTTATAATGACCAGCGAGAATAATAATATTTTCTTTGAGGGATAAATCATTTGCAATAGTTTGATTGAGTAATTCTCCATCAGCAGTTACATAGATAATCTCATCGTAATTTCTTTGTTTTTGAAGAGATTCTATGCAATCGAATACTGGTTGGCATTTAATAACCATCCCAGCAGAACCACCATATTGATAATCATCAATATGTTTGAACTTATCGGTTGCATAGTCATGGAGATTATGAATATTAATTTCAACAATCTTTTTATCTATTGCATTTTTTATTATGCTAACCTTCAAGGGTGAATCAAGAATTTCGGGTACTGCTGAGATAAAGTCAATTCTCATAATATTTCAAAATTAGTTCGTAAGGTCAAGCAAGCCATCAATTATATTAATATATAAGATTTTATTTTCGTCATCAATTTTACTGATTACATCACCTATAATTGGAATAGGCAGTATTCCAGATTCGGTTTTAACTTCATATACATCGTTAGCGGGCAAATACCAAATATCAATAATTTCTCCGATAGTCCGACCCGAATCGGTGTCAACTACAGTATATCCGTATAAACTTGTTTCATCTTTATTGCTGTCCAATAATTCTTTTAAGGTATTTTCTTCGAGAAAGACACCCATTTCGTTGAAGTTAGTAGATTCAGTAATAACATCTGGTAGGTCAAGTAAAAGAAATATATGAGACTTATGAATTTTCCATTCTTTTATAGTGTATTTTTTAAGAAATTTTTCTGAATAGCCAATTAAAACTTTTGTTCCTTCAGGTATTGCAGGCAGATATTTCTGTAAGCCAGTCAAAATCAGATGTTGGCTATTTTTTTTCTTTGCAATTATTCTTCCAATTAAATGATACATCTTATTTTTCGACGATAATTGTAACAGGCCCCGAATTAACGAGTTCAATATCCATCATAGCACCAAAAATTCCATCGGCAATCTTAATTTCATAATTTTCTTTGATATAATTTATGAATTGATTATACAAATTTTCTGCTGATTGATGAGGGGCTGCCTCTGTAAAACTTGGACGAAAACCGCGTTGAATATCGCCATATAATGTGAAATTAGAGATTATCATAATTTCGCCTTTGATATCACGAACAGAGAGATTCATTTTATCATTCTCATCAGGGAAAACCCTGAGGTTAATAACTTTATTTGCCATCCATTTTATTGTATCAAAATTATCGGTTGCCGAAATTCCAAGGAGAACGAGTAAACCGTTACTGATACTACTGTAAAATTCGCCATTGATTCTCAAATTTGCTTTTTTTACTCGTTGAATAACTGCTCTCATTATCTTAATAAATTATTTTAAAAATTAATCAATTTTTTTTTTCATAATACGTTTGAAAATTCAAATAAATTTTACTAATTATTCACGAAATAAAATGAAAGTTCTTGCTATACACTGTTTAAATAATAAAGATGAATTCACCAACGAAATATTTTCAAACTTTATTTCAGGGATTAAAGAGTTTATTCCAGAAGTTTTCTGTTTAGATATTTCTGATATGTCAATAAATAAATGCCTCGGATGTACTGAGGGATGGTTATTCGAATCTCCTGGTTATTGCCTCCAAATAGATGATATGAATGAAGTTTATCATTACTTCAAAGAATCTGATTTATGGATATTTTCCACCAGTATCAATTCTAATGGTGTAAATGGATGTTTTTCGAATTTATTAGATAGATTAGAGCCTTTATTCCTGATGGATTTAGATGAAGATGCCAATAATCCAAATCGTGCAAGAAATGGCAAAGTTGTTCTATTGAGTTTTTCAGAAAATTCTAATATTCAATATCATCAAAAACTCGTTAAAGAATTTATTGAATTT
>JBBISM010000119.1:0-8092 GCA_037441245.1 Ignavibacteria bacterium | reverse complement strand
TATATATAATATTACCCCAGGATAATCCAACTCCAAATCCCGAGAGTAGAATTAAGTCGCCTTTCTGTAGAACTGCCGCATTCATTAAATTTTTCAATGCAATGGGAATTGTAGCAGAAACTGTGTTACCAATATACTTCATATCAATTATCATTTTTTCTTTTGGTATATCTAATCTTTTTCTCATTTCGTTGAGCATATACATATTAGCTTGATGGAAAATGAAGTATTTTATTTCGCTTTTATCAATAGAATTTTTGCTCATAAGTTCGAGAATGGTAGGCGGGATAGCTGTTACAGTGAATTTAAAGATTTCTTTTCCGTCCATAAATAAATATGGTGGTTTATCTGGGTTATGAACAACACCCGAATTCCAGGCGATAAGCTGGAAAGCTCCACTACCGTCTGTTCCAAAATTACTATCTATAACTCCATACCCATTTTCACAACTTTCTATAAGGGTTGCCGCTGAAGCATCGCCAAATATTGCAGCAGTATTTTTATCCTTGTAGTCTATGATTTTTGAGTATTGGTCAACCATAATAATTACTGCATTTTTGATAATTCCTGAATTAATCATACTTCCAGCAATAACTAGCGAATAAACAAAACCAGAACATCCGAGATTAATATCGAATGCGAGGCATTTAGTGCTCATTTTTAAATTTCTATGAATAAGGCAAGCGGTTGTTGGTAGTCTATAATCAGGGTTTTGGGTGCAAAGAATTAATAATTCAATATCTTCGGGAGACAGGCTATTTTTTTCGAGAAGAGTTTTCATTGAAGCAGTCGCCATTTCTGAGGTAGATTCATTTAACTCTGCTATGCGACGTTCTACAATGCCAACTTTATTCTCAGTAAATAATTTATCAATTCCGCATTCCTTTTCTAAAAATTCATTATCAATTATTTTGCTGGGCAAGTAATATTCAATTGCCTTTATATAATAACCCATAAATTTGTGCCTTTTTACAATTTATTTTTAAAGTAATTGTATGCTTGTGTTATTGTCCAAAATTCTAATCTGTCATTTAATTCTGAACTTAATAAACGAATTATCATTTTTATATTTTTCAAATTATGAATATCTTTAATATGTCCAGATGCTATAATCGGAACATATTGATAATTATCTGCAAATTGTATAGCCAATGGATTTTTGAAAATACCCAGTATTATTTTGATAAATATCTCAGGGTATAAATGGTCGTAATCTAATTGAATAGTTTCATTGCACAGAATTTTGCTCACATACCATGCTAAGTCTTTGCTTTCGGCTCTCTTATAATATCTTATGCTTTTAGGATAACGCATATCTTTAATTTTTTCTTTTTCGTTTTGCCAAATAATATGATTCTTGTCAAGTTTAAGACAATATTTAATTTTATGGTAGATTATTGGTAATTTTTTTCGTAGGATTGGAGAACCAAAATTTTTGATGGAGTAAATTGGGAATTCAATGAGTGTATTTTTATGCTGACTGACTAGGTTTATATCATCTGGGTTTGCATACCAAGGTATAAAATTTGAGTAAGCATTTCGATAATCGTAGTTGCCTTTTGAATATAATTCTTTCGTAACTGAGGTATCAACTTTAAATCCTGCTTCTAATAATATTTTGACCGCTTTTTCAGATGGCTGAATTAAATAATTACCTGCTCGAAAAGCGA
The DNA here is from genome assembly GCA_037441245.1 of Ignavibacteria bacterium. Taxonomy (GTDB): domain Bacteria; phylum Bacteroidota; class Ignavibacteria; order Kapaibacteriales; family UBA2268; genus CALHGZ01. The sequence goes on along the minus strand of JBBISM010000119.1, from coordinate 6,422 downwards.
GACACTGATAATCACTTTTTTTTGCTTTAATTAGATTAACAAGGTAGGATTTAGCATTCGAGATTAATTCACGAAATTCTTTTTCAGAAAGAGATGAAATTGGACTTTTATTCATATCTAAAATCCACTTTGAATTATTGAATTTAGCATCTAACCATTGAGGGTGAATATGCATTTGGACGTCATTGCCAAGCTCAATTGTCCGTAGAATCGCTTTTTCCCAGGAATCAACAATTCTGTTTAATTCAGGGTATTGTACAGAAAATTGGATATGTTTTAATTGCTGGTGTACTTCAGCCATTAGAGTGATTTTTACACCTTCCTCTTTGAGTAATTCTAATAATTCGAGTGTAGGATTATGTTGAATTTCGAAATAATCTCCGCTTCCATCTCCGAATAATTCCCAATCATTAGTAAGAACAAGTGCTATTTTCATATTAAAAATTTCAATTTATAATGTGTTCTTTTATAGATGGTGATTTTTTCCAATGCTAATTCAAGCATAAATTTAAAGAATTTTTGGGAATCTACTCTGAAAAATTCCATACCGTTAATACTTAAATCCTCAGCTATTTCAGGGGGTATATACTTTTTTATGAATTTTGGAATATTGAAGTCCATTTTACTCATTTTATGTGCAAGGGTTTTAACTATAACCGAGTTACCCTCTTTATCAATGCATTTTCCTGAGAAAATTTTATTGTGATAAGGATTCACGGGGAAGTCCTCTTTTAGAATATCATCAACGCAATGCACACAGGATAGATAATTGGAATTAACACCAATACCAATAATTTTTCCTTGCATTTCTATTGTCTTATAATATGGACTTGTAACTTCATAGGGATAAATGGATTGGTGATGAGTATCAGTAAGCGTTTTGGCATATTTACCAATTGCCACAACTGATTTTGTCGGTTGCAAACTTCTTATGGCATTCTTATGTCTTCTGGCGAATTCATTTATTAATCCAGTGTAAGTTGGTGTTTTTCGTATGTCGAAAACCGCATTATTTCTAAGAAATTCATAAGAATTAAGCTTTGGATATGTTGGGAACAAAACTGTTCCATCTAAGCCAACGATTTCCAGAATAATTTCCAATAACTTATAATTTGGGAATGTAAGATTTAATCCGTTTGTTGAACTATGAATGAAAACAATATCGCCCGATTTTATGTTTAATTCATTTAAAAGAATGCTTTTAAGATTGAGTTCACTTATCGGTTTTAATGATTTTATTTTTTGTAATCGCTTGAAGTTTTTTCTGTTGTTATAATGATTTTTGATTGATTTTGGTATCACCTTTTTTAAGAAATATGGTAGCATTTTCATTTTATTTTGATTTTTCCTAAGTTATCTTTTTTGTAATAAATTGATAATGTAGTTATTCCTTTTATGTTTTTAGCTTTGTTTTTTAATTCTTCTATCAGATTGATTGCAAGGGAGTATAGTTTTGTGTTGCTTAAGCTGAAATCCTCAGCAATAGCAATATGTAAAATTACAATATTTTCTAAAGATTCTCTGAAGAATATAACAAGCCCAATCAATTCATCATTTTCATTTAAAGCATAAAGCGATTGGGGATAATCAATCTTATCAAGTGTTATTATTAAAGTGTTATCTGAAATACTAATCTTTGGTAAACCATACTTCTCTATTGATGATTCGATGCCATTGATAACTTTTCGTTGCTGGGCATTGAAATATAGTAGCTTTTCTAACTGTTCAATATATTCCTGACTAAGCTTTGATGTGTATTTGATTGTCATAATTGGAAGTGCAAGATAAACATTAATTATTAACGCAGTTAATTAAACAATATTTGTACAAGTTCGCAATAAAATTTATTCAAGAAAGCTTATTTTGAGTTAATTAATTTTATTCAGTTATTGGCTATTTCATTATAAAATAAAGACTTAATAATATTTAAAATTGATATATATCTAACAATTTCAATTTAGATATTTAATTAATCTCAATTCAAAGTTTTATATTAAGTTACTACTTTATATGCCGATAGATGTTATTAATTAGGATTAGTGATAAATCTTTCATAAAAACTTTTTTTAGTAATGCCGATTTGTTTAGCAATTGGAGTGTTAATTGTAGATAAAATCAATTTTTGTGATTTCTATTACCTTATATATTCAATAATCATCATATTCATTATTAGTTTATTGCAGTTCACGCAATTTAAGAGAAACAAAAGATTTATTAAAAATAAGGAAATTCAAGAATCAATTAATTCCAACGATTTTGATGAAAAAGAATTGATTATTGTAAGCGATGAACATCAAAAGGTTATTTATTGTTCAAACGTTTTCGAGAGATTGATAGGCTTGCCTTCCAGTCTTATTATTAATAAAAATATCTTCGAAATACCCATATTTTCCAAACTTATAGATGATCCAGAATTTAATTTTTTGTTCCCAAATGGTATTGAATCCATTATTTGCTATTTAGAAATTACTGATGATGGATTTAAAATTATATTTACTGACAACAAACACCAATTGGGAAGTGGCAGTTGTTATTTCCTAAATCTTGAGGAAATGAACATAACAAGAAGTTCTCATCCTGAAATTAGAGAAAAGCAGTCTTTTTCTCAAATTAATGTAACTGCCCATTCTAAAGAAAACGAATCGAAATCGTATAATATATTACGAAATATATTACAGATAACGGGAAATGTTAAATACAAAGAGATATTTTCTAAGTTGCCTGTTGGTATATACCGTACTACAGCAAGGGGTGAAATTATAGAAGCAAATGAAGCATTAGCCGAAATACTTGGTGCAGGTAGTATCGAAGAGCTTTATACTCGTTCGGTGTATGATTTTTACGAATCATCAGCAACACGTGAAAAATTACTTTATTTGCAGGGTTTAAGCGATGAGTTAAAAAAAATCGAGATAAAGCTAAGAAGGTTAGATGGTAAGGTTATTTGGGTTTATGATAGAGCAAAAATTCATTATAGTAATGATGGAAAGATTAAATATATTGATGGAATACTTGAAGATATAACAGAGAGAAAAGAAGCTGAACTGAAGCTATATCATAGCCAACAGCGATATGCTAATTTATTTAAGAAATTACAAGATGTTTTTTTCAAGATTGATTTACAAGGTAATATAATACAACTATCTCCATCAATCGAGAAAATAACTGGTTACAAACAAAGCGATTTAATTAATACAAACATTCGTGATTATCTGATTAATGAAAATACAAGCTATAATGATTTTTTAAAAAAACTGAATAAAACTGGGCGTATCAATGGTTATTTAATCAAGGTTAAACACAAATACAATTCTCCCCATTATTTTTTAGTAAATTCTCAATATACTTTGGGCGAAGATGGACATATTGATGGAATTGACGGCATTGCCCGTGATGTTACTGAGACAATAATAGCAAAAAACAGAGTATCTATTCTATATCATATTGCTGAAAACATAAATTCTGCAAGCAATTTAAAGGAATTGTATGATAATATATATTTTACCTTGCATTCAACTCTCCAGATTAATAATTTTTATATTGCCTTAGTAAACGAGAAGACAGGGGATATTGAATTTCCCTATTATAAAGATGACCAATCGGTGCAATATGATGTTGTAAATTTAAATGATTCCCATTCTTTCACAGCAAAAGTTATTAAAAACGGTGAATTGTTAATTCTCACAAAGGAAGAAATTGCAAGAATTGTTAAAAACTCTTCAATTATTTACGATTCAATGCCACACAATTGGATAGGAATCCCATTGAAAGTGGCTAATAGAGTAATTGGAGCTATTGGAATAATGAATTTAGACCCTTTAAAATTGGCTGATAAAGAAGAAATAGGATTATTAAATACGATAGCAGAGCAGATAGCAATAGCTATTGACCGCAATATTATGATTGAGGAAGTTCGAGCAGCTTGTAATAGAGCGGAACTCATTTTTACTGTTTCCCCAAGTTGTCTGCTTGTTATTGATTTGAATTATAATATAATTAGTTGTAATAAAAGATTAGAAGAGCTAACAGGTTATTCATCCGATGAAGTAATTAACAAGAACTGCTCAATTTTATCAGAGAGTCTTCCCGATGAGATATATTTATTCTTTACAGATTCAGATAAGAAGGGATTTAGTCAAATTGAATCCATAATTAGAACAAAGTACGGTAAATATAAAATCGTGTCAAAGAATTTTGATTATCTCAAGGATAATGAGAGCAAAATCATTGGTGCAATTATTAGTTTGGTTGATATTACAAAGATAAAAGAGACTGAAAATGAGCTATTGTGGCAACTTAGTGCAAATTATGCTATTGCAGAGATTTCACGTGCCATAATCTCCTCGGAAAATTTAGATAAATTATCTACCCAAATATTGAATAACTTATGTGGATTGACCCGAACAGATTTTGCATTGATAATTTACATTACTAAATCAAATAATATCGAAATTTCATCTGGATTTGGCATTGAAAGTTACAATGAAGAAGAAATATCCAATAAACTGATTATGATAAGAGAATTATGGCTCAATGCAATAGAAAACGAAGAACCGATGCTCATAAATGATAGTAACAATAAAACAAGATTTAGTGTTTTGCAAAGGACATTCCCTGATTTTAATTCGTTCATATTAGCACCTGCTATTAGTAGTAGGGAATTACAGGGGCTGGTAATATTAGGCACTAGAAAGAGAGAATATCAGCATAAAGATTTGGAACTTGCCAATAGATTCGCTTCGCTTTTCGGTATTGCTTATCAAAGATTCAAAGCTGAACAAAGTATTAGAGCAGCATTAGTAAAAGAACAGGAACTGAGCGAATTAAAATCTAAATTTATAATGATGGTTTCCCATGAATACCGGACACCGTTATCTGCAATAATTTTATCATCTGAAATATTGAAAGAATATGGCGATAAGCTGAGCACAAAAGAGAAAGAAAAACATTATGAACGTATCAATCAATCAATAAAATCTATGACTAAATTATTAGACGATATAATTACATTCAATAAAATAGATAGCGGATTAGTTCAATTTAATCCTGAATTAATAGATATCGAATCATTCATTAAAAGCTTAGTTCACGAATTGAACTTAGTATATAGAAACAAATGTAAAATCAATTTGAGATTTCATAATGATAATGGTTTAATTTGTCTCGATGAAAAGCTAATTCGTCAAATATTGATTAATCTACTTTCGAATGCAATTAAATATTCATTCGATGGTAGCGAAGTTGATTTTGATGTTCTAATTACCCAAGATTATATCGAATTTGTGATTAAAGATTATGGTTTGGGAATACCAGACGAGGATAAAAAGAATCTTTTCCAACCATTTTTTAGAGGTAGTAACGTAGAAAGTATATCTGGAACTGGTTTGGGGTTGAACTTAGTTAAAAATTGTGTAGATTTACACAAAGGCTCAATAAATTTCGAGAGCAAATTCGGCGTCGGTACAAAATTTGATGTTATAATTCCTACAAATCATAAACCTAACCAATCACAATCAAAACTCTCAAAATAAATATTTATTTTTTCAGATTAACTTCATAAATTTTGATTTAAATTTGTAAAAGCAAATAATAGATAATTATTTTTCAAACAATAGAGAAATACAATGGCAGAAAATGAGAAAATAAAAGCAAACGATAAGTTGAGCGAGGATAAGCAAAAGGCACTAAAAATTGCAATGGATCATATCGAAAAGCAATTCGGTAAAGGTTCTATAATGCGATTGAGCGATAGCAGAGTGGTGCAAATTGATACAATATCCACAGGGTGTTTATCATTAGATTCTGCTATAGGGGTCGGTGGAGTCCCACGAGGTAGGATCACAGAAATATTTGGCCCAGAATCATCTGGCAAAACAACAGTTTGCTTGCATATCATTGCAGAAGCTCAAAAGAAGGGTGGTTTAGCTGCATTCATTGATACCGAGCACGCTATGGATGTAAAATATGCACAACGTTTAGGGGTAGATTTGAATAATTTACTACTTTCTCAACCGGAATTTGGCGAACAAGCATTAGAAATAGTGGAAGCTCTTGTTCGCTCTGGTGCTATTGATGTTATCGTTATTGATTCTGTTGCAGCACTCACACCAAGAGCAGAAATCGAAGGTGAAATGGGCGATGCACAAATGGGTTCGCAGGCAAGATTAATGTCGCAAGCTATGAGGAAATTGAATGCTGCAATTGGTAAATCTAATACAACAGTAGTTTTTACCAATCAGCTACGCTCTAAACTTGGTGTGATTTATGGCAATCCTGAAACAACAACTGGAGGAAATGCCCTGAAATTCTATGCTTCCGTAAGAATGGACATTCGTCGGAAAGAAGTAATTAAGGAAGGACAAGATATTATTGGAAATAGAGTGAGAGCAAAAATTGTAAAAAATAAAGTTGCTCCCCCTTTC
>JBBISM010000118.1:0-8093 GCA_037441245.1 Ignavibacteria bacterium | reverse complement strand
GATATTGGTTCATTTGTTACCAACAAAACTCCATTAACTAAAGCATATGGAATCGAAAAAGTCCCAAAGCCTGATGTACTTGTATTCAATACGAACCAATGCAGAGATGTAGAAGATTGGATGTCCTGGTATGCAAGGGAACTAAATGTACCTATTCTAGGAATATTTTCGCCGAAATATCCAGACCAAATCAATGAGATTCATATTGATTCTTTAGCAAAACAAACTGAATCACTAATCGAACCTTTAGAACAAATTTCACGCAATAAGTTTGATATTGATAAACTTAGAGAAATAATTAAATTATCCAGGGAATGTTCCGAACTATGGGGCAAAGTTCTTCGTACTGCTTCTGCAAAACCTTCTCCTTTTACATTTTTTGATGGTACAATCCATATGGGACCCGCAGTGGTATTAAGAGGAACCACTCAAGCAATTGACTATTATCAAATCCTACTAAAAGAATTGGAGGAAAATGTTGCTAATGGCGAAGGTGCTATTGCTAATGAAAAATATCGCTTATATTGGGAAGGAATGCCCATTTGGGGAAGATTGAGAACCCACTCAGAGCTTTTTGGTTCATTAAATGCTTGCATCGTCGCATCTACATATTGTAACAGTTGGATTTTCTCCGCATTTAACGAAAATGACCCATTTAAGAGTATGGCTCAGGCTTATGGGGAAATTTTTATAGTCCTTTCCGAAAAATCGAAAGAAAAATATCTAAGACAAATGATAGACTTATATCAAATTGACGGAATTATCTATCATGATGCAAAGACCTGCCCAGCAAATTCAAATTGCCGCTATGGAATGCAAAAACGCATCGAAATCTCTACAGGCATACCGAATTTAGTTATTAATGGCGACTTGAACGATATGAGATTAGTATCCGATGAGCAAACCAAAACAAATGTCGAAGCATTTATTGAACAATTAGAGGAGAAACGAAACTAATGTTACACTCATTATTTCATCCGAAATCCATTGCTATTATCGGTGCGTCAACGAAAGAATTATCAATCGGAAATGTTATCTTAAAAAATTTATTACATTACCAATTTCAAGGAGAATTATATCCTATCAATCCTAACGCTTCCGAAGTTCGTAGCGTAAAAGCATATCCAACTGTACTCGATTGCCCCGGAGATATTGACTTATGCCATATTTCCATACCAAGTAAATTTGTACCCTCGGCAATTGAAGAATGCGGGAAAAAGGGAGTTAAGAATATCATCATTAATAGCGCCGGTTTCAAAGAAATTGGAACAGATGGTGAAGCTCTCGAACAAAAATCTCTCGAAATTGCCTATAAATACGGTATGAGGATATTTGGACCAAATTGTCAAGGAATAATTAATACACATCCCGATTATAGAGCTTATTGTGATTTCACATTTACTTACCCTAAACCCGGAAATATATCTATTGTAGCTCAAAGTGGAGGTGTTGGTGCAGTACTAATGCAAAGATTATTTGATATTGATATAGGAATGAGGTTCTATGCATCCAATGGGAATGCTTGCGATATATCAATACCAGAAATCATTGAATATTACGGCGATGATGAAGAAACTAAAGTAATACTTTTATACGTTGAAACTTTTTCAGAACCACTCAAATTTATTGAAACCGCAAAAAAAGTAACAGCCAAAAAACCAATTTTAGCAATGTATGCTGGCAGAACTGAAGAAGGGGCGAAAGCAGCGCTTTCTCATACCGGTGGTCTTGTTGGAGCTGGGCTTACAACTGAGCTTATATTTAGGAAAACAGGTATAATAACATTCAAGGACGAAGAGGAGATGTGTCAATCCGCTGTTGCATTCGCTTTACAGCCAATACCCAAAAGCAATAGAGTCGGGATTATAACCGATACAGGTGGACCCGCAATTATTGCAACAGATAATTTAATAGAACGAGGTATAAAATTACCAGATTTAAGCGAAAAAGCGAAATTATTTCTTAAAGACAAGTTATATCCGGAAGCTACTATTTCCAACCCAATAGATGTATTAGCTACAGCTAATGCTGGACATTGGCGAGCAGCTATGGATGCGTTAATGGACGAAGACCATATTGACAGCATATATATTAATTTTGTTACTCCTCCATTTGTTGATTGCAATGCTGTTGCTAAAGAAATAGCAGAAATCAGTCTTATGAGAAAGAAACCAATCGTTTGTAATTATATGACAGACAAACAACAATGGACTGCTACCACAGAAATACTAAAATCAGGAAATATTCCTTGTTATGATTTTCCAGAGATGGCAGCCAAAGCTTTATCCGCTTTGGTTAATTATAGACAAATATTAAATCGAAAAGCTGAAAAGTCGACATTTTACCTAGAAACTAATCAATCGAGAACTCAAGGAATTATTTCCGATGCAATTGCTAATAATAGGGAACTTCTTAATGCTAATGAAGTATATACCATTCTGGAAGCCTATGGTATTGAAGTAGCACCATATAGTTTGCATACTGAGATTGAGGAAGCAGTTACATTTGCTGAATTAATAGGTTTCCCTATCGCATTGAAAGCAGATTCCGAACAAATAATTCATAAAAGTGATAGCGGTGGTGTTATATTAAATATAGTAAGTTCTGTAGAATTAAGAAAATCTGCAACAATGATTAAAGAGAAATTAAAAATTAGCGATTTGCAGTTTTTAGTTCAGAAATATCTTCCCGGCGGAAAAGAATTGATAATTGGAGCAAGTCTTGTACCCAAACTTGGGCATATAATTATGTTTGGAATTGGTGGAATTTTCGTTGAATTGATAAATGACGTCTCATTTTGTTTAACTCCAATATCTTCAGAAGAAGCTAATGATATTATAAATTCAATAAAATCAAGCAAGATACTTCAGGGCTATCGAGGAGAAAAATCTGTTAATATTCCAAAATTATTAGAAACATTACAAAGAGTTTCTCAATTAGTAACTGAAAATCCACAAATTGAGGAACTCGACCTTAATCCAATCACAGCTTTAGATGACCTTTTGGTAGTCTTAGATGCAAGAATAAAATTAAAAAAATAACTTGAGATATAATTATGGATACTCAAAAATTTAAAATAGGAATTATCGGACTTGGTCCCGTAGGAATGATTTTAGCAGTTCATTTTAAAAATGTGGGATGTAAAGTTGCTTTATGCGATAGATTAAATGAAAGGATTCCCGATATAAAGCAAGATGGAATTCATTTAGTTGGAAAAATAGAGAAATCCTGCATCTTTGAAGAAGTTTATGGTTCTGTCAACGAATTAATAAACAATGGATGCAATCTTTTAGTAAGTTGCATCAAAACTTATTGCATTGATGAGTTATTGAAAGAAATCAAAGACATTCCAAGTAACTTTTATTTACTAACTGCCCAAAACGGTATAGATATTGGGAAAAAGTACTCCGAATCTATTGATGAATCAAAAATATTAAGAATTATAGTAAATTTTGCTGGTAACTCTCTAAGCCCAAATACCGTCAAAGTTACATATTCAGCTCCTCCCAATTATATCGCATCAATCGGTGATTATTGTCCCGATGTTGCAAATTGGATTGCTGGCATTTTAACATTTTCTGATCAAGAAACAATCTTAATCAATTCTTATACACTCCTTGACGAAGTTTGGAAAAAGACAATATTGATATCTGCAATAAGCCCTTTATGCGGATTGACTAAACTAACCATCAAGGAAGCGATGCAATCCACCGATACGATTGAAGTAATAGAACAAACAATTTTAGAAGCCATGCAAGTAGCACGGGCTGAAGGAATTCGTTTTGAGGATAATTTTGTTAAGAATTGTTTGCGTCAACTTAAAAATGCTGGAGACCATTTCCCCTCTCTTGGCAATGATATCTTGAGTGGTGGTGAAACCGAAATTGATTTCAACAATGGCAAAATTGTCGCTTATGGCCGTAAGCACTACATTCAAACTCCATTAAACTTGACATATACAAATTTAGTCAATGCTCTCTCAAACAAAAATCTTGGCAAAATGGCTAAACAATTTAAATTTTAAAAAACTATAATTCCTTCTCGGCGGCTTAACCGCTTGAATATGTTAAACCTAAAATATAAATCAAAATGAATCCAAAGCAATATAAAATCGGCATAGTAGGTCTCGGACCAGTAGGAATGATTTTAGCTCAGCATTTTGCCGATGCCGACTGCAATATAGCTATATGCGATATCATTCCTGAGAAAATTGAACTAATAAGAAATGATGGTATTTACCTTCTTGGGTTGATGGAAAAATCAAAAAAAATAATAGAAGTCCATCATTCACTAAGCGAACTTCTTGAAAGCAATCTCGATATCTTAGTTTGTGCTACAAAAGCATATCATGTAGATACAATACTCAACGAAATCGCCCTCCATCCCAGCGAAGATCTCCTGATTGTTAGTGCCCAAAATGGAATAGGTGTTGCTATAAAATACCGTACTCATTTTATTGAATCTCGCATCTTTCGTCTTGTTGTAAATTTTGCCGGCAATATGATTTCGCCCAATAAAGTCCACGTGTCATTCTTCAACCCACCTAATTGGATAGCTTCCCGTGATGATTCTCGTCGTGATCTTGCCGATTGGGTTTCTGAGCTTCTTTCCTCTGTCGGGCTAACTACCAAAAGCACAGACTCCTTCTCCCTGACCGAAAAAGTATGGTATAAAACAATTCTAAATGCTGCCTTGAGTCCTTTATGCGCAATTTCAAAACTAACTATGCGAGAAGCAATGACCATACCAGATACAAACGAAATAGTAGAACGAATCATTCTCGAAGCTATGGAAGTTGCAAAAGCTGAAGATATTACATTCGAAAAAAACTTTGTCAAGCTTTGCCTGAGGTATTTGAATAATGCTGGAGACCACTTCCCCTCTTTAGCCGTTGACTTATTGAATAATAGAGAAACAGAGATTGATTTTATGAATGGGAAAATCGTTGAATTTGGAAGAAAACATTACATTCGAACCCCATTAAATTTAACATTCACTAATCTCGTAAAAGCTATAACTGATAAGAATTTAAGAAATAATTCCGAATGAGGTATGAGTAAATTTGAATTTAAAAATATTCTGGGAGCAATATTACTTTCTGCTGGTTTTTCAAATAGAATGAAAAAACCAAAACCTTTTTTACCATTTAACAATGAATTTGTATTTATTGAAAAAATTATTGGCGATTATCTCGATTATGGATGCAATCAAATTATTATTACTTTCAACGAATCACACAATGAATGGATGAGGATACGTGAAAAATATCTTAATACGCAATCAATCATTTTTCAAAAGAATCCGCATCCTGAATACGAAAGGTTTTATTCTATAAAAGTAGGATTAGAAAAATTGGATGAAGATGTTAAATACTGCTTCATACACAACACCGATAATCCATTTATTGACAATAACATACTTGAATTATTATATAACAATCGAACTGATGATGGTTACATTGTTCCAATTCATCTCGGAAAAGGTGGGCATCCAATTTTAATAGGCAAAAAGGTAATAAGAAGTATTTTATCTGAAGATAATCTAAATTTGAACTTTAGAGAATTTTTAGCAAAATTTGCTCGAAAAAATACTAATGTTGATTCAAATATAATACATATCAACATCAATAATGAAGCCGAATATAAAAAATACTTTATTTAGAGAGAATGGGCAATTAATGGAAGATATCTTTAAAAAAATAGTAGAACTCGAGGAATCAGGAATAAATGGAATTCTTTGTACAGTAATTCAAACTAAAGGTTCAACTCCTCTAAAAGCAGGAGCGAAAATGATTGTTGCTTCAAACGGCAAAACCTATGGTACTGTCGGCGGGGGGAGAGTTGAATCGGAAACAATTGACAAAGCAAAGAAATTATTAAATACATATAATACTGAAATTTTCCACATCGAATTAATTAATAAAGGCGAGCCGAGTTGCGGTGGGATAGTTGATATTTTTATGGAACCAATATCGAACCAATATAGATTGTATATTTTTGGTGGTGGTCACGTCGGGAAAGCATTAGCTCGCTACGTTGAACATCTCGATTTCGATATAACTGTTATAGATAATAGAGAGGGTATTTTCGATGATTGGACCGAAGGAAATTATAAAAGAGTTGTAACTCAAATGGATGATTTTCTGACAACAATGAATTTCGACGAAAGAACATTCATTACTATTATCACATATGACCATAAATTAGATTGGGAGATACTTTCTTATTGCATTAATCAAAATTGGGGTTACCTCGGAATGATGGGAAGCAAAAGCAAAATTAAAGAAATGAAGAAAAAATTAACTAATCTAGGTATTAACGATGATTTAATCAATAAGATAAATATGCCAATCGGTATTGATATCAATGCTTATTCAGCTTCAGAAATTGCTATTAGTATAACATCAAAGTTGATTCAAGAAAAGAATAAAAAAAATAAATAAACGATATTTTGGAGCAATATGATATTACCAAACTTTAATTATCATCAACCATCAACGCTCATTGAAGCGTATAAAATCTTGGATACACACAATAATTCAGCTCTTATTGCAGGTGGAACTGATTTATTAGTTGAAATTCAGTCAGGCATTAGAAATCCTCAAAATATCATATCATTAAATAAAATCAAAGAGCTAAAATCTATATCTGAGGATAACAAAAATGTTTACATCGGTCCAACAGCAAACTTTCACGAAGTAATGAGTTCTGATATAATCGGAAGAAATTTCCCAGCTCTTATTGATTGCATTTCACAAATTGGCTCTCATCAAGTAAGAAATTTAGGTACCATCGGTGGGAATCTCTGTACTTGCGCCTCTTGTGCCGATACAGCCCCATTATTACTTGTGTATAATGCTCAAGTTGAAGTCAGTTCAAGTGATGGCATACAACTAATGAATTTATCAAATTTCCTTCTCGACCATCATAAAGCAAGTATCTCTAATCGTGAAATATTAACAAAAATCATCGTACCAAAACAAAAAGAAAATTTTTATTCAAGTTTTTTAAAATTCGGCTTACGTGAATCCTCGTCAATCTCTGTTGCTTCTTTGGCGGTTGGTTTATTAATCGAAGAATTTGTAATAAAGGACGCTCGATTAGTAGTTGGTGCTTGCGCCCCAACTGCTATACTTTGCCAAACTGCTTCCAAACAACTACTAAATATTAATATGGACGAACTAAAACACGATTCTTCCTTGTTAAATAAAATAGTCAATTCAGTATCAAACGACATCAATCCAATATCTGACATTCGGGCTTCAGCTGAATATAGGAAAGATTTAGTTAAAACCCTTGCCAAAAGAGCTATAATAAAAGCATTAAATCTTGCAAAACAATAATTTTTCAAATTAATAGGCAGTATATAATGAAACAATTAGTAAAAATAAATGTAAATGGTACTGATTACGAAGTAGCAGTTAGAACCGGCGCCACATTATTGGATTTATTGCGAGATGAATTGAGACTAACCGGTACTAAACGGGGCTGCAATAGTGGAGATTGTGGTGCTTGCACAGTACTATTAGATGGCAAAGCAATTAATTCATGTTTAGTACTTGCTCTCGAAGCTGATGGTAAAAAAGTAGAAACAATCGAAAATCTTGCTAAAAATGGAGAATTGCATCCAATCCAACGTGCTTTTGTTGAAAAGGGAGCAATCCAATGTGGATTTTGTACCCCGGGAATGATTATGAGGATTGTATCATTACTCAATGAGAATACCAATCCCAAACTTGAGGAAATCAAACAAGAATTAAGTGGAAACCTTTGCAGATGTACTGGATATGTTAAAATTTTTGAAGCAGTACAAACAGCAGTTGATTATATAAACGGCAAAAACCCAGAAGTATTAGAATTTCAACCACAGAAATCCGCAATGGATTTATCCGTAGTAGGGAAGCGATTAGCAAAACTCGATGCCCCCGACAAAGCCACTGGCAGAGCCCTTTATACCGATGATATTGCCTTGCCCAATATGCTTTATGGGAAAGCATTATTAAGCCCACATCCTCATGCAAAGATTAAATCAATTAATACTGAAAAAGCTAAATCTATACCTGGAGTAAAGTTAATACTTACTGGTGCAGATGT
>JBBISM010000117.1:0-8099 GCA_037441245.1 Ignavibacteria bacterium | reverse complement strand
ACCCCTAATTGCCTGATTTGTATTAGAAGTAATACCAAACATCAAGCAATAATAATAGCCCTCGTGCTTGATGATATTGCTTGGTTCGAAATAACCGTGTGGAGGTGGTGCCCCTCTTTTAACAGCATTGGGATTCCATTTGAATGGAAGCATTGCTACCAAATGATTCGGACTTACCGGCTGAAAAAATGTTTTTCCACCGTCAGTAGATCTTGCATAGCTTATGAAATTATACCAGCAAGGGTTCGATGGGTCGGTTACTCCGGGTTTACAATTTTCTGAAAATGGGTCATGATATTCGTTGTGAACCATAGCATGTATTATTATACCATCTTCACTATAAACCGATGTTATCCATTCCTGATGGTCTAATGAATCAACTTCCCACTTATCTCCGGAAATAAAGACAGGATTGCAACTGCGTTTTAATGAATTGAAATCCTTACCAAACATAAAATAATTATCAGGAGCATTGCCTGAAACCAATACTATTCCATTGAGTGTTCTAATTGCATGAGCATAAACATCAGGCAAATCAAGCGTTGCGCAATGGTCTTTGCGATACTCAAATACTTTTTCTTCCTTTCCCAATTCAATTTTGATAGAACCAGACCAAAGGTTATTTACTTTGGGGTGATTGATAATCATTTTATCAGCAGGCGCAACTGATTCTTGATTATCCATTACAAAAGAATTTTTAGTTAAATCGGGAATTTGTTCGGGTGCTAACTTCGCTTTTTGTCCGTTGACAAGTGTAATCGCTGTCAATGTTACGATTAAAATGGTTAAATAAAATTTCATCTTCACTTTCAATTACTTGAACATTATTAACAATATTAGATAATATAAACATAAAGTATTAAATAGTTGCAAATTATAGAATAAAATAAATATAAAAATTGCATTATTATATTGAATTTGCAAGTTCAATTGATTAAATAATGCTCAATTATATCTCAATTGCATAGTCAATTTAATGAGTTTTGTTTGGGAATTGTATTTCCATAAATGGTCGTAATCGAGAAGCAAAATATTTTTATTGCCGAAATCGTAACCTATAGCTAAAATCATTCTATTACCACGAAATTTTTCGAGCATTTCATCAGGCATAAAGTAATCAAATCTAGAAATTAGCTTAAATTTATTATATTTTATTTCACCAAAAACAGAAAGTCCATTATGTTTGATAGCTTCATTGTCAGAATTGAGAATTTTGCCCTGGAAATCACCCTGTCCTTTAGAGATTTGCCCAATCAAAGTGAAATATTGATGCTCAAAGCTAAGCATCAATACAGTTAATTGCCATATCGGAGAGTGCCTATCTTCAGTAACATAGTTACCTTTACCACTTATACCCAATATAGAAAATTGCAAACCAGGAATAAATGAAGGCAGGGGTCTAAGAGTTAATCTCCCTTGGAGGGCTTTATTATCATTCAATTCAAATCTATTATATCCAGCACCATTGAAAATGCCAAAATCGAAACTACCATATCTGCCAGGATTATTATTGCTGACATTTTTTCTATACTCATCATCAATCAGTCCACCAATAAAGCCATTAATTGATGCACCAAAATCTGACGATGGCGTAAGTCCTATTCTTTCAATGAACATAGTACCTTGCATTCGGTTTGAGTTGATTTTGTCTTCGAAATCAACCCAGAGGGTATGTATCATTCCGAATTTAATATTCAAATTATCTATTATATTCGAATTGTTTAATAAGTTACTAAGTTTGAAACGTGCATATAAGTATTTAAGTCTCGATTCGGCCCCATCATCATCATCATAGACATCATAAGTTAATCGGCTATCCAAAAAATCGAATATTTCCTTTTCGATAGTAATATAAGCCCGGTTTATTCTGAATTTGTTGATACTGGGACTTTGAACGACCTCATTCTCATAAGCAATATAATATAAACCGCTAAATTTAAGTGGGTTAGATTGTAAATCCGCCGTTGAAAAACTTGTAATACAAATAATTGGAAGTAGAAGTTTAACTATGTTCATAATATTTATTTATAATTAAGATATTAACAAAATTTTAAATTTGCTAATAATTTTCGAATTTTCAAAAATTATAATGGTAGTAAATTGTAATTGTATGTTTTGTGTGAAATTTATGTATTGAAAATTTCGGGTGAGAATAATTAATATTTTATTGATTAATCTTTTTTATAAAATTTACAATTCGATTGTACTCCTTAGTAATAACTGTTTGAAAGTAATAGCAACAAATAATATTTGTCCTTGTCATTCCCTGCAAAAGGAAATCTCATAAATATTGTGATAATTCATTTACCGGAACTTGCATCATCACATATTTTGAAACAGCCACAATCCTATTAGTGAAATTAAATAATACTATTTGAGTAACTACTATAAATTGAAATCAATTCCTGCAGTAAAAATTCTGGGCATACCAGCTTTTATCCCTTGAGGTCGCCGACTGGCTATATATCTTTCATCGAAAAGATTTTTAACTGATGCAAAGATAGCTATTTTTCTATCAATTATATCGTATCTTGTTGTCAAATTAACGAGATTATAGCCATTGATAATTCCAATTTGTCCATCAGCAGATGGGGCTTCGGTGTTTAACTGGTCAGTGAATTGCTTACCTGTATAAATTGTTGCAATTTCGAGTGCAAATCCCCAATCAGTACTCAAGTTTATGATTGCACTCCATTTGAGGTTCGGTGCATAAGGTAATGAATTATTAAAGATATTTATTCGAGAATTATTTATTTCAACAAATCGGTCTGCTGAATAGATAGCATTGCTGAAAGTCGAGTGAGTTTCAAATGTTAAATTGAACGGCAGGTTTAGTATATAAGTTATATCAATTCCAAAGGAAGCTTCGATTCCTTTATGTAATGTTCTACCGCCATTGACCAATCCAGTGCCAGAACCACCCGAGGATTGGGATACTGGTATGGTTTGGTTGAGGAAATCAAGAATAAATAGCGCAAGCTCTGCATTTAGCCATTTGATATATTTTGAGCGGAAGCCAATTTCAGCATTCCAGCTATCTTCAGCATTTAGCTCAAGTGCTTCCCCTTGAATTGAAATTGCATCTTTTATTCTTGGCGGAGAAAAACCTTTGTGTAAACCTGCATATATTGTGTTATCTGTATTAAAATTATAGTTTATGCCAATACCAGGAATAATTCCAATTATTTTATTAGAGTTAGAAATTAAAGTATCAATATTTTTCAAACGTGCAATATTTCTCTCATATTGGAAGTGTTCGATTCTTATTCCTGGGGTAATGATAATGTTTTCATTGAGAAAAATTCTATTTTGTAAGTATCCGCTTATAGCATTACCGATACGAGTTTCATTATCCCGCATTTGACCCGAAATAGCATTTTGCTTGTTTCCTACAATCATTTGCTCGTATGCTTTTTCGTAAAGATATCTAAGACCTGCTTTTAATTCATTTTTCAACGAAAGAAAATCATAACTAAAATTGATTCTTGGTTCTATTCCAAATACTTCAAATTGTCTATTTCTGCTACCAGTGGAATTAAGCATATATATAACACCATTAGCAATACTTGTATCGCCATAAATCATACCTGTTTGATTATTATGAGGCTTTCGAGAAAAGTCCTGTCTGAGCCAATTTCGTGTTGTTGTATAACCATATATCAGTGTATTCAGGAGAATGTTATTATTCAAAATAGTAGTATGAGATAAACTGGCTGAATATCGTCTTATATCGAGATTATCATTTGGGGTTATATTTCTAAAATATTCACCATTATCATACATATTTTGTGTAATACCAAGATATGTAGAGTTGGATTTCTCATCATAAAATCCAGCTTTAAAGATTATATTTGATTTTTCATCTAACTTGAATTTAAATTTTGTCATTAAATCATTCACTTTATAATGAACAGGGAATAGATTATCAGCTTGTTTTCTATGGTATTCAATCAAAAATCCCAAATTTCTATCGCCAATACCATAACCGAATTTAGATTTGAATAAACCACCTTCGCCACCCGATAAATTAGCAAAGTATTTATTACCGATTGGGGGGTCATTTGTTAATAGATTTATTACTCCACCGATAGTTCGGGGTCCATAAAGAATCGAACCGCTACCTTTGAGGATTTCTATTCCAGTAACTCTATCAATATTAGGTGAGTAATACATTTCGGGTTCACCATAAGGAGCTAAAGCAACTGGAATCCCATCTTCCATTATTAAAACCGTCCGACTTCTATCGGGGTCAAGTCCTCTTATACCGATATTCAATCTTAATCCCAATGCATCTTCATTTGTAATATTTATACCCGGGTATTTGTTTAAAATATCTGAATATGAATTAGCTTTAATCAGTTCTAGACTTGAACTATTAATTACTATGGCTGTTCCGGGAATTTCCTCGAAAACTTTTGTTCTACTCTCGATTATATTTATTTGCGAAAATCTATAATGCTTCAATGAATCAATGCTTTCGTTGTTTTCTGTGCAGATAATCTTTGTTAAAGATAAGCTATGAATTGCGAGAACAATTGCGAATATTTTGTAAATCATTTTAAACTCCATCAAAATTATCAAACATCAAATATATTATTAGTCATAATTAAAATTTATTTCAAAATTAACTAATATTGAACTTTTGAGAAGCCTATTTTGAATATTGTATCTTTTGTGTTGCTGTTCTAATGCCCTTTATTCTAGTGAATTAGATAATTAAATTATACCAAGAATAAATTTGAAAGGAGATGAAAAATGGAATTTTTTAAAGTCAATCAAAATGAAAAGATTGTAAAAAAATTTCATATTAGATAAGTAGAATTTTTAGGGATTCTATATTATGCCCATTTACATAAATATAGTTCAGATTTGTCAATTAATTGAGGGTTATTGGGTAAAATACGAATAGTAAATCCTTGCATACCTGTATCCGGGCATATATAAGAACCTTCATAATAGTGTTTATTATCCTCTGTTCTAATATAATTTAGGGTTTGAGAATGAGTATCTTTCAATTCGCCGTGAGTATCAACAGAACCGTAAAAAACCTGGACGTCAACATCATCGGGCTTAAGGTTATTAAGATAAATAACGGTTGATACCTTAACGTGTTTGCCCAGACAGGGTTCGCCATTTAAGAAGATTTCGGTTTTTAATATTTTGATATGTTCCCATTCACCCCTTACGAAATCTTTCCATTTTTTTAGCTCAACTGCTTTTTCAGCTTTATTATTTGTTAATTCATAATTATTATAAAAACTGGGAATATAAAACTGATTTGTATATTCTTTTAGCATTCTATGGGTTGAGTAATAGGGGGCAATAGTTTTTATTGATTCTTTCATCATATTAACCCATTTGTAAGGTACGCGGGTTTTTGTTCTATCATAAAACATAGGGATAATAGTCCTATCAAGAATATCGTATAAAATTTGTGATTCAATGATTTCCTGCTCTTCAAAGTTTGGATATTCTTTTCCTTCTCCGATAGTGAACCCATTATAAGCAGTAGCAGCTTCGTTCCACCAACCATCTTTTATGCTGAGATTGAGCGTTCCGTTAATAGCGGCTTTCATTCCGCTTGTACCGCTTGCTTCCATCGGGCGTATTGGTGTATTCAGCCATACATCGCATCCTTTAATCATCATACGAGCTATTACCATATCATAATCTTCGAGAAAAACGACATAGCGTTCTAATTGATAATCTCTGACGTTTTGTATGATTTTCTGGATAACTTCTTTACCAGCTGTATCGTGGGGGTGTGCTTTGCCTGCAATAATTAGCTGAACTGGAAAGTCAGGATTTGTTAATATCGAATGCAAGCGTTTCATATCACGAAAGATTAGTAAAGCTCTTTTATAAGTAGCAAATCTTCGAGCGAATCCTATTGTAAGTGCTTCTGTGTCCAAAAATTCATTGATTCTCTCAACCTGGTCTGGGGTTAGATATTCTTTTTGCTTTTTTTGTAAATATTCACGTGCAAAAAGTATTAACCTAACTCTTCGCCTTTGCTTTTCTCTGTAAATTTCTTCGGCTGGAATATTATCCACTTTTTCCCAAATTTTTGGATTATCAGTATCTGTGCGCCAGCTCGGGCTGAGGTAGCGGTCATATAATTCTGCAAATTCACGGGCAATCCAAGTCAATGTATGAATTCCATTTGTTATTGTTTTAATAGGGACTTCGTCAACAGGAAAGTTATGCCAGATATTTTGCCACATTTTTTTTGAGACCTGACCGTGCAATTTGCTTACTCCATTATGGTAGGCACTCAATTTTAATCCGAGAATGGTCATAGAAAAATCGTTCTCAGGACTATATTTTCCTTCAAGTGCTAATTGGAAGAATTCCTCTTTGCTAATCCCAAGTTTTGTATAGTATTTATGGAAGTAATGTTCGACTCGGTCGTGTTTGAATACTTCGTTGCCTGCTGGAACAGGTGTATGTGTTGTAAATATTGAAGAATTTCTCGTTATTTGTTTTGCTGAACGGAAATCTATATTGAATTTTTCCATAAACATTTTAGTTCGTTCGAGCAAAGCGAAAGCTGCATGCCCTTCGTTTATATGTACTACATTTGGTTCGGAGCCAATTGCTTTCAGGGCGCGCATACCACCAATACCGAGCATAATTTCTTGCTGGATGCGGGTTTCTCGGGTCCCCCCATAAAGTTGGTCTGTAATATCTCGATATTCTTCGATTAAATTTTGCTCAATATTTGTATCAAGAAAAAACAAAGATACTTTCCCGATTTTGAGTTCACATATTTGAGCATAGGCTTTTGCTAATGGCAATTCCACATTAATTATTATTGGTTTGTCATCCTTTTTAACTAATCTAATAGGCAAAGTGAAAAAGTCATTATAATTATAAATTTCGTTTTGCCATCCATTTTGAGCTAAATGTTGACGGAAATATCCCATTTGATAGAGTAATCCAATTCCTACTACTGGAACTCCTAAATCGCTTGCAGATTTAAGGTGATCGCCTGATAAGACCCCCAAACCCCCCGAGTAAGTAGGAAAACTTTCATTAATACCGAATTCAGGGCTAAAATATGCAATAATGCAATTATTTGAAATATTAAATTGTTCATACCATCCATTCGACTCTAAATACATAATAAATTTTGTATGAATAAAATTCAAGTAGCTTATGAATTCCTGCTGTTCGGCGAGTTCCTGCAATCTATCTTGTGGCAATTTATTGATTAAAAGAATAGGATTATGATTTACCTCATCCCACAGTTTTTTGTCCATTCGAATAAATAATTCTCTGGCATCGGAATTCCAGCACCACCAGTAATTATAAGCTATTTCAACTATTTTATTTATCTTTTCCGGTACAGATGCAGTTACAACAAATTTGTGTATTGGCTTCATAATTCTATAATCCTAATTTCCATTATATTCAAAATAAAAAATATAAATGTATTATGTTCGAAATTATTGTAAAATTGGCAATCACAATTTTATTATTTTTGACAATTTATAGACATCATTGGAGAATATTATGGTTACGCAGATAATTGATGTTAATATATCAAGCCAATATGCAATAGAGCGGAGCTGCGAAATACTCAGTTCAGGGGGTCTAATCCTATTTCCGACCGAAACCGTCTATGGGATTGGTTGCGATTTATTTAACAAGAATGCTGCAGAACGTATCTATAAACTTAAGATGAGAGATAATCGTAAACCACTCGCGGCATATATTGATAAAATGGATAAAGCCGAGCAAATAGCCCAAAATATACCGAATTCATTTTATAAATTAGCAGAAGAATTCTTACCAGGCCCATTGACTATTATTTTGAGTGCTAAGTCAATAATACCAACCATAATCAACTGTGGTTTGGATACTATAGCTATAAGAATACCTGCTAATGAATTTATGATGGAATTACTAAAAGGATATGAACAGCCGATAGCAGGGACATCAGCTAATATTTCAGGCAATCCCGATAATTCTGACTTTTGCGAAGCGTTAAAACCATTCGAGGGGCAAATCGAATTAGCTTTGAAGGACCAAAAGTCAATTAAATCAGGTATTGCTTCAACTTTAATTAGTTTAGCTTTTGATGAACCAATAATATT
>JBBISM010000116.1:0-8137 GCA_037441245.1 Ignavibacteria bacterium | reverse complement strand
TATTGGCGATAAAATATTAACCATAAATGGTACTGAAGTCAATAATTGGCAAGATATTCGTGATAAAATCACAATTGAGAATTTCGGCAATACGAAGAAAGTCAATATTCAGCGAAACCAAAATGAACTGTTACTTCTGGTTGATGGCAAAGCAATATTAGATTCAATGAAAAACAAAGATACATTCGAAGAAGGATTTGGGTTATTCCCAACGAATATTAAGGTTCTTGTCTCCGACGTGATTACAACATGGCCTGCAGGTAGATCAGGCATTAAATCTGGTGATACTCTCGTCGCTATCAACAACACTCTCATAAATAACAAACTTCAGTTTATTTCAATTGTTGAAAAAAATCCAGGGAAAAAATTGTTTATTGAATGGAATCGTAATAGTATGATTCTCTCTGATACAATTGTCCCCAATGAAGAAGGGAAAATTGGAGTAACTATTAGCGATGTCTATACTGGGAACATAATAATCAAACATTATAATATTGTCGAATCTATATTTATTGGCTTTAAACAAACAATTTCTGTACTTAATCTGCTTTATAACTCGGTTGCAAGAATGATTGAAGGCAAGGTATCTGTAAAACAATCTATCGGAGGCCCAATATTTATTGCAAAAAATGCATCTCAACAAGCCGAACTCGGGTTAGCTAATTTTCTCACATTCACAGCACTTTTGTCAATCTCCCTTGCAATCATAAATATTCTCCCCTTTCCAGCACTTGATGGAGGTCATTTACTAATGACACTAATCGAAGGCCTTATCAGACGAGAGATTCCATTAAAACTCAAAATTGCATTTCAACAGATTGGCGTATTTCTTCTCATCGCTCTGATTATATTTATCTTCTATATTGACCTGACAAGATAATTCTGGCATATTTATTGATTATTTTGCTCAAGGAAAATATTTCTCTTGACTTTTGATTAAAAATTAATTATTTTTAATGAAATATATTTCATAATTTAAAATAATGTCATTAATCACAATAGATAAAATATCATCGGGTATGAAATTAGCCAAACCAATTGTTAATAAATTCAACCAAGTCTTATTACCTGCTGGTACAATTTTAAAAGAAAATCATATATCAACGTTAAAATTATGGAACATAAATACATTAGAAATAATAAATATTGATGATGAGAAAATTGAGGAGATACCCAAAGAAATATATGATTTAGCCTGCGAAAAAATAAAAGAAAGAATTTTATGGCAACCAAGAAATGACAGTGAAAAGGAAATTATTGATATAGCTATTTTGAATTTAGCAAAAAAATTATCTCAAAAAAATAGAGGTGATAATTGACTCATATTCAAAAAATAATTGATACAATAAATGATTTTCCTACATTACCAACCATCTATGTGGCATTATCCGAGGTAATGGCTAATCCTCGTTCAACAATAAATGATGCAGCAGATATTTTATCACGGGATCAAGCAGCTACTGCAAAGATTCTGAGAGCAGCTAACTCCTCGCTATTCGGATTGAAAGTTAATGTAGATACAGTAACAAAAGCAATATTTTATTTGGGATTCGATGAAGTAAAAAATTTGGTCAGTGCGATGACAATTATCAGACTATTTAATAGTTATTCTACAAATCACACAATTAGCGCTATTGATTTATGGAAGCACTCTATTGCGGTTGGAGTGATAAATCGAAACTTAGGGGCTATTATAGCAATAAAGAATCTTGAGAATTACTTTATTGCTGGTATTTTGCATGATATTGGAAAACTATTTTTCTATAAATATTACTATGATGATTATCAAAAAGTTATTGAATATGCCATTACTAACAATATAGAGATAAGAGATGCAGAACAGTTAATTCTCGGCATAACCCATACGACAATCGGTCAGATGTTAGCTGAAAAATGGAAATTGCCTCGTACACTAATAAATGCCATAAGTTATCACAATACCGGTCTAGTTAATGGAAAAGTTGATTTTTTAGTTGCAACACTTCATATCGCAGATATTGTTGCGAATGCCCTTGAATTAGGCATTAGTTATGATGAAATAGTTCCTCAACCAAATATACTAATTTGGGAAAAGCTCAGTTTTCGTGTGGGAGAAATAATAGAAGCCTTACCAAAGATTATGTTTGATTTTGATGAATCTTTTGAATTATTATTGAAGAATTAAAGTAAGTTGGATTTGATGACAGTAAATGACCACAAAATAGAACTTGTGCGGGAAGAGTGGAAAGACTTTCTTACTGGCATTGACAATTATATTTATTATAGGAATTCGGCAACAAGAATCCACGAAATAATTAAATATGGATTGAATGTATTTTTACAAATTCCAAATATAAAATCATCATCCATTTTTTTTCTGAACCAAGAAACTTTAGAATTCGAGCACAAGATGACATTACCCAACGAACATAAAGAACATTCAAATTATGTATTTCATCAACTTATCGAAAAAGGGGTTTTAGGAAAAACATTGCAAAATGCAACAATAACGACATATCAACCTGAAAAATCTACTAAATTTAATGATTATTGTATTTCTATTCCACTTATCATTCCAACAGGTGTATTGGGTATAGTGTTTTTGGTATTTGATTATTTGCCATCTAAAGTTAGCCCTATATTCTTGAAATTATGTCTTTTATTTGGAAATCTTTTTGCCAGCACAATTGATACTTCTCTATTAACAAAACATTTAAAGCAAACAAAAGAAATACTTGAGCAAAAAGTAGCAATAAGAACGATGCACTTGGCTCAAAGCAGGCGTGAATTGAGTGCAATATTTGACTCTGTGCATACTGGAATTATGGTTATTGATAATAAAACTGAGGACATAATCAAAGCTAATCCAGTTGCAGCAGGAATGATTGGCGATAAAGAATATAATATTATTGGTATGAATTTTAGAAAGTATCTTGATTTTGATGATAACAACTCCAGTAAAATAGACAAGTTTATACAGAATAAGCGAAACTTTGAAACAAATCTGAGAAGAGCTAATGGACAACTACTTCCCATTTTAAGAACTGTTTCCTTTATTAATATTGGCAGTAGTTATTACAGGATTGAAAGTTTTCTCGATATTAGCGAAAGAAAGAAAGCTGAAATTGCTCTCAAGCAAAATAATGAGATATTAGAATTAAAGGTTCAAGAAAGAACCGAAGATTTGCAGTTATTGGTTCATAAACTCAAAAATGAAATCATTGAAAAAGAAAATGCTCAAAAAGAGCTTATCAGAATGTTGGAGCGAGAAAAAGAATTGAGCGATCTTAAAACTAAGTTCGTTTCTATGGTTTCGCACGAGTTCAGAACTCCATTAACAATAATTCGCTCTTCTGCCCAATTAGTAGAGAAATTTTATTCAACTCTAAATGATGAGGAAAAGAAGGAGTACCTCGAAAGGATTATTAAAACTGTTGATTTTATGAAGGATTTGATTGAAAATGTAATTTTTATTGGTAAAACAGACATAAACAAAATACAATCAAACCCAACAACAGTTAGCATAAATGAATTCTGTAAAAATGTCATTAATGATTTCCAACTTACTCTATCAACAAAGCGAGTTTTAAATTACAAATTCGAGGGTAGCGATAAAAACATTGCTATTGATTCTAAGTTGCTAAGGCATATAATTGTGAATATTATTTCAAATGCAATCAAATATTCTGCTGATAATAAATCTGTTGATATTATAGTTAGCAGCAATCAAGAACAACTAATCATCAAAGTCAGGGATTTTGGCATTGGAATTGCAGAAGAAGAACAAAATAAAATCTTTGATTTGTTTTATAGAGGCAAAAACGTTGGCAATATTTCAGGGACAGGACTCGGAATGTCAATCATATTAAGAGCACTCGAAATTTTAAATGGAAAGATAGAGGTATCGAGTAAAATTAATCAAGGTTCTTTATTTACTGTAACTATTCCTATCAATCATTGATTAAAAGTTCAAAATGCCCAAAAAAATTCTCATAATCGAAGATGAAATGGAAATAAGACGAGATTTAGTCAAAACACTCTGTCTGAGTAATTATGAAACATTATCTGCAGCCGATGGAGTTGATGGGCTGAAAATGGCTGTTAAATACAAACCAGATTTGATTATTTCCGATATAATGATGCCAATGCTCGATGGATTTGGATTATTACGCGAATTACAAAAAAATCAAGAAACTGCTTCAATTCCGTTTCTATTTCTATCTGCAAAATCCGATAGAGCAGATATTCGAGATGGGATGAAATTTGGGGCAGATGATTTTATCACCAAACCTTATGATATAGATGAATTGCTCGATGCGGTACAAATCAGGTTGAAAAAGTTCGATAATAATGAAAACCTACATAACCAAAAATTCAAACACCTTACAACAAGTATCCAAAAAGCTATTCCTCATGAGGTACGAACCCCGATAAGTATAATTTTAGGATATTCGGACTATTTATTAAAAAAGTTCGATTCAATCACACCAAAAGACACTCTCGAAATGATAGAAAATATAAACGGAGCGGCAAAAAGATTAAATGCAATGTTCGAGCAATATCTCACCTATTCTAAATTGGAACATTTGTCTATTAATAATGATGAATTAGAAAATATCAAATCAAAGCAAACGATATATGCTGATATGGTGATTCAAGAGATTGCTGTTTCACTTGCCCAATCATATGGAAGGGAAAAGGATTTGAAATTTTCACTTACAAACGGGTCTATTTCAATTCCTGAGGAATATTTTTCTATTCTAGTTAAAGAACTCTTGGACAATGCCTTCAAATTTTCTCCAAAGAATTCCCCTGTTGATGTTACTACCAAAAATGGTGACGATGAATTTTTTCTTTCAATAACTGATTATGGTCGGGGTATGACCGAACAACAAATAGAAGATTTGGATGCATTTGTACAATTTGAAAGAAAAATTTATGAGCAACAAGGCAGTGGCTTAGGGATCGCAATTGTTAAGAAAATCCTGAATATTTTTGATGGGGAAATCAGAATTAATAGTTTGCCAGGTAAATATACAAAGATTAATGTAAAGATGAAGTGTTCCGAGAATTTATTACCTTAAATTTTCAACAGCATCTAATATTTTTTGTGTGTGATTATCCCAGCTATACTTATCAACAGCATCTTTTCTTGCATTTTCACCACAAGTCTTACTAAGTTCCTTATCGTAATAAAAATTCAGAATTGCATCAGCTAATGAATCAGGTGAACGCTCTTCACAAAGAATTCCATTATGTTTGTGAATAATTACTTCAGCTTGTTGTCCTACATTAGTTGCAACAATCGGTTTCCCCATTGCCATATATTCGAAGAGCTTAGCCGGTGAATTAAATAACTCAAAATCTGGATTATTGATGCAAGGGCTTGTTAAAATATGACAAGCAGCCATATATCTTGGAATATGTTGATAGGGTATCATACCAGTAAATAATGTGTATTCTTCAACATTATTTTCTCTAATAATACTTTCGGTTGTTGGTCGTAACACTCCGTCACCAACAAACAGAACAATTAAATCCTTTATCTTATGTTTTAATAAAGCTACAGTTTTTGCAAGAATATCAACACCATGCCATTGACTAAAAGTACCAAAAAACCCAACAACAAATTTATCCTCGATTGACAATTTTTTCTTTACTATTTCTGGGTCAATATTTGGGTTGAACTTATCTGAATCAACTCCGTTAGGATTAACTAATACTTTTCTTAAATCAATATCACTATAGCTTGATATCATATCTTTTACTATTTGTGATGGAACATCAATTATATCAGCATTATGCCATTGGATTAATTCAGCCCATCTTAAATGTCTATTTAAAAACAGTTTTCTACCCCAGTTTTTTTTTGCCCAAAACTCAACTCCATCAACATGTAAAACAAATGGAATGTTTGTCTTTTTTTTAATTATCGTACCAGAATAATTCAGAATTGAATGAAATTGAAATAGTAAATCAATCTGATGCATATCAATGATTTGGATTGCTTTTTTAGCTGCTGTATGAGTGAAAGGCAAATTATATATTTCAGGTAAATTTAATAATGATTTCTTGTGACTAACAAAGTGATATTCACAATCAGGTGGGAAGTAGCTTTCGCCTCCTGATAAATAAATACATTTAATACCCTTATTTACAAGAGAAGTGTATGGTCCTAAGGAAATAGCTACTGTACCGCCTTCTTTTATCGCACCATAATAATCGGTGCGCAAAATCAAAACTTTTTTTATTCTTTTATTAGCCATTTATTGAATAACAACGAAATATAATATCTAATTACTACAATGAGCCCTATAGATAGTTCAAGAATAAACATTGGTGAATGGTATATGATTGTTTTTAACGTTCTAATTTCAATTGAGTTACCCTTTTCGTCAACTATAGCACCTTTCTTAAGCCCAGCTAATAAATTGAAAAGATGCATAAAGAAAGTGAATCGTTGATACTTAATATCTAAACAACCATAAAATATCTTATTACTCTTGCTTTGCTTGAATCGTTTTATCAAGGCAGTAAAGTCATAAAAATCCTTTTCGTCAACTTTGATTATTTTTACTTCATTATTTAAAAAATGCTTTTGGATTAAGTGATCTGGGTTACCGCTTATCAAGACAAGTAGAATCATTTGGTATTCACTCTGACTCTATACAACAAAACTATTCCGATTAAAAAAAATAAAATTAATGATAATATTGCTAACCGATAGGAATTTGTCAGTTGTAGTGATAAACCAAATAATAAAGGTCCTAACCAACTTGTTCCCCTATCGCTAATTTCAAAAACGCTGAAATATTCAGCTTCTTTACCAGCTGGTATTAGTTTGGAGAACATCGAACGACTTAATGCTTGAGTTCCTCCAAGAACTAACCCCAAGAAAAATGCTAATATAATAAATTCTATCTGAGATGACAATAAACTATATGAGTATAAAACACAGAGAGACCAAATAATTAAACTTATCAATATTGATTTTTTGGTGTCTGTTAGTTTAGCTATCCACCCAAATAAAAGCGAACCTATGAAAGCTACAAATTGGACCATAACAATCACTATTGTTATTATGTCCATACCGATTTTTAATTCAATTTTTGCAAACTGAGAAGCTACTACAATTATCGTTTGTACACCTTCATTGAAAAATAAATATGCTATCAAAAATTGAATAGTTCGAGGGTATTTTTTTATCTCTTTTATATTTTTTAAAAAGTACTTGAAACAAAAAATAATATAGTTTTGACCATAGGGTATTTGGATAAATTTACTTCTCACTCTTAGAGTCAATAATGGGACAATAGTAAATAGCGCCCACCATAAACCAGCAGAGCATAAACTTATCCGAATAGCATAATCCGAACTAATGCCAATATTTTCGGCATTTGTATATAACAACAAATTTAATACTAATAGGATTCCCCCACCCAAATAGCCTATTGCCCAACCAATTGAAGAGATTGCATCCCTATCATCTACTGTAGATATTTCATTTAAATATGCATTATAAACTACAATTGAGGCACCGAAGCTTAAATTGGCTACTACAAATAATACCGCACCCAATAGATAATTAGCTCCATCGAGAAAGTATAAACCCATTGTCGAAAAAGCTCCTACATAAGCGAAGAAACCCAATAATTGTTTCTTGATATTACTAAAATCCGCATAAGCACCAACTATCGGTAAAATGAACAATTGCAAAAGGACTGAAAAAGATATAGAATAAGCAAATAAAGAATCTGCAAAAATCGAAATACCCCAAAAACTAATATAACCATTCGAATCAGCTGCATTATTTGCTATTGAAGTTAGGTAAGGACCTAAAAAAACAGCTATTACAGTAGTATAGAAAGCAGAATTAGCCCAATCGTAAAAATACCAGCCTATTCTCTCTCTTCTTGAGGTTATTTGCATTATGTTGATAGTATATTATTAGCTAATTTAATTAGTGCATTTAACGTTTCTGTGATTATTAATATTGTCATTAAGTTAATCTTATATGGCATAGAAGGAATTTATTTATTCATAGCGAAGTGCGTCTATTGGATTTAATTTGGCTGCTTTCCAAGCAGGATATGCCCCGAATACTAAGCCAATTGCAGAACAAATTAGCACACTAAAAACTAGCCAAAATAAAGGGAAA
>JBBISM010000115.1:0-8144 GCA_037441245.1 Ignavibacteria bacterium | reverse complement strand
ATTATAGAAGGCGTTTGAAATGATTAAAAGTCCACTCAGATATCCCGGCGGTAAGAGTAAAGCTGTAGATTCGATTTCGAAATTAATACCAGATTTCGAGGAATTTCGAGAACCTTTTGTCGGGGGAGGGTCAGTATTTGTTTATTTAAAGCAAATTTTTCCATCAAGAACATTTTGGATAAACGATATTTACCAGAATCTATATCATTTTTGGAATGAGTGTAAAGAGAATCCGAACAAACTTATTGAATCAATTCTTGAGTTTCGTTCAAATTATCTCGACGGCAAAGAATTACATAAATTTTTATTAGAGAATATAGATTCATTTGATAACAATAAAAAAGCAGCCGCCTTTTTTATTTTTAATAGAATTACATTTTCCGGCACAACTGAAAGCGGGGGTTTTTCAAACGCTGCTTTTCATAAAAGATTCACTGAATCAAGTATTGCAAGAGTTAAATCTTTATCTAAAATTTTAACCAATACAAAAATTACTAATTTAGATTACCAAGAAGTTTTAGACGCTAAAGGCGAAAATGTTTTTATTTTTCTTGATCCACCTTATTATACTACCACAAAATCAGCACTGTACGGTAAGAATGGCGATTTACATAAAACATTCGACCATATAAGATTAGCCAATGTTTTAAAGAATTCTAAACACAAGTGGCTTGTTACATATGATAATAGTGACTATATCAAAGATTTATTTTCGTTTGCTATTATTAAAGAGTGGAATTTAACCTATGGTATGAGGAATGTTGGAAATAAAGGTAATCAAAAAGGCAGTGAATTGCTTATATCAAATTATACATTTAAAAATAGAGAAGAAGATACAAAGCTAAAATTGTTTGAAGAAATTAAAGTTAATATGTAATAATACTGTTGAGAACAAAGTTTATATGCCATTGAACCAGCATATAGCTTGATTGTTAATTCAATTGTCTCCTAAACTCAATAGCCTGACTTTTAAAATAAAAATTGGATTATGTATGTTGACATACTCCAAGCGAAAAATAAAATCATATTAATCAAACTCAGGTTAACTCTTCATTTAATAAATCAATTGCCCTCTTCCCGCCTGCCATATCTACGATAATATCATCATAATAATCAGAAATAGTTGCAACAGAATTTATCGTTGATAGTAATTCGTTCTCGTCCAAATTGGCTCCTGTGATAGCATGAGAGAAAGTAATAGTATCATCGAATAATAAGCCGAAAGCACCATAATGCAATTCAGCATTCTTACGCAATAGGTATTTAGTCAATTCGAGGTCAATATTAGCACCAGTTACCAATTGAGACATACATTCCACACAGGTATCATCATCAGTAAACGGGCGGACAATAATTACTAATTGAGTTGAACCGAAGGGTAATGTAAATTGCCCATTAGCAAATGATAAATGTTCTGGAAAATGTTTGTCAAGTATTGCCTTGACTTTCTCAATCGTCTCGTTAATCAATGTTGGAGGAGTAAAAATACTGGTGTTATCTTGGTTTTGTTGTTTTGTTTCGCTCATAATTTGCTCCATAATAAGTTTCTTAATTAATTAGAATCCGAAGAACTGGTTTCAGGCAAAAGACCCATTTTGGCTTTCAGTTGCAGTAAATCATCATCAACAGTTGACTGAGTGGCAAGTTTTTTGAATTCGTCATCAAGATGTGTTTGTTCTCCAGCTAATTGCTGAAAAGCTTCTGCTTCAGATTCGAGCTTTTCAATTTTTGTTTCATATTTTTCGAATTTACTGAAAGCATCTGAACCTACGCCACTGAACGCTTGTGCAATTTGCTTTTGTGCTTTTGCTGCTTGAGAACGCGCAATTAAGGTACTTTGCCTGGCTCTTGCCTCTTCCAGCTTAGCTTTTAGCTGGTCAAGTTGTTGACGTAGTTTATTTGTCATTGTTCTAGATTGATCCAAAACAGGTTGTAAATCATTAACATTTCTTTGACTAATAGCTTTTTTCTCAAGGGCAGCTTTTGCCAAATCTTCTCTCCCAGCAGTCAATCCTTGTATAGCTTTTTTTTCCCACTCTTGAATGTCATTTCTGGCTTTTTCTATCTTACGCGCTAGTAATTTTTCATTAGCAATTGCAGAAGCAACATGCAAAGTAGTTTTATTAACAGATTCCTCCATTTCGATAATCATCTGTTTAATCATCTTTTCAGGGTCTTCAGCTTTGTCTAGCAAATCATTGATATTTGCTTTAAAAATATCAGCTATTCGATTAAATATACTCATAGAAAACCTCAATATTATAATTAAAATTTTAAAATTGGTTTATTATCCATAACAAAAATAAAATATACTTTCGAGAATCTGAAAGAATTTATTATTTTCGATAACAGATAAAATGACATTTTATTTT
Organism: Ignavibacteria bacterium; assembly: GCA_037441245.1. Taxonomy (GTDB): domain Bacteria; phylum Bacteroidota; class Ignavibacteria; order Kapaibacteriales; family UBA2268; genus CALHGZ01. The sequence goes on along the minus strand of JBBISM010000115.1, from coordinate 5,772 downwards.
ATATTTATTAGGTGGAATGATGAAGTTCGATATACAAGGTATGCTTGAACAGGCTCAAAAAATGCAATCAGAGATGGAAAAAATCAAAAATGAAATCGCTCAAAAAGTCTTAACTGCTGAATCTGGTGGTGGTATGGTGAAAGTTCAAATAACTGGTGATAATCAAATCATTGGATTGGAAATTAGCCCTGAACTATTAAACGAGTCAGAAAAAGAGTTTTTGGAAGACCTTATAGTTGCTGCAATGAATAATGCCATCAAGTCCGCTCAGAATATGGCTCAAGAAGAAATGAAAAAAATCAGTGGATTACTTCCAAATATACCCGGACTCAACTTACCATTTTGATAATAATTGAGATAATTATATGTTTTATACTTCAGAATCAATCGAAAGAGTTGTTGAATATTTCTCCTCACTCCCTTCAATTGGAAGAAAAACAGCATTTCGGTTAACCATGTTTATGTTAAGCAAAGACAATGAATATATTGAAAAATTTGCTGAATCACTAATTGATTTAAAAAAAAATATTAAATATTGTTCGCAATGTTATAATTTTACAGAAGTTGACCCCTGTCCTATTTGTTCTTCAGATAAAAGAAACCGCTCTATCATTTGCGTTGTAGAAGAACCAACCGATGTAAATGCAATAGAGAAAACCAACGAATATTTCGGTTTATATCACGTTTTGCACGGAGTAATCAACCCGCTTGATAATATTTCTCCCGATGATATAAAAATAAAAGAGTTAATCCCCCGACTTAATAATATTGATGAAGTAATTTTAGCTTTAAATCCCAGCACCGAAGGCGAAGTAACAACTCAATATTTAACAAAAGTGATAAAACCCCTGAAAATAATAGTTACAAGAATAGCTCGAGGTGTTCCGATGGGATTATCACTCGAATTCGCAGATGAAGCTACATTAACAAGAGCAATTCAAGGCAGAGTTGAAGTATAGATGAATATCGTTTTAAAAATACTAATCATTTTATTGATAATTATTAATAGTTGCGAATTTTTCACGACCCGTACACCTGAGGATCCTGGTACTGGTACTGGCTCATTCAAAGTGCCTTTAGACCCAGAAACTGTTATCAATAACTTTAAATCTGCTGTCAATGAGAAGAACTTGCAGAACTATATCAATTGCTTTTCTGATTCAAACAGAAATAGAATTCCGTTTTATTTCATCCCAACAGCTGAGATATTTGCAATTTATTCTTCTCTTTTTCAGAATTGGTCTGTTGATAGAGAAAAAAGTTATTACAATGGACTTATAAATTCATTACAATCCGAAACATATCCAGAACTAATACTGCTACAATCAGGTTTTAGCGCGAAACAACCCGATTCTGTCATTTATATTACTGATTACAAGTTGAAAATTGCACATCAAAACACTACTATACCAACCGAATTTAGTGGTAGGATGCAATTAACTATATCAATTGATAATTCTGGCTTATGGAGTATATCTCGATGGATAGATTTAAAACTGCAAAATGATTCAATTATTGCTACTTGGAGCTTGGCAAAAGCTTTATTTTCAAATTGATTTAAATGAAAAATTCACTAAAAATATTGATTACCTGTAAAATATATCTTATCAAAAGCTTATTCATTACTACTCTTTTAATAACTTTATCTTGCACAAATCCTTTTGCACCAAAAATTGTAGATTCCATTACTGACGGCATTTTATCTGACCAAATGACAATCGAGGGTGTTTTCGACAATTTTAGATATGCTTATATGTTCAAAGATACCGTAGTTTATGGCAGACTTTTATCCGATGATTTCGTATTTGTTTTTCGCAATTATGATAAAGGTGTTGATGTTTCCTGGGGTCGAAATGAAGATATGATTTCGACACATAGATTATTCAATGCCACACAGAATATCGAACTAATTTGGAATAATGTATTAACGCCAAGCGGTGATTCGCTGTTGGTAGAGGTTTCTCGGGGTTTTACTTTAACGATAATATTTAATCCTGCTGATATTGTTAGAATTCAAGGCAGAGCTGTTTTCAGATTAAGAAGAAATGATGTTAATTCTCCCTGGTTAATTGTTATGTGGCGTGATGAATCGAATTATTAGAATCACTCCTCGTATTCTTCTACTTGTTTGGGCTTCAAGATATATTCATCATACAAGACATTGCATTTCGGGAGGCACTTTATAATATTTGATATTTTTTCAAATGGTATTTTATTATTTCTGATATTTAAGATTTCGAGATTTTTTAGATTACATATCGTTGCTGGTAAATCTTTCAATCTATTATTCTCAAGATTTAGCTCAACCAAATTATATAACCCCCCAATTGAGGATGATAAATTAGTAATCCTATTATTACTCAAATCAAGATAATGCAATCTATCTAAGTCTCCAATTGATGTTGATACGTTTTTGATACGATTATTTGATAAATCCAAATATTCAAGATTTGTAAACTTTGTTATTCCATCAGGGAATTGATTGAAGCGATTGTATGCCAGACTGATACTTTTTGAATTTTGAGGAATATCGCTCGGTAAATTTTTTAGCTTTTGACGGTCAAAGTTCAATACTTTTTCTCCAGCAATTGCAGATTTTTGAAAAATAGGGGCATCATTATTAATCGAATCAAGTTCATCTACTAGATCGTTTATATTTTTTAACATTGCTTCTAATGGAAGGGGCGAACCATCGGGTTGAAAAATTATCCTCTTATAAATAGCTAATGCTTCATTAAAAGAATCCAATGCATTCTGATAAAACATCTTTTTCTCTCTAATATCTGTTTTCTGCTTGCCAATATCTCGTAAAATGTAACCGTAATATTCTTTCGTAACAGCAAGCCAATAATCATTTCTCCCAATTAACCTTTTCCCTTTTTCGATGTATTCAATTGCTTTATCGAAATCGCCAACCTCTCTATATGTATTACTCAACTTTATGTAACGAGTTCCAAGTTCGAAACTGCTCGATTGTGCGAAAATTTGATATGGGATAAAAATTGAAACACAAAAAAAGGAGGTAATAATTTTTATTATTTTATTCATTTTGATTCGAGTTTAGTTTAAAAAATAGTTCTCCAGAAATTATAACGTAATCCAAAAGTTAAACCAAAGTTGGTTCGAGAAAGATTGAAGATATTACCTCTGAAATTATCAGCTTGAAGTATTAATTCTTTGTTCAAAGAGTGATAAACTGAAAGGGAAAGATATAATTCGATTGGCAGAAAACGAGCAAAATTACCAGCAAAGTATTCGACATCTCCTCTAATGCCTGACCAATCAAATCCAGTATTAGCTTTATTGTAGATAGAACCATTTGCCCAGAAGTAACCTATCCCGAGCTTAAATCCATCTGTATAATTATCCGTTTTGATAATAGGCATAATTCTGCCACTAAAACCGACTGAATGCAAGTTTGAGTTCCATATTTCTTTAACTTCATAAGTGGGCATACCAAGAATGACGCTAGTAGTAATTATTCTCGGTGCAATATATTCATACCATATATCCAAACCACGCCAAAATCCAAATAGTTTATAAACATTGAGGTTTAGTCGCACACCAAGAGCTGGGTCATTAGTTACTTTATGTCCATTATTATTTAAAAATAAATTCTCGCTGACAGATACCGATAAAATCGTTATCATATCTATATCTTGTTCTTCAAGAGCTTTATATAATTTGCTAATCCTTTCATAACAATCTTTATTCAATTTTTGAATCAATTCTAACTTATCTTCTTGGCAATCCTTCAACTGTGTCCAGTTATCTTGCAAAATATCTAATACTTCTTGAATATGCTTCTTCTCATTGTTTATTATTTGCTGCTGTAGTTGCACAATTTTTCTTTCAGGATGAGCAAGAACTTGATTGTAAAAATCCCGAGCCAATCGGTAATACTTTTTTAAAACTTCAATATCTGGTTCAGATAATTCTTCTAATGTTGGCGGGAATATTTCTCTAATATTTTCTTTACTGCTCAAAATCAATTGAGTGCGTAATACTACAGCAGAATGAAAATACTCCATTAGCTTCATTGCATATAATTCTTCACTTTCTTCGAACAATTCGAGTTGTTCGTCAGGCGGAAGTTGTCCTATTTTAATTAATGGCTCTGCAGAAAAAAGCAGACTACTACAGCATAATAGCAGTATTCCGATTCTTATGAAATTCATTAATTTACTCCTAATAAGTATTTAATAGTCAATCTAACTTTAAATAGAAAACTCGAATAATTAATTTATTGCAAGATTTAGTTTGTTGAATGCAATTTTCCCCATAATTATTATCGGTTTAATTTATTTATACTTTAAATATCAAATGTGTGTTCAGGTAATTCAATTTGGAAAGATGTACCTTTTCCAATTGAGGTCTCTTTGATAAAAATTTTACCTTTATGATAATCTTCAATTATTCTTTTAGTTAAACTCAATCCCAATCCCCAGCCCCTTTTTTTAGTCGTAAATCCTGGATTGAATGATTGCCTTTTGGTTTGTAAGTTCATACCTTTTCCATTATCTTTTACAAGAATTGTAGCTTTTTTACTACCCTTACTGAGATGAATTTCGACTTGACCTCTTTTGTTTTCAATGGATTCGACTGCATTTTTGAATAAATTTTCCATTACCCATTTGAATAGGTCTTCGTTAATTTTTGAAAATACATTATTTTCAAAATATCTTTTTATTTCAATTTTCTTACCTAAATGGGGTAGTCTTTTTTCGAAATAGTTGCATACATCATCTATTACTAGTGCTAAGTTGCGAATATTCATCTCTGGGGTTGAACCAATTTTCGAAAATCTTACAGTTATGGTATTCAATCTTTCTATATCAATTTGCATTTCGTTCAAAGTATCTTCAATTTTGAGTGGATCTGTTTTATTTAACCTTAGTACCTCAACCCAAGCGAGCAAACTTGAGATAGGTGTACCCAATTGATGAGCAGCTTCTTTAGACATACCAACCCATACTTTAGATTCTTCGTTTTTCCTGAAATAATCGAAAGCCATATATCCTATAAACACAAAAATCCCCATTAAAAATATTGTTAATACAGGAAAATAGCGTAGATAATCTACTAATTGAGAATGAGAATAATATAGCTTTTGTAGAATTATCCCATCATCTTCGATTTCTATAACAATCGGTTCATATAATTCGCTCATTTCTTTAATGTAGTTTATTAGATACTCTCTTTGCTTATAGGCAGGTAATTTAGTATCTATTTGAATATTCAATGTATATGAAGTATAAATTGTATCGTTTGTGAATTCATCTATTGAATAAAGTGGATTATCTTCTGGATCAGTCATAATTACTGGAAAAGATATTGTCGGAGCTATTTCATAGATAAAAAATTCGATATCTCCAGTATTGACAGTGTGAGGATCTGCATAATGTCGGAATATTTCAGCGTAAAAATTTATAATTTTTGTTTCTCTATCTATTAATTCAGTTGATAAATATCTTGCATAAAATATAACTGTCACGGAGATGAGTATTGAAAAAGCAATTAGGATGATTTTGACTTTTCGCTTAGTCAAAGATGCGTTTAATATTCTATTATAAGCTTCTTTCAACAACTTGATTGCCAATAGTTTATATAAAAGCATTAATATTTTCTATTCCAATTTCATTTTGCTCGCCAGTTTGCATATTCTTTAATAAAACCAAATTTCTCTTAATTTCATCATCACCAATAATAATGACATATTTGGCATTAATTTTATTTGCTTCTCTCAATTGTGATTTAAGTGAACGACGTAAT
>JBBISM010000114.1:0-8204 GCA_037441245.1 Ignavibacteria bacterium | reverse complement strand
AATAGAATATGCTGGGATTAGATTTGCTGGGTGTTTGTATTATAGCCATAGTTTCAGTTTTTTCCCTTTTGTCAATCTTATCGCTAATAATTAAGTTAACAATAATTATTTTCCCTGAAAAAGTTCAAACCGAATCAGACCAGGCTTTTTATGCATCTATTTATAGTACTTATGCAACAAATTTTCCAAATATGAAAATAACAAAAATTGAGGAAGTTTTATGATATTTACCGAGAAAACCAAAACAATCCGTGTGATGTTTACACCTTTTAGAGATGGCTTACAAAGTACTTTTGGCGGAAAAGTCCGTTTGAAGGATTTCTTACCAGCGCTTCAAGCGTCAGTTGAAATAGGCATACGACACTTTGAATTTGGAGGGGGAGCTCGCTATCAAGCCCCCTTGTTTTATTTACGAGAGAATCCTTTTGATTCGATGCAAACAATTCGTGAAACTGTTGGTCCGGAGGTAGATTTGCAGATTTTGACTCGTTCCGTTTCCGGTGTTACATTGACAACACAATCGAAAAAAGGATTAGAACTGCAAGCAAAATTGATGAAGAAATATGGGACAACTTGGGATCGCAATTTTGATTATATGAACGACGTGCGTAATCTAATAAATACAGGCAAGCCAATAGTAGATGCCGGAATGCATCATCAGGTTGCAATTGCATTAATGGGCTTACCTTTTGAATCCGATAGAGTACATACTGCGGAATTTTATATTAACATAGGCAAACAGATTCTGCAAAGCGATGTGAGGGTAGATAGTATAGGCCTCAAAGATGCGAGTGGTACAACAGATCCTAAAACAATTTATGATGCAGTGTTAGGTTTGAGAAAGATAATGCCACCAGAGATGCCATTATGGGTTCATACACACGATACAGCGAGTATAGCAGTAGCTTGCTATATGGCAGGTATTCAGGCCGGTGCTGATGGAATAGACTTATCTGTTAGACCGATGGCGAGCGGAACGGTACAGCCCGATGTTCGCTCAATGGCTCATGCACTCAAAGGAACGGGCTATAAGCTGGATATAGATGTCTCGAAGATGACAATTATTGAGGATTTATTGAACGAAGGGCTAAAAGATTATGATTTTAATCCAACTACTACTACTCCAGATGCAAGAGTCGTGGGATTCCCAATGCCAGGGGGAGCTATTGGACCAAATGTGCATATGATGGTCAAAGCTGGGATTTTACATAAATATAGCGATGTATTAGCTGAGTTTCCTGTTGTTGTAGAAGCTGGTGGTGCTTGGACTTCTGTTACTCCCGGGAGCCAACAATATTGGTTGCAGGCATTCAACAATGTGATGTATGGTAGATGGAAAAAAATAGAAAATGGTTATGGTAGAGCCGTTCTGGGATATTTTGGCAAGACTCCTCTATCGCCAGACCCAAAGGTCGTAGAAGAAGCATCTAAACAACTTAATCTACCCCCAATTGATGGCGATCCGCTCGAAGCTGCTCCTGAAAATATTGAAATTGCTATAGAGGCATTAGAAGAATATAAACTACCTGTTACCGATGAAAATATTTTTCTTGTACTCTCTTGTATGGTGCCAGGCAAAAAGATGGAAGCTAACGAAGGTATGAGGTTTCTATTAGGGCAAGGTAAAATTGATATTCCATTAAAGAAAAAAGATGAGAAAAAGGTCGAGAAAGTAGAAGAAAAAGCTGTTATCACAACTGTGCCTGCATTTAACCAAACTATTGAGACAAAATGCACGGTTGAAGAAAATGGGAAAATAAGGATATTCAACGTAACCGTCGAACCAAAAATAAGAAGTACTCAAGAAACAAAGCCAACCGTAACTGCAAATAATAACACTCAAGATGTTGTAGCAGTTTATTCGACTTTTGCTGGCTCAGTGGAGATAACCGATATAAAAGTAAAAATCGGTGAAAAAGTTACAAAGGGCCATATTGTAGCATTAGTTGAAGCGATGAAAGCCCAACACGAAATAAAATCCCCTTGCTCGGGCGAAATAATCGAGATTTTAGCAGGTATCGGAGATGAAGTTGATAGTTCGAAACCTATTATGAAAATCATAAGCGAGGGGTTAAAGGATGGACAAATTTTATAATCTTCTCGATTCATCAGGATTTGTAAATCTTAGTTTTGGCAATTGGATTATGTTCGTAATAGCAGGTGTTCTAATATACCTTGCTATTACCAAGAAATATGAACCATTGCTATTAATTCCAATTGGATTTGGTGCTATATTAGCTAATTTGCCTCAAGGATTGATGAGTTCTTATGACCCAGGAATTATGGGTTTGATATATAGAACTGGCATTAAAACAGAATTATTACCGCCTATAATTTTTCTCGGCGTGGGTGCATTAACAGATTTTAGACCACTATTAGCTCGCCCGATAACTTTTTTATTAGGAGCGGCGGCTCAATTAGGAATATTTTTAGCAGCTCTCGGAGCATATTATTTGCTCGGTTTTACGCCTTATGAATCGGCATCAATAGGTATAATTGGCGGTGCTGACGGACCGACAACGATTTTTCTTACTAGTAAACTTGCTCCTCATTTATTAGGGCCAGTTGCTGTAGCAGCATATAGTTATATGGCTTTAGTTCCAATAATTCAACCGCCAATTCTGAGGTTATTAACAACCAAGAAAGAGCGTGCAATTGATATGCCACAAGCAAAACCAATTTCTAAAACTGCTGTCATTTTATTCCCGATAATTACAGGAATAATTGCTTCACTTGCTATTCCTTCGAGCGCACCATTGATTGGAATGTTAATGTTCGGTAATTTAATTAGAGAAAGCGGAGTTACCGATAGACTCAAGAAAACTGCTGGTGGGGCTTTAATAGATATTGTTACTATTTTCTTAGGGTTAACTGTCGGAGCGACTATGAATAGTGAGAATTTTCTATCGCTTGCGACTTTGGGTGTATTAATTCTTGGGTTTTTAGCCTTTGCATTTAGCACTGCAGGTGGTATTATTTTTGGTAAGATTTTAAATATTTTTCTTAGCGAAAAGCACAAAATTAATCCTTGCATCGGAGCAGCAGGAGTATCAGCTGTGCCAATGGCAGCTCGAACGGTTCAAAAATTTGTTTCGGAAGAAACCGATGGAAAAGTTAATCTAATAATGCCTGCTATGGGACCAAATGTTGCAGGAGTAATTGGTTCCGCAATTGCTGCAGGAGTTTTTATTTCATTATTAGGAAGATAATTTATCGCTTTTACTTTTTCAAAAAAAATACACAAGCTTTTATTTTAATGCTTAATCTGTTTAGCGAAAAGCTATTTGGAATATTTCTATTTCCAATGTATAGCTAATTTTTAATAAATTCTCCATATTGATTGCATTCAATTATTCCTGAATAATCAGATAATTGTTCTTCTATTTCTTTTAATTGACCTGCAATTGAAATAAAAAATTTATTGGGAACCATATATTCTTTTTGAAGATGGATTAAGCCATCTGGTTTCATATTACTGATACTATTGAAAAACCTGTCGTAATAATCACTTGGCAAATCGAAAGCAGAAATTCCTTTGATAATGCTACCGACTTGTTGAGAGGATTCAATACTTCTGAAAAAACTGCCGATCATATATTGGCGGGCAGTCAAAAATTCGTTTTCGTCTATAACATCATTTTGTAAATTCGAAATAACTGCTTTAATATTTTCAAGAGCAAATTTTGTCGTTTCTTTATTGACTTCAGTGCAGATAACCAAATGATTAGATTTTTTTTTGGATATTATCTGTGAACTCACCCCATAGGTCAAACCGAGTTCCTCTCTGAGCTTTTTATTGAGGCGTGATAAAAAATATCCACCTAAAATGGTATTGAGTAAATTTAGCTTTGAATAATTAGGATGCTTTCTATCAATGGTATGAATACCGATTCTAATCGAGCTTTGGAAAGCATCAGATTTATTGATTATAGCTATCCTTTTGTCGTGTTTAATTAATTTAATCTTCTTATTAACGGGGATTGAGTTTTTCCCAAATATATCCGCAATTTGATTTATAAAATTGATAACTGAGTGTGAATTGAAGTTACCAACAATGACAATGAATGGCTTAAATTTCCTTATATTGTTTTCGTACCATTCAAGGCAATCCTGCCGGTTAAAATTTTGAATATCTTCTGGTTTGCCCATACTGAATTTTGAATAGGGATGGAGATAATACAAAATTGAATTAATAGCTATATCAGCTAGTGTAGAAGGGCTTGATAGTTCGAGTTTGATGCTTGCAATTGCCTTTTTCTTTTGAATTTCTATTTCATTATTAAGAAAAGTAGGATTAATCAAAATGTCTTTGATAATCTCGCTACATTTTTTGAAATTATGAGATAAAGCTGAAATTGATAAACTGTAAAAATCTGAATTAATCTGCGATGAAAGTTTTGCACCAAGTGTTTCAATTTCTTTGAAAAGTTTCGATGGAGTCCTTGTCGTAGTACCTTTGATAATAACTGATGAAGAAAAACTGCCAATACCATCTATTGTATCGCCGATTGTCCCAAAGGGGAAGACAACCCCAATCGAAACTATTGTAGCTAATTTATCTGAATATAAATAGGTTTTAATACCGTTAATATCTAATAATACATATTCGGGGAATTTAAATAAGGGTAGTTGAGTATTAAACGGAATTGTTGAGTATGGTTCCATATTCATTCCTATAAGATGATTTTTATTTGCTTATATATATCAAGCAACTCATTTAACATCATTGCAGTGGCTCCCCATAGTGGTAAATGTTTATGAATAGACCAGTAAGGTACTTCAATGCTTTTGCCGTTAAGTTCCCAGTTTTCTCTTTTGATATTTTTTTCATCGAGGAAAAAATCAATAGGAACAATGAAGATATCGTCAACTTCAATGGAATTGACTTTAACTTGAGGTAATTTATCGCACCATCCTATAATTGGTTTCACAAGAGTATCAGAAGGCTGAATGTATAATTCAGTCAATTCGCCCAAAATTTCGACTCCAAGTCTATCAATAGCAATCTCTTCAGCAGATTCCCTGAAAGCTGTTTCTATAGGATTTTCATTGTTTTCTGCCATACCGCCTGGAAAGCTAATTTGATTCTTATGGTGAATTAGAGATGAGCTTCGCAATGTGAAAAGTATTTTTAGGGTTTGTTGGTCATTGATTAATAATATTAAGACAGCACTCGGTTTAGTACTTTTTCTGGGGGTTAGCTCTCGAGCAGGTTGATTGCCTAAAAAGGGAGCCATTTTTAGTTGCGACTCCAATCCAGGCAATCCTTTCTGTAATGCATTTTTTATGAATTCTTTTAAATTTTTCAATTTTATATTTATAAAGTAAAAAAATAACGGTTAATGTCTTAAATATTTAGATTGGTAAAATATAATTTTATAATCATTTTTATTAGTTTGCAAATTATCATTAATTGAAATAGGAAAAAAATTATGAAACGAACACCATTTACGGCAATTCATTATGAACTCGGCGCCAAAATGATTGAATTTGCTGGATTCGAGATGCCAATACAATATCCACAAGGAATTATTTATGAGCACAAATCGGTTAGAACAAAAGTAGGAGTCTTTGATGTAACTCATATGGGAGAATTCTATATTCAGGGCGATAACGCTCTTGATTTTGTGCAAAAAGTTACTACAAATGATGCATCAAAACTATATCCTGGCAAGGTTCAATACTCAGCAATGTGTTATGAAGATGGCGGTATTATTGATGATTTATTGGTTTATAGACTTGATGATAAGTTTATGTTTGTTGTAAATGCAGCAAATATTGATAAAGATTTTCAATGGCTCAAGTCAAATATTCAAGGAAATGTCGAGTTAATTGATATGAGCGATAAAGTTGCACTATTAGCTGTTCAGGGGCCATTTTCGCTACAAACACTACAAAAACTTACCGATGTTGACTTAACAACGTTGATGTACTATACTTTTGTGAATGGGAAATTAGCTGATGTTGATATGATTATTTCAAGAACTGGCTATACTGGAGAATTAGGTTTTGAATTATATTTTGAATGGGAGCAAGCACTCGGACGAAAGTTATGGGATGCAGTTTTTCAAGCTGGAAAGGAATTTGGGATTGAACCCGTCGGTTTAGCTTGCAGAGATACTTTAAGATTGGAAAAAGGTTATTGCCTATACGGAAATGATATTAACAAAACAACAAATCCCCTCGAAGCTGGCTTGGGTTGGATTACTAAATTAGGTAAAGCGCATTTCATAGGCAAAGATGCCATCTTGAAGTCTCAGACCGATGGTATTAAAAGGCACTTGGTTGGATTTATAATTAGCTCTGAGAAGTTAATCCCAAGAAAAGGCTATAAAATTCTCTCAAATAGCGAACAAATTGGAACCGTAACAAGCGGAAATTTATCTCCAATGCTTGATAAACCGATTGGTATGGGTTATGTGACTGATGAATTTAAATCACCAGGTTCAATCTTTGAGATAGAAGTACGCGGAAAACTATTTAGAGCGGAGGTTGTTAAATTACCTTTTGTTTGACCTTTTAATTAATCCTGCTTTGCAAATTTTATTTCGAAGACATATTCCCAATACTTACCCGTGACGAAATAACGGTCGTTGATATTATCGAAGGCAATTCCATTGAGGACTTCTGCATTCGAATTGGGAGGTAAGTATTTATAAAGCGGACTTAAATCAATCCTACCAATAATTTCCCCATTGTGAGGATTTATTCTTATAATATAATTGGTCATATAAATATTTGCAAATATTTCGCCATTAATAAATTCAAGTTCGTTCAAATTATCAATTGTTTTATTTCCATCTGTAACGCTAATAGTTCGAACAATTTTAAAAGAATTTGGAGCAATGAATTTTAATTTATTTGAACCATCGCTCATAACAAGATGTTGCTCATTGCTTGTCAATCCCCAGCCTTCTCCATCATAATTGAATGAATTTATCAGATTGAAGCTTGCGATATCGTAAACAAAGCAAGTGCGATTTCTCCAGGTGAGTTGATAAATTTTATTATCAAAAATTGCAATGCCTTCGGCAAATTGGAAATTGGACAATTGTCGTATCTTAATGATTTTTCCAGTTTCTAATTCAATTTTTCTAAGGGAGGAAGTACCGTAATTTCCAGTGCTTTCGTATAAATAGCCATTATGGTACAAGAAACCCTGTGTGTATGCATTTGGGTCGTGATACCATTTATTAATAACAATAGCTCTAAGATTGCCTTCAGGTAATTTTGTTTTGATAGTTTCGGTTTTTAAATCTCCCTTTTTTGTTATTGAGTCTGATATTTTAATATCGGATACAGTTTCTTTATCTGTCTTATTTTGCGTACAGCAGATATTGAAGCTCATTAAAATTAATGCAATTATTAATGTTCGCATAAATTATTCTTTCTGTAGTGAAAGCTTGTTTTTATAATAATTAATCAATCCATTAGTTGATGAATCGTGAGTATTGATAATTTCATTATCAGAGAGCTCTTTCAAGATGTTTTGAGCTAATTTTTTTCCGAGTTCAACTCCCCATTGATCGAAAGCGTTTAATTTCCAAATAACTGATTGGACAAATACCTTGTGCTCATAGATTGCAATCAATTTACCGAGGTTTTCTGGTGTCAATTTTTCTATTAATAAAGTGTTGCTTGGTTTACTTCCAACAAATGTTTTATTGTTAATGAGAATTTTTTCAAAATCACTGCTGGGTTGCCCTATATTTAGTTCGGTTATGACCTCAGATTCACTTTTGCCGTTCATTAGTGCTTCTGCTTGAGCGAACATATTAGATAATAATATTTTATGATGTTGTCCGATAGGATTTGATGATTCTGCAAAAGCAATAAAATCAATTGGAACAAGATGAGTACCCTGATGAAGCAATTGGAAAAATGAATGTTGAGCATTTGTGCCTGATGCTCCCCATATAATCGGACAGGTGGTATATTTAACTTTTTCTCCGCTCTGATTTGTGGATTTACCGTTGCTTTCCATCTCGAGTTGCTGTAAAAACTCAGGGAAAGCACAGAGATATTGGTCGTAAGGAATAATTGCATAACTTGGCGAGTAGAAGAAGTTTGCATACCATATTCCAATCAATCCTAAAATTACAGGTATATTTTCTTCAAAATTTGTAAATCTGAAATGATTATCCATAATCCAAGCACCTTTTAGCAATTTTTCGAAGTTATCATAACCAATGTATAGTGCGATA
>JBBISM010000113.1:3535-8240 GCA_037441245.1 Ignavibacteria bacterium | reverse complement strand
ACCAATGCATCCTCCCGGGCAAGCCATAATCTCTACGAAATGAACATCATTTAATTCACCTCGAATTAACATTTCCATCACTTTTTTTGCATTTGCTGTACCGTGGGCAATTATAAACTTTAATTCTGCACCTTCTAAAAATGACCATTCTTCTTTAAGGTCAGTTAACGTAATTGAAGCTTGCTTTATTCCTTCAAATCCTCTGCATACCTCAATATTTAAATTAGTAAACGGGACCTGGCGCCCGGTAACAATTTCATAAACGGTTCGCAAAGCAGCTTCCATCACTCCACCAGTAGCACCAAATATCAAACCGGCACCCGATGCTTCTCCGAATGGATCATCAAAGCTCGATATAGGAAGTTTCGGCAGATAAAGACCTGCTTCTTTAATCATTTGTGCCATTTCTCGAGCAGTTAATCCATAATCAATATCTTTGAAGCCAGAAGCATTCATCTCTGGGCGATTGCATTCGAACTTTTTTGCTGAGCAAGGCATTAGCGCTACAGTCACTATATTAGCGGGATCTATTTGATGCAAATCAGCATAGAAGGTTTTAAGAACTGCCCCGAACATTTGTTGCGGAGATTTACAAGATGACAAATAATCCAGGTAATCAGGATAAAAATGCTCAATATACTTAATCCATCCAGGAGAGCAGGAAGTAAATTGAGGCAATTTTATGTTTGGGTCATTATCTACCAATTTTCTTTTCAACCTCATTAATAGCTCGGTACCCTCCTCCATAATTGTCAAATCGGCAGAGAAATTAGTATCAAAAACCCGATCGAAACCAATCATTTTCAAAGCTGTATTCAATTGACCAGTCATAGAATGCCCAGCTGGCAAACCGAATTCTTCGCCGATAGAAGCTCGAGGTGAAGGAGCTGTTTGAATGATAACGTGTTTCTTGGGATTATCTATTGCTTCCCATATTTCATCTGATGGGTCATTGGCTTTTAAAGCAGCTGTCGGGCAACGATTTATACATTGTCCGCAATTAATGCATATTACATCAGCAAGAGGTTTGTCCATAAAAGTAGTAATCTTTGTTTTATCACCTCTATGAATTGCTTCCAATACTCCCACTTCTTGTAAATCAATACAGGTGCGTATGCAACGCTTGCACAATACACACTTATCCATATCTCTTATAACAGAATATGATGATCTATCTACCTCATATCGCCTTTCCTGAATATGACCAAATCGGAAAAAGTCAACCCCATACTCCTTGGCTAATGATTGCAATTCACAATTATTATTCCTATGACAAGTATAACATTGACCAAAATGTTCCGAAAGTAATAAATCCAATATATGTCTGCGGGCTTTTCTAACTTTTTCTGAACTCGTCCATATACTAATTCTGCTCGTAATGGGATAAGCACAAGAAGCTTGTAATGTTCGCATTCCTTCAACTTCAATAACGCAAATTCTACAGGTACCAGCTATGCATAAATCTTCGTGGTAGCATAATGTCGGTATATGAATTCCGTTTGCTTTGCACACTTCTAAAATTGTAGCTCCCAATTGAACTTTAAAATCCTTGCCGTTAATTGTTACTTCAACAAGATTTCCTATATCTGCTTGCGAATCGGTTGCAACAATAAATCTTTGTTGACTAACTGGAGCTCTGCTTGACATTTTTGTACTCATCTTCATTTCCATTACCATTGTGAGAAAATTTCATTTTCAAAATGTGTCATAATAGCAATAAAAGGATTAGGACTTGATTGACCCAGTCCGCACTTAGATGCAATTTGCATTGTTTTGCCCAAATCAATAAGCTCTTTTAGATAACTAATCGAACATTGCCCAGACTCAATCATTTCTAACCCTTCGAGAAGTTTTATATTGCCAATCCTACAAGGGGTACATTGTCCACAGGATTCTTCAACGAAAAATTCCAAAAAATTCTTCAGAACTTTAAGCATATCTCTATCTTGATTGAAAATAATCACAGAACCCCCAGTCGAAACATCTTCAAAAGAAATGTTTCTAGAGAATTCTGACTTAGGAACGCAAATACCCGATGCACCACCTATCTGCACGGCTTTTGTATCTTCCGCTCGAACCATATCAAGCATTTCAGTTATCGTTGTGCCGAAAGGAACCTCATAAACACCTGGGTTTTTGCAATCTCCAGAAACCGATATTAATTTAGTGCCCTTCGACTTTGTTGTTCCAATTTTTTCGAACCATTCTGCGCCATTATGTATAATTATTGGCACAGATGCTAATGTTTCCACATTGTTGACAATAGTAGGATAGCCCATAAATCCTGTATTCACTGGATAAGGTGGGCGATTTCGCGGTTCACCACGATATCCTTCAAGAGATTCGATTAATGCAGATTCCTCTCCACAAACATACGCAGCTGAGCCAAGACGAATTTCGATGTCGAAAGAATAGTTAGAATCTAAAATGTTATTACCCAATCTGTTTGCTTTATGCATCTCTTGAATTTCATTCCTAAGTTTATTTAATAGATATCTATATTCCCCCCGTAAATAGACAAATCCCTTATAGGCGCCAATTGCATAACCACCAATAATCATGCCTTCGAATACAAGTCGAGTATATTCATCGAGAAGAACTCTGTCTTTAAAAGTCCCTGGCTCTCCTTCATCGGCATTACAGATAACAAACTTTTTGTCTGCAATAGCTGCTGCCGCAAGCATCCACTTAGTGCCTGTAGGATATCCAGCACCACCACGTCCTTTGAGCCCTGATTCACGAATCTCCATAATTATGTCTTGTGGTTTCATCTTGATAGCTTTTTTTAAACCGTCTCCGTGGTTCTTTTCATCGAATAATATTTTCCTATTAATAATTGGCATAGTTTTCTCCTATTTGCAATTTTTTAGAATTTCGATTGCTTTTCTTGGTGTAAGATGCGTATAGACCATATCATTAATTAACATTGTTGGTCCAACATCGCACATACCAATACAATTTATGTATTCTAATGTGAATTTTTTATCTTGGGTAGTCTCGCCAAATTTGACACCTAACTCCCTTTCGATAGTGCGTGCAATGGCTTCCTTACCAGCTAAATCGCAAGAGATTGTTTTGCACAGCCTCACAATCAATCTTCCTTCCTCCCGAACACGCATAAATCCATAAAAAGTAGCAACACCGAAGACTTCGACGGGGTGAATATCAAGCAATCTTGCTACTTCCTGTTGTGCAAATTCTGATATATGACCATGCCTCATTATTATATCCTGGAGTATCGGCAATAAAGAATCGCGTCCATTGCCGTATTCTTCAACAATTCCCTCAATTTCTGTGGTTAATGCACTTTTTTCAGTAACTAACATTGCATTCTCCTTTTTTACTTTAATAAATCAGCGATTTTTTCTAATAATACTTTCGATTGAACTGGCTTTTCCAAAAAAAGATCCGCTGGAACAATTTCAGAAGTACCGTAATCAAAACCTGTTACTTTTCCAATTGATGTTAATAATATAATTGGTGCAGTGATTCCTAATTTCCTGAATTTATTCGCTAAATAAAAACCATCGTCGGCTTCAATTATCATAATATCAAGAATAATCAAATCGGGTTTTTCATTTTTTACTAACTCAATAGCATCATCAGGATTATAGGCTGTAATCGGTGTGTAGCCATTGCTAACTAATAAAGTTTGAATTGCTTCCACGATATCTGGATCATCATCAACTATTGCAATTTTTGCCATCTTTTCTCCAGTTTAACTTACGTAAATGCTTTCAAATACCAAATTATTTAAGAACTACCAATTGAAAAATATATACAGGGCATATGTAATCAATGTGTTGTCTGCTTAATTTTTTTTGTATATGATAAAAAAAAACTTATATTTCAATTTATTCATTGTGAACTAATTTAAAGTAGTAGATATGGAACATAAAGAAGATTTACGTGATAAGAAAACACACGAAATGCACGCCTTATTAGAAAAAGCCCATCTTGGAGGCGGGAAAAAACGAATTGATGAACAACACGCGAAAGGAAAACTAACTGCCAGAGAGCGTATCGAATTATTTCTCGATAGTGGAACTTTTAGAGAACTTGATGTATTTGCCCATCACCATTCCACTCAATTTGGGCTCGATAAGCATATTTATCTTGGAGACGGCGTAGTAACTGGATATGGGAATAAAGATAGCAGGAAAGTATTTATTTATTCGCAAGATTTTACAGTACTTGGGGGTAGCTTGGCTTCTGAACATGGGAGAAAGATATGTAAGATTATGGATTTAGCTATGAAAATTGGATGTCCTGTTATTGGATTAAATGATTCCGGCGGTGCGAGAGTGCAGGAAGGTGTTATTTCTTTGGGTGCTTATGCTGATATCTTTCTTCGAAATACATTGGCTTCTGGAGTTATTCCCCAAATATCTGTTATTATGGGCCCTTGCGCCGGTGGTGCAGTTTATTCTCCTGCAATTACAGATTTTATTATTATGGTTAAAAAAACATCTTATATGTTCGTAACTGGTCCAAAAGTTGTCAAAACGGTTACTCATGAGGATTTCACATCCGAAGAATTGGGCGGTGCAGAAGTTCATGCTTCAAAAAGTGGTGTTGCTCATTTTCAAGCAGAAAATGATATAGAGGCACTCGAAATCGTTGGGAAATTACTGAGTTACCTCCCATCAAATAACGCCGAAGACCCACCATTTATCGCTACAAATGATCCTTGTGATAGAATAGA
>JBBISM010000113.1:3280-3525 GCA_037441245.1 Ignavibacteria bacterium | reverse complement strand
GCCTGAAAATCCCAATCATCCCTATGATATCCGTGAGGTCATTAATAGAATAGCCGATAATAGTGAGTTTTTAGAAGTTCATAGGTATTGGGCAGAGAATATTATTGTCGGTTTTATACGCTTAGGAGGTCGCTCAGTTGGAGTAATCGCTAATCAACCAGCAGCATTAGCTGGAGTTCTAGATATTAATTCATCTAGAAAAGCCGGCAGGTTTGTCAGATTTTGTGATTGCTTTAATATACCAT
>JBBISM010000113.1:0-3270 GCA_037441245.1 Ignavibacteria bacterium | reverse complement strand
CGTTTTTGTTGATGTCCCGGGCTTTATGCCAGGTGCCGACCAAGAATGGAATGGCATTATAACTAACGGCGCTAAACTGCTTTATGCATTTTGCGAAGCTACTGTCCCAAAAATAACAGTGATTACACGCAAAGCCTATGGAGGTGCATATGACGTTATGAATAGTAAGCACATCAGAGGCGATTTCAATTTCGCCTGGCCTACTGCAGAATTAGCTGTTATGGGTGCTAAAGGAGCTGTTGAAATTATCTTCAAGAAAGAAATTTATAATGCTTTAGACAAAGAAAAAAGGCAACAAGAATTAATAGATGAATTTAATCAAAGGTTTGCAAATCCATATATCTCGGCTTCCTATGGTTATATTGATGAAGTTATCGAACCAAAATTCACTCGACCCAGATTAATTGATGCTTTTAATTTACTTGAGAATAAAATTGACTCTAATCCACGTAAAAAACACGGGAATATCCCTTTATAGATTTGATTTAAATCGAATTAAAATAAGTCAATACTGCCTTTGCAGCGGATTTACCGCTTCTGGCTGCTCCCTCGATCGTAGCAGGTAGGTCTGTTGATATCCAATCGCCAGCAAAAAACAAATTTTGTACTTCTGTTTGCGATTTTGGTCTATGCCCATAATTTTCTGTTGTTAATTTAACAGTAGCCCGTTTATAATTCAATACACGCCAGTATAAAATATTCGCTGATTTCATTGCTGGATAATACTTCTTCATTTCGTCAATACATATTTTATAGATATCTTCATAAGAAAATGATTGAAATTCTTCGGCTGAACTTATCACGATTGCTAATTGATAGTAGTTCAAATCACTGATATTACCATCACCGCTTGAAATCATCGTTTTATTAAATACCCAATGCAATGGTGAATCTATGATAGCTTCGAAATAATTATTAATAATTTGCTTATCGAGCCACAAATAGACTGTTACTATCGGAGAAGATTCAAATTTTTCGGTCAATTTTTGTAATTCTTCAAGATTACTATTTTTTGTAATATGCCTTAATGATTCAGGTGGAATTGCTAAAACACAAGCATCAAAGTCTGAAATTAATTCATTGTTTATTTCAAAACTTTTCAAGAGATTGCCCTCGATAATCAATCTTTTTGTTCTTTTGCCTAATAGAAGTACGCTGTCTCTTTTCTTCAAGTAATCACCGATAGGATTAACTAATTTGGATAAATCCACTTTTGGCAAATATATATTAGCTTTCGATGATTTATTAGAAAATATTTCTTTCATTACGTTTATAAGTAATTGAGCTGGTGCTATATCAATTTTAGTGTTCATCACCCCAACAACCAATGGCTCCCAGAATAATCGTATAGCATCATCGCCTTGATTATTTTTTTGTAGAAATTCATAGCAGTTGAGGTCAGAAGATTGTAACTTGCTTTTTACTATTTTATTAATCAACTTTACTAATTCAATTTTTGACTTCAGACTAATTCCATTAAAAAGTAATAATCCAGATAGAAGACCTACTCGACCTTCGATAAATCTTTCTTTTAAGACGATGCGTTTATCAAGTTGCAATCTATATTGGATTTCAAAAACATCTTGCTTTTTGAGTAATTCGAATGTTCCTAATTTTTTCAATATTTCAAAAAAATGATTATAGGCACCAATCATTATATGTTGCCCCACATCAATAAATTCGTTGCTATTGTAATCCAGAAATGATGAAATTCTACCGCCGATAAGATTATTGGCTTCGTAAAGTCTCACTTCAAAGCCCTCATCTGCTAAATAAACAGCAGAAGAGATACCAGCAATTCCAGCTCCTATTATAGCAACTTTCATTTTTTTTAGAATAAAATAAAAACAGGTTGTATCAATATAGCCTTGCTCGATACAACCTGAGGATAATCATTCATTATCAATTAATTCTTCTTACTTTTCTTGACCTTTTTAGCTTTCTTTCCTTCTTTTTTGTGCACTTTCTCTCGGATAACTGCTCTTGCAGCAGCTAATCTTGCAATCGGTACTCTAAACGGGGAGCAGGAAACATATTCTAATCCAAGTCTATGGCAAAACTCAACTGATTCAGGATCCCCACCATGCTCACCACAGATTCCAATTTTTAGCTTTTTGTGTGTTTTCCTGCCATCATTAACAGCTTTTTCCATAAGAAAACCAACCCCAGATTGGTCAATTGATACAAATGGGTCAGCTTTATATATCTCTCTATTGACATATTCAGGTAAAAAGCGTCCAGAATCATCACGACTCACACCGAGGGCAGTTTGAGTTAAATCATTTGTACCAAACGAGAAGAATTCAGCGACTTCTGCTATTTCTCCAGCGGTTATTGCCCCTCTGGGAACTTCAATCATAGTACCGACAAGATAATCGAATTTCACTCCAGTTTCTTGCATAACTTCATCGGCAACACGTCGGACAATAATTTCCTGGTCTTTTAATTCTTTAACATGCCCAACAAGAGGAATCATTATTTCAGGCAATACTGTTTTGCCTTCTTTATTTACTTCGACAGTAGCTTCAAATATTGCTCGTGCTTGCATTTCAGTTATTTCTGGGTAAATAATTCCCAATCTACAACCACGGAATCCGAGCATTGGATTGAATTCATGAAGTGCATCTACACGCTCTTTAATTGCCTTCAAGGGTATATTCATCATCTTACCCATTTCTTTTTGACCAGTTTCATCGTGCGGTAGAAATTCATGCAATGGAGGGTCAATTGTTCTTATTGTTACGGGTTTGCCGTCCATTACTCGAAAAATTCCTGCAAAATCTTCTCTTTGTAGTGGAAGTAGTTTTGCCAATGCAGTACGACGCTCCACGCTAGAATCTGATAAGATCATCTCCCTCATAGGACCGATTTTCTCTTCGCCGAAGAACATATGTTCAGTTCGGCATAGTCCTATGCCTTCGGCTCCAAACTGGATTGCGTTAAAACTCTGGTCTGGTTGATCTGCATTCGTTCTAACTCGTAACTTACGATAGTCATCAGCCCAATTCATTATTTGCTCATATATTTGATAGACCGGAGCTTCGCCCTTTGACAAAGTTTTTTCAATTAGTACTTGAACTACCTCGCTTGGTTTGGTTGGTAATTCACCGTATATAACTTCACCATTAGTACCATCAATTGATATATATTCGCCTTCTTTAATAACCCATTCAGTTCCAGGAACTTTAATCTCACGAGCTTTATAGTCAATTTGTAAAGACTCGCAACCAGCAACGCACACTTTGCCCATTTGACGAGCGACCAAAGCTG
>JBBISM010000112.1:0-8277 GCA_037441245.1 Ignavibacteria bacterium | reverse complement strand
GGTCGCTTCACTATTCTCAATGTACCTTTATATGAGGCAATTTGTACAAAAAAGAGTTGCATAAAATCAATAAAATCGTTAAATTTGTAGTTTTTGAAAGCCACCTTAGCTCAGTTGGTAGAGCAGCTGATTTGTAATCAGCCGGTCACTGGTTCAAGTCCGGTAGGTGGCTCTGGAAAGCCTCCTCATTGCGAGGGGGTTTTATTTCTTTATGTAGTATTCTATTAATCGAGAATTCTTGCCCTGTAAAAATATTGTTTCGCCTTGATAGGAATCATACTTGGGGTATGTTGTAATCTTGATTTGGGATGGGTCGAGACGAATGTTGAAAAGGCCAATATTTTCTGCAAAATCATATCTGAGATTTTGGAGATGAGCTATTGTAACCTCAATCGAATCTGGGTCGTTAGGAAATTTATATTTGAATGTTAGAAGTCGGTCAATTTTAGTATCGTAACCATAATAATAAACTCGCATATTTTTGATGATACCAGTATCTGCTCGCATTTTGTATGTATTGATTGCGATATTGATTCTGGCTGAGATGGTATCATTTTTGAAAATATTGGGATAGTTCGGGATGATAGTATCGAAATTGTGGAACGAGCTTATGTCTAAATCAACAATCTTCAGCCATATTTTTTTATCAATATTAATTCCGAGTTTTTGGGGGTCGAACAGATAGCCGATTTGTTTTTTGCGATAATAGTAATATTCGTTATAACTGAATGAATCATAGTTAAATAAAAATTCCCAGATGTCGTTATTTAGTTTTGTGATGGTTGCGAGAGTATCAATTCGCAGTGTATTCGGGATATTTCTCCCTGTAAAGTCCAAATCATAAGTTTCGAAAATCCAATAGTTTCCAATAGCAAGCGGAAAGATGTTTTTATCTCCTTGGGGTGAAATAGAATTTTCTTTTTCGCAGGAAATTGTTATTGCTATTAAGACTATAATTAAATATTGTTTAAATTTGAAGGACATAATTCTCTTTTGAAATAAACATATTCGTTAAATTTACCAATCTTTTTAAAAATGAACAAAAAGAGGAGCTTTTGTTTACAAATTTCCAGAATATAGATACACCGGCTTTATTGATAGAACGAAGCAAAATACTCGAAAATATCAGTAAGATGCAGGATTTAGCTAAATCGCTCAATTTAAAGTTGAGACCTCATATCAAGACACATAAAATTCCGCAACTAGCAAAAATCCAACTCGAATATGGGGCTGATGGAATTGCAACAGCAAAGCTAAGCGAAGCGGAAGTTATGTCCAGTGCTGGTATTGACGATATTCTTATAGCAAATATAATTATCGGGGATAAAAAGATTGAAAGATTGAGGGAACTGAACGGAAAATGCAGTTCATTGAGTCTATGTGTTGATTCAATTGAAGGTGTAAATCAATTAAGAAAGGCGGGATGGAACGACAAGAAACTCAATGTTTTTATAGAAATTGATGTCGGTTTCAATCGCTGTGGATTATCTGACTATTCAGCTGTAGTTAAATTAGCCAAATATATAGAACAAACACCTGAACTTAATTTGGTAGGTTTACTCAGCCACTCGGGTCAAATTTATTCTGCAAAAACTAAACAAGAAGCTATCAATATTTCTCGTGCTGAAATATGTTTTTTATCCGATTTGAGTAGAAAATTATCAAAAGATGGAGTTGAAATTTCCGAGATTAGCATTGGCGCTACTCCATCAGTCATTTATTATAATGATTTAGATACTATAACCGAATTGCGGGTGGGTAATTATATATTTTATGATATGATACAAGTTGCATTAGGTTCAGCTGGAATCGAAAATTGTGCCTTGTCTGTTTTATCTCAGGTTATTAGCATTCCTGCTAAAAACAGAGCAGTAATTGATGCTGGTAGCAAAGCACTCGGAACTGAGAAAGGAGTTCATAGTTATCAGCTTACTAAAGGTTTTGGCTTCATATATTATAAAAAAGCTGAAATAACAAGACTTTCAGAAGAGCACGGGATAATAGAATTCGATGATGAGACATTTTCAATTGGTGAGAAAGTTAGGATTATCCCGAATCACGCTTGTTATGTGATGAATTTATTCGATTATTGCTATCTTGTTGATGGCAATCAAGTTATCGAAAGATTAGAAATAACGGCAAGAGGCAAATCACAATAATGGATTATATTTCTTTCTTATGGAATTCAATAGCTTTTTTAACAAACCCATCAGCTTTATCGAGAAGTTCTTTTGCCTTGATATAATCGGAATTTGTCAGAGCCATTACCAAAGCTATTTTTATACTTCCCTTACTCATAGAAAGCAGTTCGGTCGCTTTTTTATAATCTACCGAAGCGATAGTCATAATAATATTCTTTGCTCTCTCTCTAAGTTTATTGTTTGTTAATTGTAAGTCAACCATAATATTATTGTAAACTTTACCAAGTTTAATCATTGAAGCAGTTGATAACATATTGAGGATTAATTTTTGGGCGGTTCCTGACTTCATTCTTGTCGAACCAGCAATTACTTCTGGACCTACTTCGGGGCAGATATAAATATCGGCAACTATACCCATTTCGATTACTTGTTGTTTCGATGATATGCTAATGATAATTGTTTTAATTCTGCGAGATTTCGCCTGATATAAAGCGCCCTTCACGAACGGAGTTCTTCCAGAAGCGGCGATTCCGCATAAAACATCTTTTTCGGTGATATTATATTGTCCGATAATTTTCCGCCCATTTTCGAAACTATCTTCAGCACCTTCTTGAGCTTTGAAAACGGCTTCTTTTCCTCCAGCAATGATAGCTTGCACCATTTCTGGTTCAGTACCGAAAGTAGGGGGACATTCAGCAGAATCAATAATACCAAGTCGTCCGCTAGTTCCAGCTCCAACATAAAACAATCTACCACCTTTTTCAAAGCTATCTGCAATTATTTCAACAGCTTCAGCAATATCTGGTATGACTTTTTCGACTGCATAAGGAACAATCTTATCTTCATTATTAACCAATTGCAAAATTTCAGTTGTAGAAATGTTATCAATGTTTTTTGTGCGAAGGTTAATTTGCTCAGTACTGAGGTTTATAATTTCATTGAAAAGGTCATTTTCATTCATAATTGAATTCCATCGTTAAATATGTAAAATTTACAAATATTATGCCATTTTTGTTCTTTTTTGTATGACATAATAATATAGATTGCTGACAAAACGGCATAATGGAACATAATGTTTTGCAATATTTTACATTTGATTATGTCATATTGGCAGTTTTTTGGGATTGGCACAGATTTTCATTGTATAACTACAGATTTAATTTTTTTCAAAAATATAGGAGATAAAAAATGACATTATTAAGATTTAATCCTTATCGCAGCTTTGAGTCAATGTTTAAGCGAATGAATCAATTTATTAGTGAATTTGAAAAAGGAGTGAATATCGAAACCGGTGGTTTTGCGCCTCGTGTAGATATCTTCGAGGATGAAGCAAATGTCTACTTAATTGCGGAAATGCCTGGAATTCCCAAAGGGGATGTTAAGATAACTATAAGTGAAGATAAAGTGCTTACTTTAAAAGGAGCGAAGAAAAATCAAGGCAACGGAGATAGTAAATCATTAATTCGAAATGAGAGAATGTTCGGAAGTTTTGAGCGTTCGTTTGTTATGCCTGATAATGTTGATTTTAATAGTATAGTAGCTAATTATTGCGATGGCTTATTGAATGTAACAATCAAGAAGAAAGAACCAGAAAAACCCAAAGAAATTGAAATAAATATTGATTAATAATTTATATGTAAAACCATTTAAAAGGAGATAATTATGGCACTTATCAAATTTGATCCTTTGCGAGGATTCGAAGGATTAACACGAAAGATGAACGACTTGATTGGAAATTTCGATCAAGGCATAAGTATGGAATTCGGCAATCTGACTCCAAGAGTAGATATTACCGAGGATGAAAAAGGATTATACTTCGCGATTGAGTTGCCTGGGATTAGGAAAGATGATATTAAAGTAACTATTAATGATGAGGGTTTGTTAATCATTAAGGGTAGCAAGAAACGGAATTATAAGGTAGAGGATAAGTTCTTCATCCGGGCAGAGAGATATTTTGGCGATTTTACAAGGTCCTTTCTATTGCCAGACAATGTTAAAAAGGATAGTATCAATGCGAAGTTCGATAGTGGTGTTTTGAATATCAGCTTTGAGAAAGCAGAGCCAGTAAAACCAAAAGAAGTTGAAATAAGTATTTCATAATGTTAAATTCATATTATCTCCCCCTACAATTTGGGGGAGATAATCATATAAATAATGACAGAAACAATAATATTAGCAAAAATGTTCGAATAACTGTAAAGTAATTCGTAACATTTAGATTTATTCATATTTTCGTAATAAAATAAGATTTACAATTGGAAATTTTAGCAATTTATACATTTAAGGAGTCATAATTTATGGGTAAAATAATAGGCATAGACTTGGGGACAACGAACTCTTGCGTGGCAGTAATGGAGGGAACAACCCCAGTAGTAATTGCAAATAGCGAGGGTTCCAGAACAACCCCCTCGATGGTAGCTTTCACTAAAGGTGGTGATCGTCTTGTTGGACAGGCAGCGAAACGCCAAGCAATAACTAATCCCCAGAATACAGTATATTCAATAAAAAGATTTATGGGTAGGCGCTATGATGAAGTGCCTGAGGAAATATCTATGGTGCCCTACGAAGTTGTTCCAGCACAAGACGGCAATTCAGTAAGGGTTAATATAGATGGCAGACTTTATTCTCCACCAGAAATTTCTGCAATGATTTTACAAAAAATGAAACAAACTGCAGAGGATTACTTAGGTCAGAAAGTCGAAGAAGCGGTTATTACAGTGCCAGCATATTTCAACGATTCTCAAAGGCAAGCAACAAAAGATGCAGGTGAGATTGCAGGACTTAAAGTACTAAGAATAATCAATGAACCAACTGCAGCTGCTCTTGCTTATGGATTGGAGAAGAAAGGGCAAAATAAAACAGTTGCTGTATATGACTTAGGTGGAGGTACTTTTGATATTTCGATCCTTGAAATCGGCGATGGCGCTGTCGAAGTAAAATCAACTAACGGCGATACTCATTTGGGAGGCGATAATTTCGACCAGCGTTTAATTGATTATTTAGCTGATGAGTTCTATAAATCAGAAGGAATTGATTTACGCAAAGACCCAATGGCTTTACAAAGATTGCGTGAAGCCGCAGAAAAGGCGAAAATGGAATTATCTCAAATGTTGCAAACTGATGTTAATTTACCATTTATCACAGCAACGGCTGAAGGTCCAAAACATTTGAATATCAATATCACTCGAGCTAAATTCGAAAGCTTATGTGCAGATTTGTTTGAAAAAACATTGCAACCTGTTGAAAAAGCAATGATTGATGCAAAAGTAACTCCAGCAAAAATTGATGAAGTTATTTTAGTTGGCGGTTCAACGAGAATTCCAAAAATACAGGAATTAGTAAAAAATTACTTCGACAAAGAACCCTCAAAAGGAGTAAATCCTGATGAAGTGGTTGCTATTGGAGCTGGAATTCAAGGA
This sequence comes from Ignavibacteria bacterium, assembly GCA_037441245.1. GTDB lineage: Bacteria > Bacteroidota > Ignavibacteria > Kapaibacteriales > UBA2268 > CALHGZ01. The sequence goes on along the minus strand of JBBISM010000112.1, from coordinate 2,717 downwards.
GGAGTACTTACTGGCGATGTAAAAGATATTTTATTATTAGATATAACTCCGTTAACATTAGGAATTGAAACACTCGGTGGAGTTATGACTCCGATGATAACCGCAAATACAATCATTCCAACCCGTAAAGCAGAAATATTTTCAACCGCAGCGGATAATCAAACCTCTGTGGAGATCCATATATTACAAGGCGAACGTCCCCTAGCACGCGATAATCGCTCCCTTGGCAGATTTCATCTCGATGGGATTCCCCCTTCACCAAGAGGAATACCCCAGATCGAAGTAACTTTCGATATAGATGCTAACGGCATTTTAGGTGTTTCTGCCAAAGATAAGGCGACAGGTAAGGAACAAAATATTAGAATCGAAGCATCAAGTGGATTATCAAAAGATGAAATTGATAAAATGAAAAATGAAGCTATGATGCATTCCGCCGAAGATCAGAAGAAGAAACAGGAAATCGAACTAAAAAATCAAGCAGATAACCTCGTCTATTCAACTGATAAGCAACTCAAAGAATTAGGGGATAAAATTCCATCTGCTAATAAGCAGAATATCGAACAAGCTAAAGAAAAGTTAGCGCAAGCAATAAAAGATAATTCTCCTGACTTGCGTTCTGCTATGGATGCATTGAATCAAGCCTGGAGCGAGGCATCCAAATATATGTACCAACAGACTTCCCAACAAGCACAGGAACAAACAACTGAAAATGAATCGCAAAAAACGCAAGGTGGTGCTCCTTACGAAGAAGCAGACTATACTGTTGTGGACGATGATAAGAAATAAATCCGAAATTGTATCTCCATTAAAAAACCGATTATTATTTTAATATATAATCGGTTTTTTTTATTTTGCTTTTTTTCCAATATTAATAAGGTTTAATTTTGTTAAAAATATGTTCCATAATTTGTATAATGTTACTACAGTCTGCTTTTGGAATGGCTCAAGAAAATGAAGAAGCAAAGAAAACATCATCTTGGGCACCAATAGGTATAGTTGGACTTAACGTAAGTCAGGTAGCATTTCAGGATTGGTCGCAAGGTGGCGATAATTCGATTGCCTGGTCATTAATTGGTAATTTCGGGCTTGAGTATAAATCTAATGAATGGTCATTTAATAATAAACTGAAAACTGCCTTTGGAATGAATAAATTGGGAGACGCCGAATTCAGGACTACCGATAATGAATTTTATCTCGAAAGCGTTTTGATACGTACATTGGGATGGTTCGCTGACCCATATTTTAGTAATATCGTTAGAACAATAATTGCTAATGGTTATGATTACAAAACAACTCCTGAAACCCAAATTGCAGGATTTTTCGACCCAGGCTATATTTCTCAATCGCTTGGATTTGCATATTCTGTTGAAAAGTTATTCAAATTCCGATTGGGATTGGGTTTTCAGGAAACATTTACTAACCGATTCAGGCAATATACCGATGACCCCAAAACAACAGATAAAAAAGAAGCATTCAAGTTCGATACGGGTATTGAATCAGTTTCGGAATTAGAACTACCCATTGACGAAAATCTACTATATCAGAGCAAAGTAAGATTATTCTCCCGATTTAATAGTCTCGATGTCTGGGACCTTCGATGGGATAATCTTATTACTGCTAAAATCAATAAATATCTTAACGTCAATCTCAATGTTCTTATAATATATGAAAAAAAGCAATCCTTGAGAACACAAATAAAGGAATCATTGCAATTAGGTATAACGTACAATTTATTTTAATCAATTAGGAGGATCTATGTCGTTAATTAAAGAATTTAAAGAATTCGCAATGCGAGGCAATGTCATTGACCTTGCAATTGGTATAATCATTGGCGGTGCTTTCGGCAAAATCATCAGCTCATTTGTTAATGATGTGATTATGCCACCGATAGGATTATTACTCGGCAATATGGACTTCAGCAATCTTGCGATTCCACTCAAAGAAGCTACCGAAACCAGCGAAGCAGTATTGCTCAAATACGGAATTTTTATCAATAATATAGTGGATTTCTTTATCGTTGCCCTCGCTATATTCATAGTTATTAAAGGTATTAATAGTATGAAACGCAAACAAGAAGCTATCCCAGAGCCACCACCAGCAAAAAGCAATCAAGAAGTCATACTCGAAGAAATCCGGGATTTGTTGAAAGGAAGAGGATAAAAAAGATGCTAGTATTTAATTCAAATAAGTTGTTAATGTAGATATTAGGAGTTTATATTGTCATATTAGTATATTTCTAATTTTAAGATACTTATAAATTCAAAATATTTTTGTGGTGGAGAATGGATTTAGCATTTAATGGCTTATTCAATATAGCAGGTATTACATTGGCTGAGGTAATCCTGCTTGCAGTGGCTGTGATTATTATCATAGTTACGAGTTTGGTAAAGAAAAGCAAAAAATAAAGCGAATAATTGAATCATTGGTTTGTTCAAGGTAGTTTTTTTTTATCAGCTGCCCCGCTAGGGCTCGAACCTAGACTTTTCTGATCCAGAGTCAGACGTGTTGCCAATTACACCACGGGGCAATTCAAGCCGTGGACCCGATGAGATTCGAACTCACGACCTCTAGAGTGCGATTCTAGCGCTCTCCCAACTGAGCTACGGGCCCAGAAGGATTTCAAAATTAGCAAAATTTATTTTTATATTCAAATTATATTGTGTTTTGTTCTTTAATTATTTGTATTCCGAGTTCATCGAGTTGTTTCTTATCAACCG
>JBBISM010000111.1:0-8447 GCA_037441245.1 Ignavibacteria bacterium | reverse complement strand
TGGAGGATTTTATGAAAACAATCTTAATAATAGCTGTTTTATTATTTCTATATTCTGTTTGCTTTATGAAAGCTGCAACTGCTGAAGATTACATTATTGTTTTGGAAAACATTAGCAAAACTTGCGAACATGGTAGACATTTGATATTTCGCGATACAAATGGTGACGGTATATATGATAAAGTGAGAAAAACAAATTGCGATGGCACCTACACAGAGGACAATATGTCAGTTCAAGGTGGTGGCTCATTTGGTAGAACAGGAGCTCATGCTGATGTCATTTCAGGCGATGTTTATTCAAATGCCTATAAGGTAAGGATATATTTTCCTTCGGACAATACAACTTTAGGCTATCTTGAAAAATTTGCTGGCAATGATGCAATTTTCACATTTAGTTCTCACTAATATGCAAAGACAGTGTGAGGCGTACTGATTGTACCCATCACTATTAATAAAATTTTAAGGAGTTACAAAATGAAATTTATTAACACAATCGTTATAATCTGTTTTTGCTTGTTAAATACTTCTCAAGCTCAACTTAACGATATTGTCATTTCAGTAGAGAGAATAAGTTCAACTTGTGATTATGGGCGCAAATTAATATTCAGAGATACAAACAAAGATAATATTTATGATGAAATTCGAAGATATGATTGCGATAATAAAATGTATGAGGATAGTTTAAAAGTTATCGGAGATGGATTATTAATCAGTGGTTTAGTCGGGGAATTGCAATCTGGTGATTTCATTGGTTATGACCTAAGAATTAGAGTTTATGACCCATTCAAAAACGAGACTTTGGGTTATGTCTATTATGATTCATTGTTGATGCTAATGGTTCTTGATTTTGGATCAGTTTGGGTGTTTGATGATATGATAAATGGCAATATGTCTAATTTTAATATAATTGCCTCTCACCGAAATGGTCTAATTGAAATCAATATTCCTATGTCTTGCTTTGATAATTTAAGCATAAATGTATTTGATTTGAATGGAACTCGTGTGCCTTTCTCAAGATATTTGATAAACAATGAAAATAATAACAAATTGCAGTTGATTATTGGTGATGATTCTAAGGGCTTATATTTTATCATCGTCAAATGTGCTCACATTATGAATTACTATCGGCTATTATTGCATTGACACTTAAAGCCATAAATTTATGATACATTTCATAATATTACATATCATTACATATCATTCTCTTCCTTCTCCCCCTCGTTGCGGGCGGACAGCATAGGATATCTTTTAGCCTTGCTCAGAGCTATTCGCACGATTGGCAGTTCGGCGAGTCTCATACAATCGAAGCGGGTACAAGCAGCGATTTGCGTTTTCGTTTTCGGCTCGATACGCTCGATTGTGCTATAAATTTTAAGCACGGGGCGGGCGTTGCGTGATAATCGTAGCTTTATATCCTTGTGCCGATGCTGAAGTAAAATACATAAGGTCCGAATATGATGCTTTCAGGGTCTTTGAGAAAATAGAACGACTTTCCCAATGAGAATCTGGCAGGTCCCAAAGGCGTATCGAATGCAAGAGAGGAGCCAATTCCGTGTCGAAGTGAGGCGAATTTAATATTTTCGGGCTCAGCCCAGCTTGCTCCTAAGTCGTATCTTATTGAGAAATACGAATCGAAAAAGATTTTGATTGGCAATTTTGCTCTGTATTCAATTGAATTGTTGATTAACTGCCGTCCTCGATATTCGGCTTCTCTGCTTCCGTAAAATGATTCTTCTCCACCCATAAAGAAAAATTCGGGGAATGGTAAAGTTTTATCAGCAAAACCGAAAAGAAGGGATTGCGAAAAAGTATGCTCGCCATAACTTAAGTTCAAGCGATGATTATATTTAGCTTTGGAATAACTCAAAGCACTTTTTGGGATTAAAAATGAACTCTCTAATGAAATTTCGAAATATCCCCCTTGAGTGGGGAAATCTGGATTATTCTCAGAATCGAATATTGTTCCGACCTTGATTGTAGAGATAGGCGAAAATGAGGGCAAATCGTTATTTCCAATATAATTTCTTTGCATCTCATATCTATATTCTGCCTCGATTGTTCCGCTTTTGTAAATTTTCTGTCCGCCGGCCAAGGTGAAACCATATCTTTCGATATTTGTTTGATTGATAGTTAGGATTTGATATTGATTGTCGCCGATATTTTTCTTTATGTTATAGTTATTGATTTGTCTATAATCATAATATCCTTTGGCTCTGAAAGTTAGCAATGTGTTGAAAATTCGAGGGAATTGAAAACCAGAATGAAATAAAAAATTTCGTCCGCCACCAGCAATTCTCATTGCAAAGCGTTCGCCTATACTGAGCAGATTATCGTGGAAAATATCTAAGCCAATTTGTAGATTCCGTTCACTATCCACTCTACCACCCAATCTAAATGTTTGATTAGCACCCTCTATCAGGTTCATTACTAAATCAATACCACCTCCATCATCAGAAGGTTTAGGATTTAGCTCAACATCATAGAAGAAATCAGAATTAATCAAGTTTTCCCACGATTCAATTACATAACTATGCTTTAAGATTGAATCTTTTGGTAATCTTAATTCTCGAAGGGCTAAAAATTTTTTTCCCTCAGAAATGCCATTTATTACAACTTTCTTAAGTTTTCCGATCTCAATTTTAATATTAAGCTTACCCGAGTTGTTCATTTCTATTGCATTTATATACGCAAATGAGAATCCTTTGTAACGTAGATATTTCAATAAAGTAATTTCAATATCTATTCTTCTCTGCTTATTAAAATATTTATTGAGGTATAAATATTTAATATAATGAGATAAAGTATCTAATTCGTCGAAATTCTCACATTCGATTGAAATATCTTTTATGATTTTTTTATCCGAATAGTTAATTGAAAATAAGTTTGAATTGCTTTCATAATTAACAATCAATTCATCTATATCTTCATTATCAAATTTTGCGAGGAGAAAATCAGCAATTTCACTGACATCAGTCGAAGAGAAAATTTTTTTTCTTTGATTTGAGAAATTATTATTTCGCCTATGTAGTTGGCTGTCATCCCTTGATTGCTTCAGATTATTGAGTATCGCTAAAATAATCGAATCTTTTTTTTCCTTTACCATTTGCTTAATTTCATCAATGTATTCAATAGCAGAAATTCTTCCCTTATATATCAGCGAATCAATTTTATTGAAATCGGTGTTTTTGTGCTTACCAATGTCTGGAGTTATATTAAAATGAGAAAGTTTTTTTGCTGAATCACTAAAAACTCTAATTGCTACTGAAATTGCTTGGTCTGCGATATTTAGTGGATTATTCAATTCATCAATATCAAAAAGTGGAGAAGCAGTATTTATAGCTATAACTACATCGGGATTGAATTCTTTTGCTGCCATAACTGGTAAATTGGCTAATATACCGCCATCAACCAAAACCATATCATCAATACGAACAGGAGCGAAACGCAAGGGAACGGTCGAACTCGCTCTCATAGCAGTTACAATATTTCCCGAATTTAGCGAAATTGTTCTTCCTGACACCAAATCAGTGGTTATAGCCCGAAACTTATATTTCAGGGAGTCAAAATTATTATCACGATAAATACCATTCCATATCAAATTTTGTAGAAAAATATTAAATTTAGTGCCGAATGATATTGCTTCTGGCAAAATTGGCTTAAAGCTCTTGAACTTCAACGTAACAAGACTCCTATCAACAATAATTTTTTGGTCGAGAAATAATTCAGTTCTATTTTCATCAGACCTAAGCGAAAGAATCTCATTCCAATTGGTATAACGCATAATAGTATCAAGCTCCTCTGATGTATAGCCAATTGAATACAAACCCCCAATTAATGCTCCTATGCTTGTACCAACAACATATCTGAATCGGATACCAGCTTTTTCCAATTCATTTATGACTCCAATTTGGGTTATACCTCTAGCACCACCACCGCTCAATATTAATGCTACTTCTGGATAAATATCATCTCGGTTGATTGATAACGAATGATTTGTTTCTGCATTCAATTCGTTGCTTGTAAAAAACAGTAATATCAGTAATATTAAAAAAAATCTTCTTTCTATGCCCTGATATATATTCATATTTTCAATAACTTGTTCAATTCAAATATTCAATTTAACATTTTATTCAATATTTTTAAATTAAGTATAGAAAACACATATAAATTTTAAAGAAATTTCATAATTTATTCGTCTGATATTTTGTTAAAATTTGAAATATTAAAAAATTAGGATAAAAAAATGGAGGATAAAGGGAAAAAACCATTGCGAACAACATCAAATAAATTGAAAGATATTATGAATACTTATATTAAGCAAGAAGAAAAAAGACAAATTAAAAGTGAAGATTTATTCAAAAGCATAGAAGATGATATGGGTGATTTTGAAACCAAAACTGATGAACCACTAACCGAAACTACAACTACACAGGGTGCAGAACTCGAGGACGAAAAGAATCAATTAATTATCGAATTGACTGCAGAGCGAGATGAATTCAAAGATAAGTTTTTAAGAACAGCAGCAGAATTCGAGAATTTACGCAGGAGAACAATCAAAGAGAAGCAAGAAATTATTGAATATGCCAATGAAAGACTGTTATTTAAGTTGCTTGAATTACTTGACGACTTAAACAACGCTGTAACAGCAACAAAGAGCTCGAGTGATATTGAGTCAATTCTTCAAGGAATTGAAATGATTAACCAAAAAGCGCGCAAGCTTTTCAACGATGCTGGTATAACCCAGATTGAAGACCCCATAGGAAAACCATTTAATGTGGATTATCATGAAGCATTGATGCATATTCCTTCGGAATTACCTGAAAACTATGTTTTGCAGGTGATACAACCTGGCTATATGTTGAATGATAAGGTACTTAGACACGCTAAAGTTGTTACTTCGGCTGGTAATTCTCAAACGAAATAAAACCAAACGTTAAGTTAAACTATTGAAAAGAGGATAATGCAAAAAAAAGATTATTACGAGATTTTGGGTGTTGACAGAAACTCGACTTTAGACGAAATCAAGTCACAATATAGAAAATTAGCAATGCAATACCACCCAGATAGAAATCCTGGGGATAAAGAATCTGAGGAAAAATTTAAAGAAGCTTCTGAGGCTTATGGTGTTTTGAGCGATGAGACTAAAAGACAGCAATACGATCGCTACGGATTCGATGGATTAAGAAATTCTGGATATTCATCAAGCTATACTAACATTGATGACATTTTTTCAGCATTTAGTGATATTTTTGGCGGCAGTATATTTGATGATTTCTTCGGAACGGGTCGTCGTTCCTCTCAAAGAAGAAATTATGTCGAGCGTGGTTCAGATATTAAAATTCGATTAAAATTGACTTTAGAAGAAATCGCAACCGAAACTGAGAAAACAATCAAACTCAAAAGATATGTTGTGTGTTCTTCCTGTAAAGGTTCGGGTGCTAAATCAGGAAGTGGATATTCAATTTGCTACAATTGTCAGGGGGCTGGGGAGATTCGTCAGGTTTCGCGCTCGATATTTGGCCAAATGGTTAATATATCCACTTGTCCTGTTTGTAATGGTTCAGGTCAAGTAATAAGAGAAAAATGTAATGAATGCAATGGTGAAGGACGTATTTATATTGATGATACAATTAAAGTATCTATTCCTCCTGGTGTCGAGCAAGGAAATTATCTACCAATCCAAGGGAAAGGTAATATAGGAAGGCGTGGTGGAACATCGGGCGATTTAATTGTTATCATTGAAGAAAATGAGCATGAATTATTCACAAGAAGGGGAAATGATATTATTTATCACCATTTAATTAGCTATCCAATCGCTGCTTTAGGTGCTACACTTGAAGTTCCAACTTTATATGGGGATAAGAAAATTACAATCGAACCTGGCACGCAACCAGGCACAACAATAAATATAAAAGATTATGGATTGCCAAGCTTGAATTCATACCACAAAGGAGAACAATTTGTTATAATTAATGTTTATGTACCTCAAAAATTAGACCCCAAAGAGAAATCTGTTCTGAAAGAACTTGAGAACAGCCCAAATATATGCCCAAGGAAAAAAGATTCCAATAAATCAAAGGATTGGCTGGGTAAAATAAAAGACTTATTTATTTAATTGTCTCCAATTAAGCTGGTCAAATATGCTATCAATTTCGAATCTTTCTATTCATTTTTCAGGGCGGTATTTATTCGATAATGTGAATATCCATATCGGACAAAAAAATCGAATCGGTTTGATTGGTCGCAATGGAGCTGGTAAATCTACACTCTTAAAAATCATCTTTGGTATCGAACAACCAGAAGACGGATTAATTACAAAACCAAATGAATATAAAGTTGGTTATTTACCGCAAGAAGGCAATATAGAATCCCAAAATTCTATTTTCGCAGAAGCTTCCGAAGCTCTTGGCGAGATAAATCAAATTGAAGAACGAATTGATTCAATTACACACAAATTATCCAATTCAAAAGACTACAACTCCAAAGAATATTATGATTTAATCCAAGAGCTAAACCATTTAAATGAGCGAGCAAGAATATTGGGTATCTCAAATAAAGATGCCGAAATTGAAAAAGTATTGATTGGACTCGGTTTCGAACGTAGTGATTTTGATAGGATGGTATCTGATTTCAGCGGTGGATGGCGAATGAGAATTGAATTGGCAAAAATTCTATTGAGTAAACCAAATTTGATTCTGCTCGATGAGCCAACCAACCACTTAGATATTGAGTCAATTACCTGGCTTGAAAATTTTCTGAAAAATTATAATGATTCAATGATAATTGTATCGCACGATACCAGATTTTTAGATAATATTACTAACCGTACAATCGAAATAAATGCTGGTAAAGTTTTTGATATGCCGCTTGCATATTCAGAATTTGTCAAAGCTCGTGAGTTACAAAAGGAGCAGCAAATTTCCGCATTCAAAAACCAACAGAGAATAATAAAACAAACAGAGCGGTTCATCGAACGATTCCGATATAAAGCTACTTTAGCATCAAGAGTACAATCTCGAATTAAACAACTCGAAAAAATAGATAGAATTGAAATCGAAGAAGAGGATTATAAAACAATTCGATTCAAATTTCAAGAACCACCACGCTCTGGTAAAATCGTGCTCGAAATAAAGGGGTTAACAAAACAATACGACAAAAATTTTGTACTTGAAAATATTGATTTAATAATCGAAAGAGAAGACAAAATAGCTTTCATCGGTAAAAACGGAGAAGGGAAATCCACTTTATCAAGAATAATTGCAGGAATAGAAAATTATGATGGTAATACAAAATATGGACATAATGTTCATCTCGGATATTTTGCCCAACATCAAGCAGAAATGCTGGATGGCAATTTAACTGTTCTCGAAACCATTGATTCAATTGCTCAAGGGGAAATACGTACACAAATACGAAGTTTGCTCGGGGCTTTTCTTTTCAGTGGTGAAAGTGTATATAAAAAAGTTAAAGTTCTTTCAGGCGGAGAAAAATCCCGTTTGGCTTTAGCTAAACTACTTCTCGAACCCAAAAACTTTCTTATCCTCGACGAACCAACGAACCATTTGGATATGACATCCAAATCCGTATTGAAAGAAGCACTTTTGAGATTCAATGGCACTTTAATCATTGTTTCGCACGATAGAGACTTCCTTGATGGATTAACCAATAAAACTATTGATTTCAAAAATAAGAAAATAAGCGAGTTCCCTGGCGCAATTACCGAATATTTATTAATAAAAAAAATAGATAAAACCGAGCCGATAATAAACAATACTCTTCAATTGTTAGAAAAGCCCAAAAGCAAACAGAGAGCAAAACTAGATAGAGAAAAGCAAAAAAAACACTTGAGAATAATAAACCAAATTAATAAAAAAATTGATTACATAGAAACAACTATTATCAGTACAGAAGAAAAAATACATAATATCGAAATCCAATTCTCCAACCCATCAATTTATACAGACCCAGATAAAATCAATTTTTTAAAAAAAGAATTCGATAAACTTAAAAATGAACTCATCGAATACAATACCCAATGGGACCAGCTACATAACGAACTCGATGAATTAAACAAACAAAATGAATAATAAATTTGGTACATTGGAAAAATGTTCTTAATTTTGAATGCTCTCTTAGCTCAGCTGGCCAGAGCAGCTGACTCTTAATCAGCGGGTCGGGGGTTCGAGTCCCCCAGGGAGCACTAATAATAAGAAGCCCCTGAAAAATGATAATTGATATGATCCGGTATAGAAGTGAACTGTATTATTCACTAACTGGCTAAGAACAATGCGAAGCAACAAAGTATCTGGTCTCGATTTATTCACCCATAAAGCCAACAGAATTTCAAAAAACATATTAAACCCCAAAGTCTATTGGTACTGAACATTTTTCACCAAAAACGAAAAATCAGAAAGCAATCAACAGGCAATGAGCGAAGATTAGGAGCAA
>JBBISM010000110.1:2264-8524 GCA_037441245.1 Ignavibacteria bacterium | reverse complement strand
TGCACTAAAACCCAGCGACTATGGTCTTTTTGAACTAATGCGAAATCTTAATATCTGGATGCTCGGATTATCAGATTCGCTCATTTTGCAGGGTTTGATACAATTTGGTATGAATGATTCTCAAAGGAATAAAGTAAATACCATAGCCCTAATTTCATATACTACAATATTAATGACGGTCTCTCTCATAATTTATTCCTTAAGAATCCCCTTATCTAATATATTCGCAGAAGAATCTATTATTTATGTCGCAATTAGTTTACCAATTCTCACAATGTTATCAATTCCGAGAAATTTTATCATCAAGATTTTGTACCGTGATTATTTGCTAAAAAGAGTCTTTTTTATTGATTTGATTTATTTTTTTACAATGACAATTTTAACTTTTAACTACATCACTATCTATAATAATTTAAATTTCCATCTAATGCTTAACATATTGCTATGGGGGACTGTCCTAAGTTCTCTTACTGCAATTGTTCTTGCATTTGATAAATTGAAATTCGGTTTAAGTAGCGATTTTCGAGTAAGCTACTTATTTGGATATGGTACACCATTAATGCTTCAGGGGATATTTCACTCATTACCAAAATATTTGGATGTTTTTATAGTACAGTTTTTTTTCAATATTAGTACAGTTGGGATTTACTCATTGACAAAAAATTTATATAGGATATTTGATGATATTACATCAACAATCTATGGTCTTATATTTCCTACAACAGTCAAGCAATTTCAAACTGGAAATAAAGATGAAATTATTTCTATAATGACTAAATCAGTATCATTCACATTTTCAATTTTTATTCTTATTATCACTGTACTTGAATTAGGTTTGTCAGAATATCTTATTATGACTTTCTTACCTGAAAGGTATTATGCTACCATTACACAATTCAACATAGCCCTAATAGCAGCAATCTTTTTACCATTATTGCTACTAACAGCAATTATTACAGCAAGCGGCAAACCGCATATCACAATGGCATTTTCGCTTATATCAGCTATTTGTTCAATAGCTGGGTTCATAATTATTGGATACATTAAAAATCCCGACTACATACCCGTTGGAATCATTTTATATAACACAATTATAGGAATTTTAGCTTATATTTACGTTAATAAAAATTACGGTTTTCCGATAAAAATGATTTTTCGTTCAATAAATGATACAACTGAATTTTTTAAGAAAGTTCTAAAATTAAAGTGAAACTTAGATATGAAAATTCAATTACTTTTTAACTTAATCTCAAAATCTATAAAAGGGAAAATCGCTTCTCATCTCCAATTTATAATTATTGTAGGATTAGTTTCACTAGCTATTTCTTTAACTATAATAATAATCAATTATCTAACTAATGAACTAACCAAAATATCTGATGAATTCGATGTTGTAATTGTTTTAAATGATGAAATTGATGATAAAGAAATCAATCAATATATGGATGAACTTCTCAGCAAAAGCTTAGTGAACAAAGTTCAATACAAAGACCCAATTACAGCAATGAAAGAATTCATAAGAAATTATGATTTGAATGAACAAGATTTATTAATTGATGATTATTTCCCCAATATAATTACAATAAATCTAAATTTGGATTACTTCAGTCAGATGATATTTTATAATTTCATCAGTGAATTACGAAAATCGCAATATGTCAGCGATGTGCTTTATCGGGAAGCATATATAAATAATATTTTTCTTTTGGTTGAAAGATTAAGCTGGATGTTTTTTATTCTTGGAATAATTATTTTCTTATTAATAACAATATTACTCTTTATTTCTCTAAGGATAGTAAATGAACCTTTCAAAACAAATTTACAAATAACTCTTTCTCTCGGTGGTTCATATTTATTTAATTTTATTTCGATTTTGTTATTTATTATTTTTCTCGTAATAATAGGGCTATTGTTGAGCTTATTTGTCATAATATTGAGTTGGTATATTTTAAATTACTATTACATAAACTTGGATATAGATCTTTATTTGCCCGCATTATATAGTTTTATTTCTGTTACTATCTATATTGTATTGATAACTTTGTTTCGCTTTTTATTTTCTTTTCGAGGTAAGTGATAAACTTTGAAAATTATAACTAAATACATATTAAAAAGATTTTTATTATCACTATTTTTCTCATTAATTGCATTATGTACTGTTTTTTTAATTGTCAACCTATTAGAAAATCTTGATGATTTTCTTGACCAAAATGCTTCTATTGATGTAATTTTACATTACTATATTTATTTTCTACCAGAAATAGTCAAACTGACAACCCCAATATCAGTTTTACTTTCATCGTTGTTCTCAGTTGGTAATTTAAGCGTTAATAACGAAATTACAGCTCTTAAGGCGGGTGGTATTAGTCTCTATCAATTAATAGTTCCTTTTCTACTCACCAGTTTAGTTATTAGTGTTATTCATCTCTATTTTAATGGTTGGATTGTTCCTATTGTTAATCAGAAAAAAATATTAATTGAGAATCAATATATGAATAAGGCTCCCAGCGGCGGTCCATTGTACAATTTGTATTTTAGAGATGCCCCAACAAAAAATATTATTATGGGTTTTTATCATACGGAAGATAAATATGGCTCGAACGTTTCTGTTGAATTTTATGAAAGCGAGTCAAAACCAAGATTGCTCAAAAGATTCGAGGCAGAAAAATTAGTTTGGGATACAGCCAACTCCAACTGGCTTTTAGTAAATGGTTTGATTAGAGAATTTGATGGGGGATTGCTTAAATTTCATAAATTTGATACAATTAGTGCCGAAATTACATTCACTCATGAACAAATCGTTTCAATTAGACAATCTCCTGACGAAATGACATTCGACGAACTCGAATCTTATATTAATTTGCTTGAGATGGGGGGGCGCGATGTAAGGCGTCAAAGAATTGATTATTATGGTGGATATGCTTTCCCTTTTGCCAACGTAATTGTAATTATTTTTGCAGTACCATTTGCTTCGCTTAGAAGAAAGAGTGGAATTGCCATCCAAATTGGTGCAGCTATGGTTGTTTCTTTTTTCTATCTACTTTTCACAAAATTAGGACAATCTATAGGTTATGCATATGACTTTAGTCCGATGCTTTCTGCTTGGTTAGCTAATATTTGATTGTTGGGTTATTTAATCTTTTTAAAATCCGGAGTTAGATTTATGAAGACAATTAATACATTAACTTCAATTGAAGGAAGGTTATTATTGCATCAGCTATTCAAGGAGTTACGTTTTGAAAAGCAATTTTCAACAATTACAACACTTTTGAAGCTCTGGGGTTTATGTATTAATTCAAAAGAAATTACAAAATATACCAAACTGAAGGTCGAAGTTCTGCATTCTTTAGGATTTTTCAGTGGCACAGGATTATGGCTTGGCGAAATTGTTAATAGATACTATTTTTCGACAATAAACTCGCTTGTGTATTTCGGAGCTGCGGTATTGCTTGTTCTTGTAGGATTGCGACGCTTCAGTGATATCATTGATGATAACATAGTGCTTTTCGGTGTTGGATTCGAAGCATTAATGCTGCTACTTATGTTTTTCGTAATGCTATTTTCTCCCTCAGAGGATATTTCTTTGAAAAGCAAATTTGATATTGATGAAGAGAAAGATGAACTACTAATTGAAATTGGAGAAATTGCCAAAGAATTCGCTTCTGCAGCTTTAACATTGGAAGAATTATCTAATAGGGTAAATGAATTAGTTGCAGTACAAAAAGAATCGGTTGAAAAAGTCAACGAAATGGGAGTGTCGCTTTCTAATGCCACGTCTCCAAACCCAGAATTAGTGAAAATTCTCAAAGAAACTAATGACGAACTCGTCAAATTTAAAGATGGTATTATACAATTGGCTGATATGATTGATACTATAAGAAATACTGAACTCGAGTTGATTATTAAACAGAAAAATCAATAATTTTTACTTTTTTATAAAATGACAATCGGAAGAGCAAGAAAAATTGACATCTATTTTGTGCTGTATTTAGCAGCGTTATTGTTTTTACTCCCCGATTCGAAAAAAGATAAAAATGAAACAAACAATGAATTCCAACCTACAGTTTTGGAGCAATCATTTAGTCTCTATTTAGAAAAGACTTCACTTCTATGCACAGTATCAATAGATTCAAATGGTATCAATATCCTTTCTTTTGATTCAGTAAATACCATTTTCTATACGGGTAATGTTAGAAATATAAGAATGGAATTTACTGTGCAAGATCAAAAGATAGGACTGACTTCGGTCATTGACAACGGCAATTATACAGGTAAATTTTTCAAAGTGATTGAATCTAAAGCCGAAAATGCAGCATATTTTTATTGGCAACCCACATTTGATGAATTTTCAAATAAAAGCTACATTGTTGATGTTACTGCCTATGCCATTGATAATCAGTTTAACAATGAAGTCAAATCGAGAACAAAGTTCAGTTTGAATATTCTATTCGTTAGAGATATTATTAGCAGTCAAGGGGTTTTAGCTGAAAATATTATTGATTCTACAAGTGATGCTATTGGTCTCACCCAATTTAGTGAAAGCTCGATTCGTCCTGTGGAATTGCTTGCTTATTCAAATATAATCGAATCTATAGCTTATGAAAATTGGTCAAAGCAAATATTTATTAATGGAACATTGAGTAGAGATGTCAATAGAATTTTGCCATTGAAAATAATCCGAACTCCCGAAAATAACGGGGGTACAGCCGAGATTATTGATTTGAAAAGCAGTGCCATCGTTATTGGTGGTAGAACCCCCTTTAGCGGTAATATGAAAGTCGAATTGGCAATGTTCAGAAAATACGATGGTCAAAAGATATCGGCAGAATTTAACGTTGTAGCTAAGCCGATAAAGCAACCTGATTTCCCAAGCGAGATGTTTCCTGAGATGAGTTATGTGATTAAACCCAATTTACCATTGCTCAGTGGATTATCAACATCAGCTATAATACGCGATGGTATGAGTGAGAGAATTGTTTCTGATGGTTTTAGTGATATTGTTATCAAACCTGATGCAAGCGACACTGGGAAAATAATCGTACTCGAGAGGTATATCAACAATAATCTAAGAGATAAATTTAACATTATTATAAAATCAATTCCCGAACCGAAAATTATTAGAATTGGTTCTGATGGACCTAATAAAGTCAAGCTCGAGACTCGTTCCTTCGGCTTATATAAAGGTAAAGAGAATTTAGTTCAATTATTAGAAATTGAGGGTAATGCAAAATATTTTCAAAAGTTTGGAGCTTTAAGTTCACCTTCGAGCGAATTTGAACACTCACAGTTTTTTGAAATTGTTCCAAAAAATCCAAAAGAGAAATTTGAATTCAAAGTAAGATGTACTGACAACTATGGCAAAAAATCGAATTATGAAGTATTTTCCGAAGGTAAATAGATTAATTCAATATGAAACTATTTCCAAACCTATACGTAGAACTTATTATTAATCAATTGAATGCTATGAAAAGCAAAATGAAGATTGTAACATATTTATTCTGGATTTTTTTAATATTTATTAATTATTATCCAATCAAATCGCAATATGCAGGGGAACAAAAGGTATTTACTTTAACGGAATGTATCAAAATTGCCAAAATGAATAACTCAGATGTTATTCTTGCACGAATTCAAACCGAAACCGCATCATCGTATGTTACAAAAGCATTTGGTAATTACCTCCCTACAGTTTCATTTAATATGGGATATAGCAGACTGCTTAATCCAGATGGGGGAAGAACTGTTAATGTTGGTGGGCAAATTATCACAATAGGCAAGCAGGAACCTAATTCTTATAGCATTGGAGCTTTTGCAGTAATGGATATCTTCGATGGTTTCAGTAGAGAAGCTTATTATAATCAATCCAAACAGACCTACGAATCAGCAGTCAGCTATGCTAATTATATACAAAGCTATGTAGAATTGAAAACAATCAATGAGTTTATTGATGTCATTAGAAATCAGCAGATATTGAAGATTAGACAAGAGAACATAACTTTAACAAAAGCCCAATTAGAAAAAACCCAAGCTTTATTTAATGCAGGAATCACACCAATCAGTAATGTTTATGCATTAGAAGCTGATTTGGCAAGTCAAGAACTTGATGTAATAAGGGCTGAGACTGATTTGAATATAGCCAAAGCAAGTCTGCTAGCAACGATGGGATTGCAACCAGACCTCTCATACCAATTCATTGATAATTCAATCAGCGAGGATATTACAGACAATGAGATTATCAACTTTAGAAAGAGAATCGGTAG
>JBBISM010000110.1:0-2253 GCA_037441245.1 Ignavibacteria bacterium | reverse complement strand
ACAAACTGCTTTTGATAACAGAAAGGATTATCAAAGAACTTTGATAGAAATCAATCGAGCCAATTCTGGAGTGACCATTGCTCAAAGTGGCTATTTCCCTAGGGTATCTGCCCAAGGTGGTTGGTCGTGGAGCAACAACTTCTTCCAAGATTTTGAACAATATGGAAGATATTTTCTCGGTTTAAACCTGAGTATCCCAATATTTGAAAATTTTAATACAAATATGAATATTCAAAATGCAAAGCTTAGATTAACCCAAGTAGAATTAGATTTAAACCAACTTGAACAGAATATTAGGAGAGATGTTCAGATTGCTTATTATAATCTTGAGTCATCGGAGAAACAAATTGAAGCTAATAAAAGATACCTCAAATCATCGCAACAAAATTATGAGGCACTAAAAGAACGGCATAATGTTGGTGCAGCTACAATGACAGAGGTCTTACAAGCATCGAATCAATATATCAACGCTCGATTAAACACACTCAATTCCGTGTATATATATATAAAGACACAAAAAAATATTCTATTTATTCTGGGAATATTATAATAAAGTTAATATCAAAAGGATTATTATGAAATGTGAAATTTGTCAAAATGATTATCCATCGCATTATTACTTCACAACACCAAAAATTTGTACTAATTGCTTTAATAATCTATCAACTGAACAAAAAGATTATTATTATTCATTAATGAATGTATCAAAGCCCTATCAATCAGAATTTGGTTATCGAATTGGATTTGGATTGAGATTTTTAGCTTATTTAATTGATACTATTTTATTCGCGATTGTGTTCATCGCAATTTTGGTATTTACAGGTGATTTTGAATGGATAAAAGAAAATATCATTGGTTTCGAAAGTCTGCAAAATCCAGCACTACTCAAGGAGCTAACAAGTAGATTAACAATATTGACTTTGATTTTAACTCCTATATATTGGTCAACAGAAATATTTCTATCGGCCTCACCAGGAAAAATGGTACTTAACATAATGATTGCAAATGCCAATAGAACACAAGCTCAGATAACAACTCTGTTATTTCGATTTTTAGTAAAACACATAACATATCTTTTTAGTTTGTTATCGTTTATTACTTCAATCGTTTATTTTGAAGCAATTGGTAATATTGCTGGAATGATAATTGTATTAGGTTTTCTTTCGACCTTAGGGGTTAAGAGACAAGCTTTGCATGATTATATTTGTAAAACAGCAGTTTTCAAGAAGACAGATATATTAGACAGTGAATTAATCTAAAAATAAAGGTCATTTATGGCAAAGAAAAAAAACAAAGCAAAATGGATTGTTATTTTATTAATACTTTCTTTGATAATTGCAGCAGTTGTTTATCAAGTTATTGAATCAACAAAGGAAAAACCAATACAAGTAACGACAACAAAAGTTAGTTTGAAAACAATAACTCAAACTGTAACCGCAATTGGCAGGATACAGCCCGAAACAGAAGTTGAAATAACATCTGAAGCTAGCGGAGAAATTATTTATCTTAACGTTAAAGAAGGTGATTCCGTAAGAACTGGACAAATTATCGTTCGAATAAAACCTGATTTATTAGAAACACAATTAGAACAGTATAAAGCGGCAGCAGATGCTGCAAGAATGGATATTAATTTTCGTAAAGCAGATAAAGATAAGATGCAATCGGAATTGCAAAGGCACACCGAACTTTTCGAAAAAGGATTTATTTCGAGACAAGAATATGAAAGAATTAAAGCTGGCTACGACCAATCTCTATCGAGTTATTTAGCTTCTTTAGCCCGTTACGAACAAGCTTTGGCTACATTGAAACAATTTCAAAGAAGTGCTGACCGAACAATAATTTTCGCACCAATTACGGGCGTTGTAACCAAGCTTAACGTTGAGAAAGGAGAAAAAGTTGTCGGAACAGCTCAAATGCAAGGCACCGAGATAATGCGAATTTCAGATTTAACCTTAATGAATGCGGTTGTTGATGTTGATGAAAATGATATTGTATTTGTCAAAGTTGGCGATTCAGCGAATATTGAGATTGATGCCTTTCCTGACAGGACTTTTATAGGAAGAGTCGTTGAATTAGGGCATTCAGCTAAATTAAGCCAAATGGGAACACAAGATCAAGTTACAAATTTTGAAATAAAAATCAGAATTCTAGTGAAAGAGAAGAGATTAAGACCGGGGATGAGTTGTAATGTTGAAATAATGACTCAAACAGTTTATGATGTCTTATCTATTCCATTGCAAGCAGTAACGGTTA
>JBBISM010000109.1:0-8586 GCA_037441245.1 Ignavibacteria bacterium | reverse complement strand
TATATAGCCACTTATCGAATATTGATTGTTATAGTTCAATGTAAATTTTTCGGATGCACAAGATTGAATAATAATCATCAAAATGGCTAAAATGATGCACCTATTTTTTAACATTTCAATCTCTCCATTGGTTTTTGTTATATCTTAAATCTTGTGAGAAAAATATTTTATCCATTATCCCAATGTTCACTCCTATATATCCATTGGAAAACTCAAATGGATTGCCAAAATTATCAACAAAATTATTTCCGATGATTTCAACTGTTTTCCCCGATGCATATCCTGCTGCGAAACCTATATTGATTTGGTCTGTTAACCTTAAATTCAGTTTAGCTCCGAAATGGAAAATCGAAGAAGGATAATAGTTATACTCAGCAAATGGTTCGAGAGATAATTCATCTTGGATAAGGGTTTGCCAAAAACCAATTCTAATGGGTAAAACACCAATTCCCCAAGCTTCACGTCCCAAAAAAACAAAATTAAGAAGGGAAGTGCCAGCATATAATTTGTATGATAAAACATCTATCGGAAGTGCTACAGAGGCATTCAATAATCGTAGCAAAAAACCATTGAAAAAAGCTTCATTTGTTGTATCGGAAAATACTGTATATTTTTCCCCGCTTTTAAGCATTGTGAATTGTAGAATACCAATATCCCAACTTGAATGTGGATGATCTTTCCATTCAGTATAAGTTTCGGGTACTATATTTAGAAAATCAAGGAAGGAAATACCTATCCCAGCATAAGGAAAGACGGATGATTGACTTTCGTCTGGATTTCGGCTATCTCGAACCATCCAGGAATCTTTGGGATTGCTTCCAGCAGCTAAACCAGCATAAGCTCGTAAATTCAATCCACCAATAGAACCAACATCTAAGGAAATTGAGGCATTCACATACTGTGATGGATAGTATCCCAGTCCAATAGTAGGAGTAATGCATACATAAGGAATTTCCTCGCTTAGAAAATATCTTTTCCTGAGGTAAAGTGGGAAAGCACTTGTTAAAATTTTCTCCAGACGTGCTTCTGGGGCTATTACTTCATATATAGATGTTCCAATAGTCCAATTTTTTGCATCACGGAACCATCTTAATCTCCATTCTCCAATACCAAACCTATAAATTCCACCAACAAAAGTTCTATCTGGTTCACCCTGAAAAATCTTATAATCTTTATCAAAATCGTGAAATATTCCAAATAATCCAGTTGCGAGCGAATGTTCCCTGTCGCCCCCTAAAAATAGACCAACTGATTCGAATGCACCGAGTCTTATAAAATCTGGATAGAAGCGATCAACAATACTATCTTGTTGAAGTAAATATCTGCTTGATTTGAATGTACGAGATGAAGGATATATCACCCCATTATCACGATTACCTGGTGCATTTTGAACAAAAAATAGTGTGGTAGTATCTCGTTCTGAGATTGTATAAACATCGGTTTCCTGACGTGTTATACCAATATTACAGCTACTCACTATTATTGTTACAACAATTGATATAATAATGATAAAATTTTTCATATTGCATTCACTATATTTATTGGACTTAATTTCATTCTTAATTATATTACGTTTACATTTAATTCTATTAAACCTATAATTTTTGCTTGAATTTTATCCCCACGATTAATTTTACCAACTCCCGATGGAGTTCCTGTAAATATTGCATCTCCCGAGCGTAAGTCAAAAATTGAGGATATATATTCAATTAATTCTGGTATTTTCCATTGCATTTCTAATGTTGATGCTCGCTGTTTTAATTCATCATTTACATACAACTCGAGGGTAAACTCTTGTTCAATATTTCCTAATAACTCGATAGGAAGGATATCAGAGATAGGAGCCGAAGTTCTGAATCCTTTGCTAATTGCCCAAGGCTCACCATTGCTCTTAGCTTGTAACTGTATATCCCTCATCGTTACATCTATGCCAACAGCTATCCCAGCAATATAGCTTTGATAATCTTCTTTGCTTATATAAGCCACGTCTTTCCCAATTATAATAACAAGCTCAACCTCGTGATGCACATTATTAGAAATAGATGGTAGAATTATGCTACTGCCATTAGGAATATAAGCAGATGGGGGCTTAATAAATATGACTGGCTTAGTTGGTTCGCCATCTCCCATCTCTTTAATATGCTCAGGATAATTCTTCCCTACACAATAAATCGTTCCGACTTCAAGTTTTGAACCGTTTATAAAATTATATTTTCTACTGTCATTCATACCGTTTATCGTTTAATTCCTGATATTTCCTGGTTTGGGTAATTGTGGAAATGTATAATTATTATGGGCTTCGTCTAATTTTGGCTTATTTTGATTACGTCTAATATCCGTATTAGCATCATAGCTCAAAAAGGTTTGTTGATGAAGCGAATCGTATTTATCATAATATCTCAAATCAAATTTTTTCTTTTTAAAATTTAATTCTGGATCATTATAAATTTTTTGCATCAATCTCCCCCAAATCGGAGCAGCAGCACGCCCACCTTCTCCATAAGGACCAAACTTAACTCTTAGATCGTCGAACCCTACCCAACATCCACCAACTAATTCAGGAGTATAGCCTACAAACCATGCATCGCCATAATCATTAGTTGTGCCAGTTTTCCCAGCAGCATCACAATCCTTCAAAAATTGTTTTACTCTCCAACCAGTACCGCTATTAATAACAGCTTTCATCATAAATGTTAGAGTAGCTGTTGCCTCAGGACTAATTGCTCGGCTATGTATGAAAACTTTCTTCCTTTCAAATATTGTGTTGCCAAATTTGTCCTCAACTTTATATATATAATTTGGTTTAATATGAATCCCCTCATTTAGAAATGCTCCAAAGGCAGAAGTTAATTCAAGTGGAGTAATTTCACCTCCAGCCCCAAGGGATATAGCTGGTACAGTCAATAATTTGGATTCAATCCCTAAACGCTTGGCTAAATTAACCACTTCCATCGGTGAGGTTTCTTGGGTGACTAATCTTGCTGCAACAGAATTTATTGATTTTCTTAAAGCATCGTATAAAGTTATCTTTTCGCCAGCTTGACAACCACCTCCGCCTGGACTCCAAATTTCACCAGTTGAAGGAATCCGGTAACTATAAGGTCCGCATTCAACCATAGTATTTGGAGTAAGGCCTTTTTCCAAGACAAGAGCATAAACTAATGGTTTGAAAGCTGAGCCAGCCTGTCGGCGAATTTGCGTTGCGTGATTAAGAGAATATTTTGCATCGCGATGTTCCTTCATAAACTTCGGTGAAGCACCCACCATTGCTAATATCTCACCATTAAAAGGATTCAAAACAACCAAGCCCGATTGAATTGTTGTAGCTGTATTTTTTATAGAATCTATAAATTGTTTGTCATTTCGCAACTTATTTTCTATCAGTTTCTTTTTATCTCCTGTTGCAGAGCGATAATCTGGGCGGTTATTTATTGCCTTCATTATTAAATCTTCCAGCAATTTCATGTTTTTATTCCAGGACCATTTCTGCTCGAATAATTTTTGAAATTCTAATAAATGCTCTTCAACTGCTTGATTTGCGTATTGCTGTATTTTTGAATTGATGCTCGTATAAATAATCAATCCATCTCTATAAAGATCGTATTCAATTAATGAATTATCCTCCTTACTGAACTTTTGCCGAACCATTTCTACAAAATGGGGAGCAAAATAAGATGGTTCCCTTTTTTTAGCAGCTACAATATTTATGGGTTCTTCCATTGATTTAATATATTTCTCAGGTGTAATATAATTATGTCTCGACATAAGAGTTAATACAAGATTTCTTCTATCTACAGCTTTATCAATGTTTACAAGACCGTTATAATGTTCTGGTGCTTTTAATAATGCTGCAAGATAAGCACATTCAGCAGTTGTAAGCTCAGAAGGGTTCTTATCGAAATAAATTTTCGATGCAACTTGAAGCCCATAGGCACCTCGACCAAATGCTACCGTATTAATATACATTTCTAGTATTTCTTCTTTTGTATAAGTCCTTTCAATTTGAATTGAAGTAAATGCCTCTCGAATTTTCCTTTCTAATGTATTTTCACTATAACCAAACAGATTTCGAGCTAACTGCATAGTAATTGTAGAAGCTCCCTCTTGAACTTTTCCAGCAAAAATATTCTTAATTGCAGCTTTGAAAATTCTTTCTATATATACTCCCCAATGACTATAAAAATATTTATCTTCAGTTACTATCAAAGCGTTTACGAAATCTTTTGGTACACTGTCTAATGGTAAATTTACTCTCCTCTCAATAAAAAAATGGTCTAATAGCATACCGTCACTACTAATAATACGAGTTGCCAAATTCTGTTTCGGGTTTTCGAGTTGTTCGAGTGAAGGCAGTCCGTATGAAACGACACTATTTACATAAAGAGCCAAGCCCAAGCAAAAAGCTAAAAATAAGATTAATAACCATAAAAAGTACTTCAGTGGTGTCATTTTCAGCTCTTTAAAACTTTTTCTAATGTTACCCTACGCAAGCGTTTTCTATACAAATTTTCATCTTCGCCTGTCATTTTTGTTAACGGTTCTAATTTACCAGCAGATTTCCCTTCAAGCAATTCCTTTGGTACCCCTCTTTTAACTAATTCGTTAATTACAAAATCAACTCGCCTTTGTCCCAATCGTTTATTATATTCCACACTACCAAGATAATCGGTATGCCCAACAAGGATTACTTTTTGAATTCTATCTTTTGAATTAATAATATTTTTTGCTAATAAATCAATCTCATCCTGCCAGGTTCGATTAGTCTCAATTCCTAATGAATCAATAATAAACCTGTATGGATTACTATGGTCATCTAATGGAAAATTTACTCTCAAATTGAAAATTTCGGGTATATAAATGTCGCGCGTAACTTCTTTAATAGGGTCATCGCTATCAACCCGCATTTTGAATGAATCGAAAAAAAGATCCTTGCCCTGTGCAGTAATTTCGAATTCTCTATCTTTTTCGAGTTCGACTTTATATTTCCCCCGGTCATCAGTCTTGGTCTGTGTCCAAATTTCGTTGCTGGGTATTTCTGTAACTGTAACATCAGCATCTGAAACAGGTATCGTAGTGGTTTTGTTAATAACTGTTCCTCGTAAAGTATATTTTTCTGGGGGTTTATATTCTGGCTGTTTTAATTTTGGTTCCTGGGTTTTCGGGTCGAATTCAATCTCAACTCCTTCTTGTGTCTTTCTTGTTTTGGCAATAACATAAGGGGATGGCTCTTTATAACAGACATATAAATCAAATCCCCCACGCATTTGAACAATTGAAGCCCCAGATTCTCCCTGATTCGAGCTATAATAAATTATCGAATCGCAATCGCCCGGGCAAAATGGGAACAATTCATCAAATTCAGTGTTTAATGGGGCTCGTAGATTTTGAAGACTTCTGAAATATCTACGGTTATTCATTAGTTTTTCAATATTTCCACTTTTCACATCAGACCAAAACTCATTGGAGATTTCGACTGAAAATATGTCATAACCACCAACGGTTTGATGTCCAGCTGAAGAAAAAAGCAACTTTTTGCCATCTTTTGTTACAAATGAGCTCAGTTCATCACATCTTGAATTTATACTATCCCCGGCATTTATAGGATTAGACCATTGTCCATTAATATTGACGCTAAACCAAATATCAGTGCCACCAATCCCTCCCTTACGGTCAGATACAAAGAAAAAGACTTTACCGTCAGGAGAAAGAGCGGGCTGAGATTCCCAGCTATAAAAACCACGATTTATATCATTTCCTAAAAGCTTTACATTTGTAAGGCGGTTAGATTCGATAACTGCAGAAAATATTCGTGAATTACCAACTATTCCTTCATAAGGTAATTTATATAGTATCTCAATATTTGCATCATCCACGGTGGATGTTCGATATACTGAACTCGACTCATACTGTTCAATTGTCGTATCGCTTATTTCTTCGAACATTCTCATACGTTTTTCGATAGGTATATCAGGCACCGCAGAAAACATTATATTTTTGCCTTGCACCGAAATTGGTCCTGTATGCCCTTCGAAGGGAATATGCAAACCAGATTCGTGAGTAAATTTATTTGGGCGAATCATTCGGACAATTATCATCTTCTGGGTTTCGCTTTCGTCATACATAAAGGCAGCTCTTTTACTATCAATAAAAGATATACTCCACTCATTCTCTGGAGAATTGAGTTGATGTACTGGTTCAATTTTATAATACCAACCTTTTATTTGGCTTCCAATTACAGAGGTATCAAAAGCTAAGCCACGCCATTTCTCAGGCCTACAATTTTGCTCGGGTTCAGGACAAATTACCGTCTTTGATGTTGTTCTCGGCAGTGTGCATCCACATATTGATATTGCTATTAAAATTAGCAAATAGATTTTGGAATCTAATTTCATTTTCGAAATTTCATTATATTTTTACTCTGATAATATTCAATATAAAATGTAATTATTAATAAAAAAAATATACTTTATCAAATAAATGTGCATTTTAATCTTAAAGATTCAGCAAGCAGTTTCAAATATTGATTTTTACTTATTTCAATTGCGCCTAACTTTTTTGTAAAATCATTTATGTATTGCGAATCTAAAAGTAAAAATCCTCTCGATTTCAACCATTCTACTAAATAATAAAAAGCAGCTTTTGATGAATTTTGTATGAGATTGAACATTGATTCCCCAAAAAAAGCCCCGTTAATAGCAACTCCATATAAACCCCCGATGATTTTATCATCTCGCCTTGTTTCGACCGAATGAGCGAAACCCATTTTATTTAGCTCAATATAGACCTTGATAATTTCCTCCGAAATCCAAGTTTCTTCCCTATTAGCACAGCTACGCGCAACAAATTCAAAATCTTGGTTGATAGTAAACCTAATATTTCTATCAGCCACAAATTTCTGAATATATTTTGGTGGTTTTATTTCGTAAATGTTGAAGATTGCTCTGGGTTCGGGGCAATGCCAATATATCTTTCCATCATCGGGCTCAGCCATCGGAAAATACCCAATTCTATAAGCAAATAAAACATCTTCAACAGTGATTTGCTCTTCCAATTTCTTTCTTACTGAATACTAAACTGTTTTTAAACTTAGCATCTTTTCATAATCAGCTAAGAAAGCTTTCAAACCCAAATCAGTCAATGGATGCTTCAGTGACTGCATCAAAACTTTGTATGGTACGGTTGCTATATCTGCTCCCGCTTTTGCAGATTCAATTATATGAATCGGATTCCGAACCGAAGCTGCAATAATTTGAGATTCAAACCCATAATTATCCCAAATATCACAAATATCATAAAGCACATACAAACAATCATTACCCGAATCATCTAATCTGCCCATAAATACGGATACATACGTTGCACCAGCATTATTGGCTGCTAATGCTTGAGTCGGACTAAATATTAATGTAACATTTGTCGGAATATTTTTCTGGCTTAAATATCTGACGGCTCTCAATCCTTCAGGTATCATTGGTATTTTAATTGTTGCCTCTGGGAACCATTCAATTATCTCCTCTGCTTCTTTAATCATACCATCACTATCTGTTGCGATTACTTCAACGGATAGATGTCCACCAATTAGATCATAAATTTCTAATATTAATTTTTTTATATCTACATTGGGGTCTTCCTTTGCAAGTAAACTTGGATTAGTAGTTACTCCAGCAACAAATCCCAGACGAGCACATTCTCTAATTTCTTCAATATTAGCTGTATCTACATATAACTGCATAACTCACTCCACTTTTATTAATAGTTGAACTTATCTTTTTGCAATTTATTAAAGAGAAATATAATTACAATATATCCAATAGAAATTTAAAAATTATGTGCTTGTTTAATTATATTCACGACCCAATCTACATGTTCGATTAACTCAGCGCTTGTGTTATTATTCGCAACTGCAAAATCGCTAAGTTCAATCTTTTTTGATATTGTCATTTGCGAATTCAATCTTCGAATTGCTTGCTCGGTTGTATATTTTCCGCTTTCGATAGCCCTGCGAATAATATTTTCTTGTTCTGAATGAATTGTAATCACATAATCAAAAACCTCTTCTAAACCCGCCTCGTAAATTAATGCAGATTCTACAAAGATGAATCTATGCCCTTGATTATCTAATTCTTCAATTTTCTGCATCAAGTAATCAATCACTCGTGGATGCACTATTTGCTCCAATTTCATCAATTTCTGGCGATTATCCTCACTATCACCAAACACAATTTCGGCCAACCACTGCTTTCTCAATTTTGAATCTTCATTAAAAATATCATTCCCAAATGCATAAATCAATAAGTTACGAACTTGACTATCGTTTTCCATTAATTCTTCGGCAACCATATCTGATATGAGAATAGGAAAACCTAAATTTTTAATATGGTTGATTGCTGTCGTCTTACCACATAGAAACCCTCCAGTTATACCGACTAAAATTGCTTTTTGTTTTCCTTTTTCAGCCATAATCTCATTTTTTTGTTATGATAAAAATTCTTAATTTTGTATTTTATATTCTTAACCATTTGGCCCCATAGACTAATGGTTAGGTCACCAGCCTTTCACGCTGGCAGTAGGGGTTCGAATCCCCTT
>JBBISM010000108.1:0-8792 GCA_037441245.1 Ignavibacteria bacterium | reverse complement strand
AAAAAAATGAAAAAGAATTTGGAAATTAGAATAAAAATTGGTATTTTTCAGATCTTTCAAAATATAAGAGATTGCCTGGTATTCCATCAGCGGATGAAGTTAATGAAAATGGCATCGAACTTGGTAAATTCCAAATATCTCTTTTACAAAAAATCGAGGAATTGACTTTATATATTATCCAACTTAAAAAAGAAAATGTCGAACTCAGAAATCTAATCGAAAAAACAATTCAGGAGATAAATAAATGAAACACATTCTTATAATTTTGTCTATTCTTTTATTTTTTACCGTCCTTGCAAACAGTCAGGACACGACATTTTACTATGCCGGTGACCATAAAATTAAGCTGACGCCGATAGAGAATAAACTGCTCATCAAGTTTGAAAAAGGCAAAGAAGTAAAGGATGAGAGCGAGTTCATTAGCAATTACTCCAGCAGTTTAGCTACCGATGAAGTCAAAAGAATAACAAGCAATGGCAGCGTGTATTTCATACACAGTACAAAGGAAAAAGCTAAATCTATAATGGAGTCGTTACGAAACCACAAAGATATAAAAACCATATATTTTTATTATCTCGCCGAGGGCGGCGGCGAGTTAGGTTTAACAGATGAAATCTTATTTAAGCCCTTATCGAGCACTACAGATGAAGAATTAGAGGAGCTTCACAAGAAATATAATACTTTGGTTGTCGAGAAAACAGAATTATCCCAAATAATTGAAGTAGCCAGAGACTCGAATACGATTGTTATTGCCAACTAGTATTATGAAGAGGGATTGTTTGAGTATGTTGAGCCAAATTTTTATAGCGAAGTTGTGCCATATAGATATTTCCCAAATGACGAATACTTTAATATGCAAATTACCTGCCATAATGTAGGGCAGGAATTTAACGACGGACATACCGGAACCACCGATGCCGATATAGATGCGCCTGAGGCTTGGAATATAACAAGGGGAAATGAAGATATAATAATCGCTGTTCTTGACGAAGGCGTAACTCCCGATCATCCTGATTTGCCGAATGCAAGACAATTAAGACTTAATGGAAGTAATTTTGCCGCTCCTTATGATCAATCAAATCCTAATGACCCTTCACCCATAGGAAATGGAAATCACGGAAACGCTTGCGCCGGCGTTTTTTTATTTATTCTGCACTTTCTTCAATTTCTTCAGGTAGTTCAGTTATATTAGAAGGGGTTAATAGAGGTGGGTCGAATTTTTTCTCGTCCAATTGCTTTATATCAACATGAATTTCATAAATTATCTTCTTCTTTTCTTCATCGAATTGACAAATAACTTTACTGCCTGGAGCGAGTTCACCTTTCAGCATTTCTTCAGCTAATTCATCTTCAACGTATTTTTGTAATGCTCTTCTGAGAGGTCTTGCACCAAACTTCTCATCAAATCCCTTGTCAACAAGAAAATCTCTGGCTTCTTGTAAAAGAGCCAAAGAGAGATTATTTATTTTCAATCTTTCCATAAGTTCATTGAGTTGGATGTCTATGATGGAATAGATATGCTTCTTCTCGAGTTTTCTAAAAATAATGAAATCATCAATCCTATTGATAAATTCAGGGTTGAATAATCTTTTTATTGATTCTTCAATTGTATTTCTCAAATTCTCATAATCGCTTTCGGGTGTTTGCTCAGAAAATCCGATCTTTCCGCCAGCTTTAATATCTCTTGTACCAACGTTCGAGGTCATTATGATAATTGTATTCTTGAAATCAACCCGCCTACCGAGCCCATCAGTTAAAATTCCATCATCGAAAACCTGCAACAAGACATTAAATACATCGGGATGGGCTTTCTCGATTTCATCGAGCAAAATGATGCTATACGGCTTTCGTCTCACTTTTTCGGTTAATTGACCGCCTTCTTCATAACCGACATACCCAGGAGGAGCACCAACAAATCTTGATACGGAGAACTTTTCCATATATTCGCTCATATCAATTCGAATAAGTGCATCCTCAGAATCAAACATAACTTTTGCTAAAGCTTTTGCCAATTCAGTTTTACCAACACCGGTTGGTCCGAGAAACATAAATGAACCAATCGGTCGAGATGGGTCTTTCAATCCTGCTCTTGCTCTTCGGATTGCTTTTGTAATAAGCTCAATTGCTTCATCTTGACCAACAACATATTTCTTGAGTTCATCGGTTAAATTCAACAGTTTTTGAGATTCGCTCTCAGCAATTTTGTTAACAGGGATGCCTGTCATCATTGCAACAATATCTGCAATATCTTCATCTGTTACAGGAAATACTTTATCATTTGATTGCACCTCCCAATCAGCCTTTGCATTTTCTAATTCGATTTGTAATTTTTTCTCTAAGTCCCTAAGTCTTGCCGCATCTTCGAAATTCTGTTGCTTAACTACCAAATTTTTTTGATTTCTTACTTTCTCGATTTCTTTTTCAAAATTCAAAATGTCTTTTGGAACAACTATATTTGCTAAATGAACTCTTGCTCCTGCTTCATCTAATACATCAATTGCCTTATCGGGGAAACTCCTATCGCTAACGTACCTTTCGGTTAACCTGACGCAGGTTTCAATCGCTTCATCAGAATATGCAACACTATGATGTTCCTCATAGCTATGCTTGATGTTATTCAAAATAATTTTGGTTTCTTCAACAGAAGGGGCTTCAACCAAAATTTTTTGGAATCGCCTTTCCAAGGCACCATCTTTTTCTATATATTGGCGATATTCATCAAGAGTTGTTGCACCAATGCATTGAATTTCCCCTCTTGCTAAAGCTGGTTTAAACATATTTGAAGCATCGAGAGAACCTGAAGCTCCACCAGCACCGACTATAGTATGCAATTCATCTATGAAAAGAATTACGTCCTTTGCTTTTTCTAATTCATTGAGAACAGCTTTCATTCGCTCTTCGAATTGTCCTCGGTATTTGGTGCCAGCTACTAAAGCGGCTAAATCGAGTGTAACAATTCGTTTATCGAATAAAGCACGGGAAACTTTTTTTTGCACTATTTTAAGGGCTAAACCTTCTACTATTGCTGTTTTGCCAACTCCTGGTTCTCCGATTAATACTGGATTATTTTTCTTCCTTCTCGAAAGTATTTGACATACCCTTGCTATTTCTTTTTCCCTTCCAATAACTGGGTCAAGTTGATTTTCAAGAGCTAACTTTGTCAGATCTCTACCAAAATTATCCAAGACTGGAGTTTTTACTCGTTCTTTTTGATGTTTTACTCTCAGTCCTGATTGGCTCGATTTAGGATTGGGAGATGGTTTCCCGCTTATGATATTGTCTAATTCACGTCTGGCATTTTCATAGGACACAGAAAATTGTGCTAAAATTTGGGCTGCAATATTTTCTTCATCTCTGAGCAAAGATAATAGCAAATGTTCTGTTCCAATGACATCTGATTTATATAATTTCGCTTCGAGATAAGTTATTTTTAGTACTTTTTCTGCTTGTTTGGTTAAAGGTATATTGCCAATTGTTATTGTCGAATTTGACATTCTTACAGTGTCTTCGATTCCTTTTTTTAAGCGATAGAGATCAACTCCTAAATGCTTTAGAATTTTGGCAGCAATACCTTCACCCTCGCGAATAATTCCAAGCAACAAATGCTCAGTTCCAATATAATCATGGCCTAAACGTAATGCTTCTTCACGACTAAGTCGAATGACATCATTTACTCTATTTGAAAAATTTCCTTCCATTTAAAACTTCCAATATTATCAATCAATACTCTTCAATTGTTTCGACGCAAAACAATCTTTTTTATTTGCTTGTTCCAAACTGCACGGTTATATTAGAATCATCGAAGTTGGCGAACTCAAATGATATCTTTTGAGATTATTTATTACTAACAGTCTTAGGTACTACCCTGCAATTTGTATTAATCATTACCTTGCCCATATCCTTATCATTGGTTAGCAAGTATATTGGCTCATTAAAATGTCCGATTGAATGAGGTTTATAAGTTGCTTCAATTTTTATCTCACTATTGGCTGGTATATTTGCACCGTCTTTTATGTTGAGTTCAATCGAAGGATTTGTATTTTTAATTTTAATTATGCGGACATCAAATTCTTTTGTATTTTTTAAAACGACTACAGCTTTGGCTGTTTCATCAATTTTGATTTCACCAAAATCGAAAAGTAGGCTACTTACATTCGATAACGAACTAACCTTTGCATAAATGTAGAAAGATGATTGTGGTTTATCGGGGTCATTAGTATGAAATGTTAAAACTTTAGTAACATTGCCTGTAACAGGGAATGTTTGTCTAATATTTATCAATGCAAAATCCCCAGGTGATATCAAATTTTTATCCAACGGAACCCAAGTGCAACCACAATCTTTTTCCAAATCAAATATTTTGAGATCTTCGGTTCCAACATTCATAATCTTGATTGTAGCTAAAAATGGAGCATTTTCGACTAATACTTCACCAAAATCGTGGTTATCTCCACCCTCAAATTCAAGCTTTGGTTGGGAATATAAAATACTCGAAATACAGGAAAACAAGATTACTAGCTTAAGAAGTAATACAATTTTCATTTTTAACTCTAATCGTTAATAATAATGATTGCAATTTATTCAAAAAGATTTTCAATTGAAATACCAAACTATACTGATTTTTTATTTTTTTTTTAATAAAATTATCAATTTATAATATCGTCAATAACACGTCAGATAATTAGAGGTCCCGAAAATTATGTTTGAACCACAAAAAGAAAAAATTGAGAATTTAAAAATCCGAATCAAGGAACTCAGGAGGTTTCTTTGACATTGACGGAAAAATTCAAAAGCTCAATGAATTAGAACAGCAATCAGAATCTGAATCATTTTGGAGCAATCAGAATACTGCAAAAAATACAATGCAAGAAATTTCTGATATCAAAGTATGGATAAGAGAATGGGAATTTGTTGATAATGCAATCGGTGATACCGAAGCTCTTATTCAACTTGCTGAAGAGGTCAATGATGCCAGCTATGAGAGTGAAATCGAATTGGAACAGAAAAAAGTTGAAGCTTTACTTGATGACCTCGAAATAAAAAAGCTACTTTCCGGCAAAGATGATAAAAATTCTGCAATTATAACTATTCATTCAGGAGCAGGCGGAACTGAAGCTCAAGATTGGGCTCAAATGCTTTTGAGAATGTATATCCGCTGGGCTGAAAGAAAGAATTATAAAGTTTCACTAATAGATAGTCTTGATGGTGATGGTGCTGGTATAAAATCTGCAGCGCTCGAAGTCATTGGCGATTATGCTTATGGCTACCTTAAGACCGAAAATGGGGTTCATAGGCTTGTTCGAATTTCTCCATTCGATTCGAATGCTCGCCGGCATACTTCATTTTCTTCTGTTTATGTGTATCCTATAGTTGATGATGATATAAGTATTGATATCAACCCTGCTGATATAGAACTGGAAACATTTCGTTCTGGCGGGAAAGGAGGACAAAATGTAAATAAAGTCGAGACTGCTGTTAGATTAAGACATACTCCCACGGGTATAGTGGTTTCCTGTCAGCAAGAACGTTCCCAGTTCCAGAATAGAGAACAAGCTATGAGAATGCTCAAATCTCGTCTATATCAGAAGAAAAAAGAGGAAGAAGAGCAAGCAAAAGCTGATATAGAGGGTAAAAAGATGAAAATTGAATGGGGAAGCCAAATCCGCTCCTACATCTTCCAACCATATACAATGGTCAATGACCATCGCAGTGAATATAAAACTTCTGATATTCAATCCGTAATGGACGGTGATATTGATGCTTTTATCAAAGCTTACCTGTTGTTATAATATGTTTCCTATTACCGTCGGTAACATTTTATTCCAGGTATTAAAATTATGGCCAAATTCTCTACCCCAGATATCTAAATGATAGGGGATATTTTTGTGTTTTAAAATTTCGGCTAAATGAATAGAATTCTGGGGATATTCATTTTCGCCAGAACCAGACAAAAGATAAATATGATGACGGTTCTGTAGAAAAGAAATCCAGTAGTTGTCTGTTAAATTTGGTAAATAATGCACGGGGGAGTTAAAATAGCAATTTTCATCAAAATAATCACCACTGAAATGGTGAATATTGTAAGTTCCACTCATAGCTATTGTCCCAAGAAACAGGTCAGGGCGCTTGAAATATGAATTAGCAGCATGGAAAGCTCCAATTGCACAACCACAAGTAACAATTGGTACAGCACCACCACTATCTTCATAAATCAATCGAACAACTTCCTCCATCAAAAATCTATCATATTCATAATGCCGTTTTGAACGCTTTTCTGGTTCAATTTCGTAATTTAGCCAGCTTTCGAAATTGACTGAACTGACAGAATATACTTTAATCCTTCCCGATTTGATGAATTGAGATATTGAATCTATTAGACCCATTTCCTCATTTTCTTCTACAGAATCCTTTGTACCTGGGAATAATAATAGTATAGTGCCAAAATGACCATAAATTGAAATTTTCATATCTTTCGATAGATATGAGCTTTTTATTTGTACATTTTCGTGATTCATCAGAATATCTAATTAACATCATTAAATAGAGCTATTTTTTACAAAATTATGTCATTTAATCGAGAAATCTCAAAAATTTATTTTTTTTTGTGAGATAATTCAGTAATTCTACTAATTGCACAGTGATACTCAAACTATAATTTTGCATTAGTTATTTGTTGATATTTTAAAGAGGCACAAATGAAGAACATAATCGAAAACTTAATATTGACAATGCCTGAAGTTGATTTAATTCCAAGTGAATCAGAGCCTAAAATTCTAGATATTGAAAAAGCTGAATTCTTTATTAAAGTCTATGTGGATAAACTTTTCGAGCAAAATTTTTACGAGATAAATTATGAAAATGGGAGCAAATTAAATATCAAAGAAATTAATGACCTAAAAGAATTATTAACAAATGCATATCTTGTCAACTGGTTGAATAAGCACTTTGATACAGATTTGGACCCAACAATTTGCCATCTAATAGTAAAAGGGACTAAATTTCATAACTAATATCTCCGTTTTACCCCCGATAAAAAAAGCCCGGTTTTTTATATAGCCGGGCTTTTTAACTTCCTGATATTCCATTTTATTTGTTTATCAATGCCATGGCTTCATCAATAGTATTTTTAACGTGTTCTGCAGACGTTTTCAAAAGTGCTTTTTCATCTTCATTCAGGTTTAATTCAATAACTTTTTCCATACCATTCTTACCTAAAATCACAGGTACTCCTAATACTATGTCATTATAACCATATTCGCCTTGCAATAAGACCGAGCAAGGCAGAATTCTTTTTTGATCGTTAACAATTGCTTCAACCATTTGTACTGCAGCGGCAGATGGGGCATAATAAGCACTTCCGGTTTTCAAATATTTAACTATTTCACCACCACCACCAGCGGTTCTTGCAACTATTTCATTCAATCTATCGGTTGGAATAAGGTCAGTGATGGGTATTCCAGCTACAGTTGTATATCTAACAAGTGGCACCATTGTATCGCCGTGACCACCAAGAATTAATGCCTGAATATCTTGCATTGAAACACCGAGTTCCATTGAGATAAACGATCTAAATCTCGCTGTATCTAAAATACCAGCCATACCGAACACTTTTTGTCTTGATAGCTTAGTAATCTGCATTGCAACATAAGTCATAACATCTAATGGATTAGATACAATTAGATAATAGGCATTTGGCGAATATTTAAATGCTTGTTCGATACAAGAACTCACAATTTCAGCATTTTTCACCAGCAAGTCATCACGGCTCATACCGGGTTTGCGAGCTAATCCGGCTGTCTGAATGATGATATCAGAATCCTTTGTTAACTCGTAGCTATTTGTACCAAATACTTTTGTGTCGGAACCAATGATTGGCATTGACTCATACATATCAAGGGCTTTGCCCTCGGGTATTCCTTCGAGAATATCTACAAGATAAACTTCATTTGCTAATTCGCTATTTGCTAAAAGTTGAGCTGTCGTTGCGCCAACATTCCCCGCACCAATAACGGTTATCTTCATAAATTACTCCATATTTATAAAACACATTGATTTAAATGTCTATGAAATATTGGGGTTGTATCACAATTATAAGTATATCATTCACGAGAAATTGGGAATCCCCAACACCGCATCCGAGTTAGATTAACTTTTGCGAGTCAATGACGATTACTATCAGAAATACTTCTTTGATACAATCCCATTTTATTCTATATTGCCCCAACTAATTCTTTAAATTTAGCTGTCGGCAAGGATTTTGGTCTTGTAATCGCATAACCCATAGCACGTGCTACAACAGCTTGCGAACAGATACCCATTGCTCTCGAAATACTAAATAGTACTGTATAATAGCTAAATTCAGTCATTCCATAATGATATAGTAAAGCGCCCGAACCAGCATCAACATTTGGCCAAGGGTCTTTAATCTTTTGCACTTGCTTTAAAACATTTGGTACTGTATTGAACACTCTTTCGACAGTCAAAAATACGGGATCATCCGGCATATATTTCTTACCGAATGCTAAAAATGCGTCAAATCTTGGATCTGTTATTCTCAATACAGCGTGACCATAACCGGGAACTACTTTACCAGAGTTTAATGTATCCCAAGCAAATTTTTCAAGCTGTTCTTCAGTTGGGGCACCACCGAATTTCTCCATAGTCTCGATTATCCATCCAAGACATTCTTGATTTGCCAAACCATGCAATGGTCCGGCTAATCCATTTAAGCCACCCGATAGCGAATAATACAGATCAGAAAGAGCTGAATTAATTGTAAAGGCAGAATATGC
>JBBISM010000107.1:7821-8837 GCA_037441245.1 Ignavibacteria bacterium | reverse complement strand
AACCTAAAGTGCCTGAGCTTGCAATTGTTCCTATGCGGTTTATCAGGTCATTTTCGGTCATTCCAATACCACTATCGTCTATGCTAAAAGTAGCATTTTCATTATCCAAGTTAATGGAAATTTGGTATTGACTGGATACCGGAAAATTTTCACTATCAGTTAGGTTTAGAAATCGGAGTTTATTCAGTGCGTCTGAAGCATTGGAAACTAATTCTATTAAAAAAATATCGGGGTTGGTGTATAATGAATTAATGATAATGTTGAGCAATTGCTTCATTTCAGCTTTGTATTCATACTCGTGAATTGAAGATTCATTATCAGTCATATTCAATCCCAAATTTTGATAAAAAATATTAATTCAACTATTTGTCTTTCATAAATTGTTATACGACGATTTTTTAGTGATTATATTGAAAAAAATAAATAATTATCTATATTTTTGTAATTATCAAGATGATTTTTGAAGCAAAGTGAATAGCAAAATAGTAAATTATGCAATCTTATTAGCAATTTTCTTTCAAATTGCCTGCATTTCTATTTATTCACAAATAGTTAAGCCCGATACATTAAAACCAAAAATTCTTCGCATACCTCCTTTAGAAGAACTAAAACAAGATATAAACTATATCATAGATAATCCCGATTTTGCAGGAGCCACGATAAGCATTCTAATTCAATCTCTTGATAATGGTGAAATCATTTATAAACGCGAAGAATCTAAAAATTGTATTCCAGCTTCTATTTTGAAGCTATTGACAACTGCTTCTGCTATTCATTATTTGGGTAAAGATTATCGCTATAAAACGCAGATGTTTCTTGATGGAAATTTGCTGTCTAATGGTGAATTTGTTGGTAATATTATCATAAAAGGAAGTGGAGACCCAACTATTTCTGAATTATATATAGATGACCCGATTAGTGTTTTCGACGAATGGGCTTGGAAGTTAGATTCAATAGGTATTCGTTCAATCAGAGGAAATATTATTGCCGACCATATTTTTTTTGATGACAATTAT
>JBBISM010000107.1:0-7753 GCA_037441245.1 Ignavibacteria bacterium | reverse complement strand
GATAATAAAGTAAAAATTATTATCAAACCTGCTGATAGTGTTGATAAACCAGCAAAATATTACATTTATCCCGAAAATAATTTTGTGCAAATCATAAATAATGTGAATACTGTCTATAAGGAATTTTCAAGAGGTATTGTAAAATACCGCGAACCACAGACAAATATTATCGAACTTTCAGGTGCAATTGTATTCGATACATCTAAGAAAAATTCCAGCATTGAAGTGGAAGTAACAATTGATAATGCACCACTTTATTTTATCAATTTCCTTAAAGAAGCTCTTATAAGAAGAAATATTAGATTTAGAGGCATCTTAACGGACGTAAATCAACTATTTGATAGAATAAATTATAACGAATTGATACCACTGTGCGAATATATATCTCCACCACTTGATGATATAATCACTAAGATTAATAAACATAGCCATAATCTTGGTGCTGAATTGCTTTTAAAAACAATAGCTAAAGAAAAGGTGGGCGAAGGTTCTTTTTATGTTGGTATAAATTATGTAAAAAAGTTCTGTTCGAGAATTGGAATTGATCCCGAGAGAATTTCTATTGTTGATGGTTCGGGGCTTTCGCGATATAATTTATTATCTGCTAAATCTGTTGTCAGTTTGTTATCATATATTTATCGTTCTGCTGAGAGTGAGATTTTAATAAAATCTTTAGCCGAACCGAATAAAGCTGGTACGCTTGCAAGGCGTATGAGTCGTTCTTTTGCTGAAAACAGAGTCAAAGCAAAGACTGGTACACTCAATAATATCTCCAATTTAGCGGGCTACGTCTGGACACGAGACGATGAACCATTGGCTTTTTGCATAATGATTATGAATTTTACTGCCCCAATAAGTTCTGCTGAAAACCTGCAAGACCTCATTTGTATGAGACTCGCAAGTTTTACACGCAAAAAAGAATAGTTACACTATTATTTTGCTAATATTAGCTTTTTAGTAACCGAGTTCGGGTAATTGTCAAGTTTTATATAGTATATACCTGAGCTAAATGATTCAGATGAAATTTCAATTTCAAAATTATTGTTGTTTATCGTATAATTCCTGGAATAAACCAATTCACCTAAATCATTGTAAATTTTTAAAGTAAAATCATCCTGATTTTCATTTCTTAATTTGATTTTGATTGTTTGATTAGTGGTTGGGTTTGGCATAAT
The DNA here is from genome assembly GCA_037441245.1 of Ignavibacteria bacterium. GTDB lineage: Bacteria > Bacteroidota > Ignavibacteria > Kapaibacteriales > UBA2268 > CALHGZ01. Next base: position 6,578 of record JBBISM010000107.1, on the reverse strand, counting down.
CTCAAAATCAAATGATTGAAAATCATATTCTTGAATACAGACTTTTGTTGTTGTCGTAAATGAGTAAATTTGACTCCAATTTCCAAAACCCCCTTCATTATAACCCCTTGCTCGCCACCAATATTTAACTCCTAGTTCAAGATTTATCGGTAAGTTGTAGCTTATCCAAGTTATTTCTTCTTTTTCATAAGTAATATCGCCGAAGTTAGCATCTTTACAGATTTGCAGATGATAATTATTAGCAATTTGCACTCTTTCCCATCGGAATCTTGGGTTTAATTCTACCTCCATTGCATCGTCCTCAGGCAATAATAATTTTGGGGCATCAGGTAGAGGCATTGTTGTGAACTCCCAAAATTCTGAGAAATCACCCAAAACTTCACCATTTTTGCCACATACCCGCCATATATATCTATTTGCTGGTTGAAGAGGAGTTGTTAGTTGAAAATTTAGAATTTTTATTGGTTCCGATTCAAAAATCAGCTTGTCAGGATTATCCTTCGGGTAAATCTGCAAGATATACTTAGTTTCAGCTTCAGCATAAGTATCATATTTTGAGGGAAACCATTCAAAATATGTTTTGACTGAGACATTTGCTGAGTTGTTTTCAGGTAATTTTAGTTGAGGTGCAATTGGTTTCGGAGCACAAACTGTAAATACCCACAAGTCAGACACAACGGAGTCTTTGGCTATTGCTTTTACACGCCAATAATATGTTCCGCATTCTAATTCATTGCTGTATCGTGTACTAATCATTGGTTCATCAGGAAATGGTATCAGCGTAGTTAGTAATGAATGAAACAATAGAGTATCTTTTTCCTTCTTAAAAAATTCAACGTTATATAAATTTACCCCTGTTGAATAAAATTTAAAATCAATATCTTTTTGCGGGAGATTTATCGAATAATTTAGAGGAGAATACTGCTGGGGAGTTGTCATTATTCGTTCAATTGGTTGATTCATATACTTGAGTAAATACTTTTTATTTGGTTTTAAATTTGTTATAACTTGCTGTTTTCCGTTTGGATAATAGACTGTTACTTTTTCAATTTTATCAATATCACCTATTCCGAAATGTATTTCAGAAGAATTCTGACTGCATCGAGTGCCACTTATACTACCCATAAGTTCACGATAAAATTTTTTCCCGTGGCTCTCGATTAGGATTCTTGTTCCATATGCATCGTAATTAACGGCATCACCATGGCTTCCAATTAATTTAAATGTAACCCAATTTCCCTGGCGAATGAAATCATTACGGAATAATTTGACGTTTTCTTGACTGCTTGCGATGATTAAGTCCATATCTCCATCATTATCATAGTCAATTCTAACTGCAGTCCAGGCACCGTGAATCACAGCACCCGATAACCAGGTTATATCTTGCAATGCGAAATTGTTCTCGGGTCCTTGATTTAAATAAACTCTTGTCAATCTATCTGCTCCTTTACCCTTGGCGTCATAAGAAATTTGGCAGTGAATTAAATCAAGATATCCATCTGAGTTTAAGTCAATCCAACAAACTCCAGCATTCATTTCGAAAAATTTCAGTCCCGTCTTTTTGTGAACTTCTTCAAAATCATAATTTGGCGGTCCATTATTTTTGAAAATTAGGGATGGATTTGAATACATTCCACGCCAATCTGGGTGCCCGAGATTGCCAACACATAAGTCTGGATAACCATCATTGTTGAAATCGCCCCATTCAGAGCACATACCGTGACCGAAATAACCTTCGGCTGCAGTAGGGACTCCACGAACACCCTTTGAAGCTGAAACATCTTCAAATGTTCCATCGCCATAGTTATGATATAATATGTCACGTACCAATCTATAAGTTGCTACAAAGATATCGGTATTGCAATCTTGATTATAATCGCAAGCATTAGCCCCATAGCAATCGTGATAACCGCTTTGACCTAATGGCTCGGCAATATCAATACCCGCATTAGTACGCTCATTGGTGAATTTTCCTGTTCCGTCATTTTTCCATAATTGGTCTGGATAATAAATCTCTCTATAATTACCTCCTGCATCATTATATCCAGTTCGATTATTTGCTAAATATAAATCAAGCCATCCATCATTATTGTAATCAAGCCAAAGTGGCGTTATATTAGAGTATGGATTGAAAATTGAATCTTGTGGACCTTTAGGATTTAAATTAAAATCAATACTCGGGCTTGGATAGGGTAGTTTGAACATTGTTTTGGGGTCAATGGCAGTGAAAGTACCATTTCCATTGTTTCTATATATTTTATCTCTGCTTAAAACTAAAGATTTGCTCTGGTCAAATGTTCCATTTAATTGTGCATAGCAGTCAATCAAACCATCATTGTCAAAATCACCCCAAGAAGTTGCATTTGCTGAAATCTTAATTCTTGAGCTTACATTTTTGAAAGTGCCATCTTTTTGATTTTCGAAGAAATAAGAGCCAATGACTATATCATCATATCCATCGCCATTAAAATCAACCACGCTCACATCCGCTGAACGGATGAAATTACCGTTTGCATCTACTAAACCAGCTGATTTTGTAACATCCATTAAAATAGGTACTGGTGGAGGTGCCGATGAATTCCCTTTTGGGTAATCATATTTTACTTTGAGCCGGACCATATAATCTCCATCGGCTATGTAATAACGACCTGGACCGCCGAGCTGATTTGTCTCCGATGGATTCATCGTAAACGAGCGATAAGGAACGCTTGCACCATTATTATCTACTGACCACCAAGGGCCTCCTGACTTTAAACGGTGCTGAATACATATTCTATCGTATCCATCTGAACGCAAATTACTAACAGGGAAATAACGCCATCCTGTTGTCCCATCATAATCAACAATTATTGGTTTGACTTTCTGATTATAATGAAGTACCCAAAATGTAGGGGGAACTGTGCCTTCGGCTGGGTCCCCAACTATTTGAATTGTGTCTTTGCCAGATATGGTTCCGGTATAGTAAATCTGTATTTCTAAAATTTCGCAGGGTCCATCGAATTCAAAAATGATGGATTCCTCCCAGTTTGGCCGTTCGTAGTATTGTGTTCGAGGAATGCCGTTATCATATTGTATTATAACTTCCTGCGATTGCAATAAACAATTATTCAATAGGAATAGTAGTAAAAGGGAAATTATACGCATCTTTTTGCTCCGATAATATAATTATTAACAGAAAAATAACGAATATTTCTAATTAATCAAAAAAAGGGGATAAAGTATATGCAAAACATTGTTAAAAGATAATATGATTTTATCTTGCAGTAATATGTCTTTAAATCAATTCTTTTCTATCTACACTGTTTTTTGCATTGCTCCACTAATTCATCAGATATTTATCTAAAAATTCGAAGAATTCATTATACCACAAAACTGCTTCTTGTAAAGATAATATGAGATGTCCCTGAGTTGGGAATATTACAAATTTTGAGGGTAATTTTTTTAGCTGAGCTACTGTAAATGCCTCTAAACTTTGAGTATAAGGCACTCGATAATCAAGTTCGCCAGTGCTGATCATAATTGGAGTATCCCAATTTTTGGCATATTCGTGTGGTGAATGCTTTTTGTAGTTATCTGTATATTGTGGCTCCCAGTATGGACCGCCATTTTCCCAATTCGTGAAGAATAATTCTTCGGTTGAACCGTACATACTCACAAGATTAAAAACACCGGTATGAGCGACAAAAGCTTTAAACCTCTTATTGTGATTACCGGCAAGCCAAAAGACAGCATAACCACCGGCACTCGCACCAATTGCTCCTAAGCGTTGCTTATCAATGAATGGCTCTTCAGCCATTGCATCGGTAACAGAAAGAATATCTTGCATTGCTTTTCCGCCCCAATCTTGGCTGATTGCATCGTTCCATTGCTGGCCAAAACCGGGCAGACCTCGTCGGTTTGGTGCAACTATGACGTATCCGTGAGATGCCATTGTGAAAAAGTTCCAGCGATAATGGAACACTTGCGAAACCATATTTTGTGGACCGCCTTGGCAAAATGTAAGCATCGGATATTTTTGATTTTTATCAAAATCGGGGGGATAAATAATCCAACTGTGAATTTTTTTCCCATCAATTGCTGTAAACCAGCGTTCCTCTATTGTAATATCATTAAATTTCGCAAATTTTTTTGTATTTGCTGATGTGAGAGCCTGCTCTTGAAAAGATTTTAAATTGAGTTTGTAAATTTCTAAAGGCATTTTCATATTTTGCTTGCAATAAACCAATTCCTTGCCATCGGGTGTAATGCTCAGTCCACGTCCAAAATTGTGTTGCCCGTTAGTTATTTTTTCAAATTTTCCTTGCAGGTCAATATTGTAAATTTGATATGTTCCTGAATCGGTGATAGTTATATATAGAGATTTGCTATCAGGAGCCCATATAGCTTCTTCAACCCATTGGTCCAAATGTTTAGTTAGTTCCGTTATTTTTCCGCTATTTCTATCATATAGCATTAATCTAATTCTATCGGATTCGAATCCAGCTTTTTCCTGACTTCTGAAAGCAATCCATTTTCCATCGGGAGAATATATTGGATCCATATCGTAACCAGCCATTCCTTCAGTAATGTTTACCGTTTCCTTTGTTTGAATGTTATAGATGTAAATATCGGAATTTGTGCTTAATGCATAATCTTGAACTTTTTTTGATGTATATGCAATTTCATTTGCATCGGGGGAGAAGGCAATTTGTTCACGTCCGCCCCAAGGTTTAAGCGGTGCTTCGTATCGTTCGCCTTCCAAAATATCAGTTATTTCGCCACCTTTGACGGGCATAAAAAATATGTGCTGATAATACTCATCATTCCATTCATCCCAGTGCCGAACGGGGATTTCATCGTAAATCCTAACTTTTGCTTTCTTCAAATTCGGATATTTTTCGATTGGGCTTTGGTCAATTTTTACATCGCTTGACCATAATATATACTGGCTGTCTGGCGACCAAAGCAGATTAGCTGTACCAGCAGAAATTTTAGTGATTTTTCTCGGTTTGCCATTTGGGAAATCCATCATATAGATTTGAAGAGAGCCGTTTCTATTGGAAATGAAGGCAATCTGTTTCCCATCGGGCGACCAGATTGCACTATGGTCTGATTTGGGATGATTCGATAGGTTAATCGTCTTTATTCCATTAATCGAAACCGCCATTATTTCGCTATTCATCCTGTTTTCATCGAAAATTGGGATACTTTGCTGATAAAGCACCCATTGACCATCGGGGGATACCTGTGGTGAACTGATACGAATACAATTCAGTAGATCCATCTGTGTGAAATTTCTTATCTCTTCATCTTTGGCAATTTCCTGTGATTCTTTTGTGCAAGAATAAATGAGCAAAAGCGATAAAATAAAAGCGAGCAAATAATTCAATTTTTTCATTCTAACACCTGAATTTACCGTAATAATAATATCAATAAATTACAAAGCTAAGAAAAAAAAGAATATTAGCGATAATATTGGTTTTGGATTCAATAAACCACTGCGTTCAATTGCGAATTGACAATTCTTAGTATAGACGCAATGCATTGCGTCTATACATAATATTAGAAGCAGTAGGTCAGACATTCTTGTCTGACACTGCCCAGTAGGTCAATCATCCTTGATTGACATAATCACCTTATCAATATCAATATCTATTGCTTCTTTTAATAAAACAGATGACTGAAGAAGGTTACAAAATTCAAGATAATTATTATCTTGTTTGGTAAAAATCTTTTCTGCTATGTAGCTTATCGTCTCTAATAATAAAAAAATCGCTCGTATAGAGCGATTTTTTAAGATATATTTTTGGTAAAAATTACTTCTCCAATAGCATCTTACCTGTGCGTTTGATAGTTTCGCCTTCGATTTGGTAATAATAAACTCCAGAACTTGCCTGGCTGAAATTATCACCACGTGGTGAAAAGTTGAATTGATGTTCGCCTGCAGGTAGCTTACCCTCGTAAAGAACATTTAATAAATTTCCTCTTGAATCCAAAACAGTTACTTTAACGTTATCTTCTTTCTCGAGATAAAACGAAACTGTTGTATTATCCTTAAATGGATTGGGGAAATTCGTAATTGCTTGATTGTCATCGGTGGCTTCAATTGTCGAAAAAATAGAAGAAGAGCCAAATGCTAAATCTTGTGCATTTTCTTTACCGTTCCAGAGCATAAATATAACAGCTTTGTGTTTGCTTGCAAAATCCAATCCAGAATAGATGCCGATTCCTATGCGGTGTGAACCTTTCTTGTGATTGCAAGATGACTGGTCCTTGTCGTCAGTGTTTTTTTCGACAAAGCTATTCCATATATTTTTGTATTCTTGACGCCAGATGGGAATTACTTCTTCCGCTTCGTTTCGTAAAGTTTCGATAGTATGTGAATATTTATCTGCTAATGGATTCACTTGATTGATGATATTTGAAAATTTTTCGCTATAGTCTTTATATTCACAATTTGATTTATCAATATCGGCATCTTTATTTTTACCAGAAAAATTCCTTTTCGTTTTGAAAAAGTCTTTTTTTGCGGTTTCTCTCAATTCTTTCGCTTGTGAACGTAGTTCATTTAATTTGTTTAAATCGGTACTTGTCATAGA
>JBBISM010000106.1:0-8847 GCA_037441245.1 Ignavibacteria bacterium | reverse complement strand
AGAAGGATATATGGCATTGCCAACTTATGCATGGGGAAATAAAAATATACATTGCTCTTATTCCGATGTAAACGAAGGGCAGATGGACCGTGCTAATGGATTCATCGCTATCGCTTCGAAAGATAACACAAATATAACAATCGAAATCAAGGGTAGAGGCGAGGGCAACCTCAAATACACCGTAAAAGGCAAAAAGATAGGAGATGTGATTACTGCTAAGCTCAATCGAGGACAGGCATTTTTAGTAAGAGGCACTGGGCGAACCAAAGATTTCGATATGACTGGCACTATTGTAAATGCCGATAATCCAATCGGGCTGGTTTCATTTCATATGCGGACAATGATACCAATCAATGCGGATGAAGGGCGTCAATTCTTAGCCGAAATGATACCGCCTGTGCAAAGTTGGGGTAAAAAATTTGCTACAATTGAATTCAAAAGACAAAACAAAGGGGATTATTTCAAGCTTGTTGCTTCGCAAGACAATACCAGCTGGAGCGTGAAATATTATGATATAAATACAAAAAAATTAATTAATCAAATGAGTGGTACGCTTTCAAAAGCTGGAGATTTCTTTGATTTTAATGGTGAAAATATTCAAGTGGGCGTGCAGAAAGAATCTATTCGAGGAATCTCCTATTGGGAAGCGGATAAACCCGCCTTACTTATGCAATATGCATATTCACGCCCTTGGGATGATGATAAAAATTGGAAACCCGTGATGGTGGTGATACCACCAATCGAACAGTATATATATTCGACCGTGATTCAAGCGGCTGTGCAATCGGGATTTAATCTTAATGAAATAGCAATTTTTGCTATTGGTGACCCCAATGACAAAGATAATAAATTGCTCAAATCAATAAAAATCGGGAATTATGGGCTGGACGATATTGAAAAAAATAATGTGCCTGGCACAAATATTTATTGGTATCGAGACTTTATTCTTGGTGGAAATGGAAATAGAAAAATTACCTCAAATACTAAGTTTGCTGGATATATAAATGGATTCAGCCCCCAAAATGTTTACTGTTGGATGATGACTACTGGGCTTAACAAAATAGATGAACTCGACGAGCTTCCTCCACTTATCGAATGGATTAACAAAGAAGGTCCTTACTTAATTAAAGTAACGGAAAAACGTAATGGACAGCCAAAATTCGAGCAAAGAGATCAGGGCATAAGTAAAATAATCCTCGATTATAGGTCGGCAAATATAAAAATGGAGCATTTGGTGTTTGACCCTAGTGTTGGCGTTTATGAATTAGAAGTTGAATTCACTGTGATTGACCCAAATAGAGCTGCAAGAGCATATTTCTATGCAATAGATAGAGCAGGCAATGTTGCTAATGATAGTTTGTTTTATGAGCCAGGAACCGAGGAGGGATTAACCATAGACGATTGGGACGCTGGCGAAGTAAAAGTTGGTGAAACAATCTGTTCAGACTTTATGGGAGGTATTGTCATTAAGAATATTGGGACTAAACCAGTTACTATTATCCGTTTTGAAGATGTATCAGAGCCTTTCTATATTTCAGAGCCAACTAAACCCGATTTGCCCTACATATTAGAACCGAATAAAACAATGAATTTTGAATCTGCTTGTTTCAAGGCAACTGAAGTTGGTGATTACGCAACCACAATCAAGTTAATAGCATTGTTTAATAATCAAGAGATGAATTATACTTCAATTTGGAAAGGAAAAGGTACTCCATCGGTGAGTGTAAGGGAAAATAATCAAAGTTCGGATTTCAGGATATTCCCGAACCCCGCAAGTGATTATATAATTATCGAGATTAACAATAGCCAATTAAATGAAATACAAGGCAAAATCTACGACTTAACCGGTAGATTGATTCAAAATATTAAGGTTAGCCAGATAAAAGGGAATTTAGCAACGGTGGATATTGCAAATTTGCAAAGTGGAGTATATATTGCCAAACTAAATCAAAATGAAGCAGTTTATACCTTGATTTTTGTAAAAATGTAATTACAATAACATAAGTTCATTCTTAGCGAGTTCAAAGTTTGGGTCTAAAGTTACTGCCCATTGGAGCATCTCTTTTGCTTCATCTTTGGCGCCAATTTTTTTGAAGCAGATACCTGCCCCATAGCAAGCATTTGCATTTTCAGGATTGATTTTGAGTGCTTCGCTGTATAGTCGCAATGCTCCATCGCAGTCATCGGTTTTACTGAGCAAATCAGCAGTAAATACAAGTAATGCATCGTGAGTTAAATCAATTGTAATTTCATATCGGATAGAATTCCATTCATCTAAAAATTTGGTTATTTCTTCTAATGCAGAGATGTAATCTTCTTTAGCATCTTGAATTTTGGCTTTTAGATAGTATTGAATGGGATGATTTTCTAAAGCTATTATATCTTCAAAGAGTATTTCAGCATTGAGCACATCATATTTTCTGAGCGCCAATTCTATTAAACGTATAAGGCAATGCAATTTTATCTTTTCATCTATACCTTTTTGAGCTACAACTGATTTAAAAAGTGTTTCAGAATTATGATAATTTCGATTCATATATTCTCTTTCTGCTTCGCCAGAAGTGGTTGCGTAATCTTCGAATTTAGGGAGTATTTTATCTGCTTCGTCTGCTAACTTCAAACTATATAAAGCATCGAGACGTGCGAGAACTTTAATAGCAGAATTTCTCCAAGTCCAGTATTTTCTTGTTTTTGCAGACGCAATCAACCCAATACGATTAACCTCTGCGGGGTTATTGTATATTTCTTTCAAAGTGTTTTTAAGGATATCATAATTTGGTTCGAGTAAAGTAGCATCGCCCGTAAGCTCCATACCATCGAGAACATTGCCCAAGTTAAGAATATCTGCTGGAATTTGCCAGCCAACTTCTTCATCAACGAAATCATCTGTAGCCCCGCCTCTTGTAACAACTACAGGTAGTCCGCAAGCCATTGCTTCGAGTGTTGGCAATGAAAAACCCTCGCCTCGATAAGGGCAGACAAATAAGTTACAAGCACGATAGAGCGATACAATTTGTTCCTCGGTCAGTTCTTCGTCTATATATATTATTTCGGGTGCATCAGAAGAATGTTGTATTTTCTTTATTTCTTCAGCTATATTGCGTTCTTTATAAAATGTATTGCTCCCCATATCTTTTATGACAAGGCAAATATCGTCATCAGAAGTAAACATTTCCGTATAAGCTCTCAATAATAAATCAATACCTTTGCGGAATATTGTTCCACCGACGAAAAGCAACTTGAACTTTTTTATAGTATGCAAAGGATATTTCTCTCCATAAGGCTTGAATAGCTCGGGATCAACTCCATTTGGTATTACCTGAACTCTATCGAATTCCATACCCGAATTTAGGAAAGTATTTCTCGAATAATTCGACGGAGTCCATAGCTCTTCTGCATTTTTAAAAATATTGATGAAATCTTTCCTGTGAGCAGTGAACTCCCAAGGTTGCATAATAACCCATTTAGCACCTTTGGGCTCTTCTTTTTGAGGAGGCCATTGATGACGCACCCAGCAATAAGCCAACTTTGCAATATTCTCATCTGATTTGGGTTTGACCCTTACATCATTTGCAAACAATCGGATATATTTCATATCCATATCAGGGCTGAATTGATCTTTCTCATAAGGCACTATTGTTAAATTTACAAGCCCACTATCGAGTAGCTGATTGCAAATTTCCCTATTTATCAGAGCTAAGGAATGATAGACAAATTGCGAACCTTCCCAAACAAGATTGAGCTTTGCATTTTCAGGGGCAACCCCATATTTGAGAAATTCTCCGCTTTCGATAAATTGCTTACCATCAAAAGTAGGAGTTTGAGTAGTTATTTTTTTGTCATCCGATTTTTTCTCGGAATCCATCTCGTATAACTGGCTAAAAAGATTAGGCTCTTGTATTGTCCTTTTAGTTACTTCTGCTCTTCTCTTTGCTTTAATTGTCATATTTAGATTTGTAAATCCGCGCTCTTGAGTTATATCGTGTTCGGTGATTTCTTCTACTTCAAATCCGCTATTATTGAGGTGTTTTTTTATTGATTCTTTATCAAAAGCACAATAATAGTATTCATTTGCTCGAACCTGTGGACCAAATATCATATAGGATGCAATATCGGCATTCCATACCTTTTCTAAATAAGCCTTTGCTTGAAGATATAATGATGGACAACGTATGATTAGATCACCATTAGATTTCATAACCCTTGCCCACTCTTTTAAAACATTATCAATTTCTCGGTGTGAAAATTGCATTATTATATCTGATGCCAAAATAAGATCAACACAACTATCGGGTAAATCTAATTTGCGAATGTCCATATATACAACACGCGGGTCATCGCTAAATAAGTCAATATTGATAAATCCATCTCTTATATCCCCCCCGCAACCCAAATTCAAAAGCAAGGGCTGAGGTAGTAGTTCTGGTAAACTACTTTTTGCTCGCTGCAAAGTATCTTTATTATCGTATCCCATATTACTGTTCAGTCTAAGTTCTTCCATTATTAATCCTGATATATTTCCAATAGTTTTGAGGATGTATCTATTGCGTATTTCTTTATTGTATTGTTCAACTTGTTAATATCAATGATATGAATATCGAGATTTTGAATGCGTTGATGCAAATCTTTTTCGATATGATAAATATCACTATAAGAGAGGATATTTCTCGTAATGATACCTATATCCAGCATTGGAAGGGCTCTATTATTATTAATATTTCTTATGCCCAGCAGGTATAAGCAGAAATCATTATTATGACCAAGTGCCTCAGAAATAGCTTCTATTATCCTATTGTTGAGCAACCTTTTGATGTTAGAATTTTTACTTTTCATATTATTATGAAATTATTTAAAAATCAAATATAGAGACGCAAAATTTATGCCATAAAACTAAATTATATAATTTACTGCGAGTTTAGCTATTTCCATTGAACAAGTTAATCCAGGGGAATCAATACCAATGAGATTGATAAACCCAGATAGATTTCTCTTGCTCTCTTCCTCAATAACGAAATCACGGTATTCGCCCTCGATAGATTGTAATTTAGCTCTGATTCCAGCTTGATCGGGCGATAAATCTCCGGGTTGAATATGATTTAAGTATCTTGATATAGCTCTATAAAATTTATCTTTTGATAGCACATCAACGCTGTAATCCTTCTTTCTATCAGCTAAATACTCAATATCGGGACCAAATTTAATACCGCCCATAAGGTCAAGCGTTATATGAATACCAAGACTTGTCATATTTACAGGGGGGAGAGGATATATCAAATGACTGACAAGATGTGATTTTGCGGTAGTCAATCGAAAATAGCTACCTTTGCAATAATTTAATCTATATCCAGCTTCATCAATATTAATTCCAGCAAGCGATGCTATAATATCAGAATCTAATCCTGCTGAATTGATAACAAATTTTGTTTCAACGATGAAATAATTGTTATCTGTATCTTTGACTGATAGCGAATACATACCTTTTCTAAACTCAATGCCAAGCACTTCGTGATTGAATGCGAACATAGCTCCATTGTCTTTTGCAAGCTGATAGTAACTATTCATTAATGCGTGCGAATCAATAATACCTGTATCCGGAGACCATAAAGCAGAAATCGCTTTGATATTTGGCTCTTCTTTAATAATTCTTTTCTTATCAACAAATTCAACATTATCAACGCCATTTTTTTGAGCTTGCTGATATAACTCACTTAGCTTGCCTAATTCGGATTCTTCCGTAGCAATAATATATTTGCCGATTCTTTGATGGGGTATATTATATTTTCTACACCATTGGTATAAATTCTTATTCGCCTCGACGCATAATTTTGCTTTTAACGTGTATTCGGGGTAATAAATCCCGGAATGGATAACTTCGCTATTCCTCGAACTTGTCTCAAATCCATAAGATTTATGGCGTTCGATAAGCAAGGAGTCCAATCCATTTTGTGCAGAAATCATTGCGCAAGCTAATCCAACACAACCACCACCAATTATAACTAAATCCATAATAAATCTATGCAAGATTATTTTCAAAAAAACGTTAATTTAACAGATTTTAGATTATTATTCAAAATGAATAAAAAATGATTAAATCGAACGAAGATACAATTTGTGCATTGGCAACCGCACCAGGTATTGGTGGACTTGCAGTAATTAGAGTATCGGGCTGTGATGCTTTCGATATTGTATCTTCTATATTCAAGGGTAAATCTGATATTCGAAACGTACCGAGTCATACAATTCATTATGGATATATATATAATGATGACGAGTTGATTGATACTGTTACAGTCTCGATATTCAAAGAGCCAAACTCATATACCGGTGAAAACGTTGTGGAAATAGCTTCACACGGGGGCTACTTAATTGTAGATAGTATATTAAATGCACTTATTTTCAACGGGGCAAGACAAGCAGAAGCTGGAGAATTTACTAAAAGAGCTTTTTTGAATAGCAAGCTCAATCTAATGCAAGCCGAAGCAGTTGCTGATATTATACATTCCTCATCAATTGCTGGAGCAAGAACTGCCGCAAGGCAATTATACGGCGGATTCAATAAAAGAATATTGGAATTGAGACAGGAACTTATCAAAATTGCCTCCCTTTTAGAACTAGAATTGGATTTTGCTGACGAAGACATCCAACTAATCAGCAAAGAGCAAATGCTCTCAATTATCTCTGAAACTAAATATTATAGCAAAGAACTCGCTGAATCGTATCAATCAGCACAAATACTGAGATCGGGCTATTATGTGGGAATCGCTGGATACCCGAATAGCGGGAAATCTACTTTGTTCAATTCAATACTCAAAAAAGAACGGGCTATTGTTAGCGATATTCCAGGCACAACGAGAGATTATTTGCAAGAAACAATCTTTAGAAATAATATAGCTATAAATATTTTCGATACAGCAGGTATTCGCCCAACAGAAGATATTATTGAAATTGAAGGAATAAAATTAGCGGAAAGTGTGTTGCAGCAATCTGATGCCATTCTTGTTATTAATGACATAACGAAAGGTCGTAATTTTTCAGATAATTTAATTTCAGCAATTCAAAAAGCTCATAACTTGATTTCTATTTTATTACAAAATAAAATTGATTTATTAAATAATGAAGAACTCAATAACTATCAAGCAAGAGAGAATGAATATTTCATTTCAGCTAAAAAATCTATTGGAATAGAAAAAGTTTTATCGAAAATAGATGAATTAGCTCTAAATAGCATTGATAGAACCAAAGATATTTTAATAAACCAGAGGCATCACATATTATTAAATGAAACAGTTAGAAATTTGAATTCTGCTATTGAAGCAATAAATAATAACTTCGCAAATGAAATAATAGCCATAGAAATAAGAGATGCAATAAAAAATATCGGAGAATTAACCGGGGAAATATGGAATGACGAAATACTTGATTTTATTTTTTCACGCTTTTGTATTGGTAAATAATGTTCCACGTGGAACAATTTATGATTAGTCAGTAAATATTAAATATGAATCTATAAAATGGACAATAATTTCGACATAATTGTAATAGGTGGGGGACACGCTGGCATCGAAGCATCGCATTCATCAGCAAAAATGGGATGCAAGACTGCTCTTATTACAATGAATTTATACACAATGGGTAAACCCTCCTGCAATCCCTCTATTGGTGGCACAGCAAAAGGTCATCTTGCCAAAGAAATTGATGCTTTAGGTGGAGCTATAGGATACCTTGCTGATTTAGCTGGGATACAATTCAAAACTTTGAATAAATCGAAAGGACCTGCTGTATGGTCCCCCAGATGCCAGATTGATAAAAATCTTTACCCCTTGTATGTTCTTGATTTTCTTACAAAACAACCCAATTTATTTATCATCCCAAAAACCGTCAAAGAGATTATAATTAAAAATGATAAAGTTGTTGGCATCTTAACGACAGATAATGAAATTTTGCATTGCAGTAATATTTTGTGCAGGTACTTTTCTCAATGGTATAATGTGGACTGGCAGAAGTGCCACTCCAGGCGGTAGATTTGGTGAGCCTCCCGCTTATAATATAACTGAATCATTGAAAAAATATGGCTTCGAAGTAGGTAGATTAAAAACAGGCACCCCGCCAAGAATACACATTGATTCAATTGACAATTCTAAAGTAGCCCCGGCTTATGGTGATGATGAAACAGAACCATTTTCATTCAGAACACACAAAGTACGGAATAGAATTTTGTGCTACTCAACTCAAACAAATTCCAGAACGAGCGATATATTAAGAACTGGCTTTGACAGATCGCCGATGTTTACAGGTCTGATTTCAGGTGTCGGACCGAGGTATTGCCCTTCAATCGAAGATAAAGTTTATCGTTTTGCTGATAGAGATTCTCATAAAATCGTATTAGAGCCAGAAGCATTATACTCTGAATCTATATATGTCAACGGTTTTTCGACAAGTTTACCTGAAGATATACAGTTTGCGGGTCTAAAAACTATACCCGGGCTTGAAAATGTAAAAATGCTCCGACCGGGTTATGCAATTGAATACGATTTTTTTTACCCTTACCAATTGAATTATACATTAGAAACTAAGAACATTTCTGGTTTATATTTTGCTGGTCAAATTAATGGAACTTCAGGATATGAAGAAGCTGCTACACAAGGAATTATTGCGGGTATTAATTCTGCTCTAAAAGTAAAAAATATGAATGAATTCAAATTGAATCGCTCTGAAGCATATATTGGCGTTTTGATTGATGACCTTGTAAATAAAAATACAGAAGAACCATACAGAATCTTCACTTCTTTAGCCGAATATCGTTTGCTGCTAAGAAAAGACAATGCAGATATTCGATTGATGAAATAT
>JBBISM010000105.1:0-8886 GCA_037441245.1 Ignavibacteria bacterium | reverse complement strand
ACACCAGGAACAAATCCCTCCTGTCGAAGGGTTTTTGCAGATTTTTTCCCTGCATCTCTTTTCTTTACTTTTAATGGTATTACGCCCATTTTATAACCTCAATTTTACTAAAATGATAATTATCTTTCAATTTCAAACAATGAACTAATAGACCTGTTATCGTGAGTCCTAATAATAGCTTCAGCTAACAGTTCAGATATTGACACTACCTCAATTTTATCTGAATGATTTTGTAATGCAATAGTATCAGTTACAAAGATTGTTTCTAAACCTACACAATTGTCAATCTTATTTATTGCATCACCGGAAAATACAGGATGCACGCAAACCCCGTAGATTTTATTTGCCCCTTTATCTTTCAATGCATTTATTGTGGAAATAAAAGTCGAGCCTGTATCAAGTAAATCATCAACAACGATTACATTCTTATTCTCAACTTCACCTATAACATTGACAACTTCTGCTACATTATGGGTAGGTCTCCTTTTATCTACTAATATTAAGTTTGCACTTAACTTTTTAGCATAAGAGCGAGCTGTTTTTAGACCTCCAACATCGGGTGATGCAACTGCTAATGAATCCAGATTCAATTTTAATATTTTCTTGATAAGAACTGGAGATGCATACAAGTGATCCAAAGGTATATCAAAAAAACCTTGAATCTGCGACGAATGCAAATCTATTGTGATAATTCTATTAGCTCCTGACACAGCGAGTAAATTTGCTATTAATTTAGCTGTAATTGATACTCGGGGCTGGTCTTTTCTATCTTGCCGAGCATATCCATAATAAGGAATTACCGCGGTTACTCGCCTGACTGAAGCTCTCTTTGCTGCATCAAGTAATATCAATAATTCGACTAAATTATCCGAGGGCGGAGAAGTAGATTGGATAATGAATAAATCAACTCCTCGCACATTTTCTTCGAACTTCACCCAAATCTCGCCATCACTAAAATTTCTTATCGTTGTTTCAGAAAGTTCAATCCCTAAATTAGCTGCAACCCTTTCGGCTAAAGCTGTATTCGATCTTCCAGAGGCTATTTTAAAGTCAAGCAATTCTTATTCTATCAATTATTTTATAAATTGCTGGGGCGGCAGGATTCGAACCTGCGAATGTCGGCTCCAAAGGCCGATGCCTTACCACTTGGCTACGCCCCAAATGTTGCTTTTTATAGCTTACAAAATTAACTCAATTTATTAAAAATTACAAATTATTTCAATTCAATCAAATCAGTCTGTAAATTATTTATATCAAATCTAACCGCCTGCAAATCCTATAATCAAATCATTCAAGAACTCTTCTTAATATAAATTGCTCTTTTCTCGAACAAATTTTTTTTCCACTTCTTGGATACATAAATTTTTCTCTGCTAATTTATTTTTCAATTTTTGGTGTATGATTTAAATTAACTTTTTTTGGTCAAGTGTTTTTATTATCCTACATTCAATATAATTTTTCTATCTTACAGAGAAAATATATAAAGAACTTGCAAACAAAATATTAAATAGCGTTTTATTATTTTATAGAGATTTTTGAAACTTTTCTTAATTTTATGTTTTAATATAATAATTATTTATCATTTGAAAGAATCGTAATGAAAATTGAATTAAAAAAATGGAGTGCTTATTTGCTCATAATAATCGTTCCTTTGATATCGCTGACCACTAATTTAGAAAGTCGTGATTACTGGGGCAAAGTGAAAGCTCCTTTCACAGGTCATATAACAGCATTAGTTATAGACCAAGGCAATAGAATATATGCCGCCACTTGGGGAGGAGGAATTTATCGCTCCGATAATGATGGAGTTAATTGGACTACCTATAATACTGGTTTAGGAAATTTATATGTCAATTGTATAAAAATATCAAGTTCTGGATGGATATATATTGGTACTGAGGGCGGTGGAATTTATTATTCATCTAACGGAGGTAATTCTTGGAATCAATCTAACGACGGATTAACAAACCTAAATGTTAGAGCTATTAACATTAAATCCAATGGAAAAATCTTCGCTGGTACTTACGGCAGTGGAATATTTATTTCCACCAATAATGGTAGTTCTTGGAAAACCTCTAATACAGGGTTGTACTTTTTAGATATACTATCCATTGGATTTGCAATTACTGTAGATTACATCCTTGTTGGAACAAATGGCGGAGGTATTTATCGCTCTAGTGATGATGGCAAAACATGGAAAATTTCAAATGTCGGTTGGGCAATGGAATTTATTAATGGATTTGTTCTCAATAGTGTCAACGAAGTTTATGCTGCTTCTAATGGCGGTGGTTTATTGCATTCCGTTGATAATGGATTAAGCTGGGTTGAATTTGATACTAACCGCGTTGACAAAAACATTGTCGCAATGGTTGTAAATCGTTTAGGTGACCCAGTCCTTGCTACCCGTTCAAAAGGTATTCTTTACTATGAAAGCCAAAACTACGAAAGATGGTTCCAATCGAATGTATCCCTTGGCGGAGTTACTGCCATAGCTATCAACTCTAATGGTCATATTTTTGCTGCAATACCTTTCGAAGGAGTTTACAAAAGTACAAACGATGGCCAACGTTTTGATTATGTAGGCTTCAAATATGCTGATGGAGTAATGCCTATCAAAGCAAGCAAAACAAGAGGCACAATATTTGCTGCTTTCAACGCAACAAGCGGCGCATATCGTTCCACAGATAATGGCAAAACTTGGGAACAAGCTGGATTAAGCGGTCAAAGAATCAATTGTTTTTACTTCGATAGAAATAATAATGTTTATGCTGGAACATATATCGGAATTTATAGGACCACAAATTTAGGGCAGTCATGGACAAACATTGGTCCACAAGATTCAATTATTAATTCAATATATGTTGCACAAAATAATACAATATTTGCAGTCGGGAACCATTTTTATAAAACTACAACTGGTGGAGCTCCTTGGTCCATTTCGGATATTGGTGGAGGCGGTACTTTAACTTCAATTACATTTCATAGAAGTGGGAGATTATTTGCTGCCTCTCGATTCTTTGGATTGTTTAGCTCTACTGACGAAGGCACCACCTGGGTTAATAATATAAGCGGAACTCAGACCGGGAGAAATAATGCTATCTTTATCAATCCCAGTGGGAAAATCTTTCTTGGTACAAACAATGGTGTTTTTATGTCTTCTGACACTGGTGCTACCTGGACAAACGATGGACTAAATGTTCAATATCCTTATATCACCGATATAGAAGGAGATATATCAGGAAAAATTTATGCTGGATTAGACTATGGCGAAGGTATCTTCCATACAACAAATAATGGCACTGATTGGGATTCTACAAATAATAGTCTTGCTACTGCACGCATAAACAATATCGCCTCTAACTCTGAGGGATTCACATACTTAGGCACCGATATCATTTACAAATCTATCAATCCAAATAATCTTCCTAAGCCCGAATTAATCTCGCCGGACCATTTAACTGAAGGAATTAACTTGAATCCAACTATGAATTGGGAACCTGCAGAAAAAGCAGAATTATACGAAATTCAACTTTCAAGTGAATCAGATTTTACTTTCAGGGTTGAATATGTCGTTCTTTCTGATACATTCCGATTAATCGAAAAGACACTTGAGCATTACACAAAATATTACTGGCGTGTTCGAGCAAAAACTCATAGCGCTCTTGGCCCTTGGTCTGACGCTCGGTCATTTACAACAATTATATCAAAACCATTCTTGATTAGCCCAGAGAATAACTCAAAGGGAATACCAACTTCTGCAAATTTCAAATGGTATAAAGTTGCAGGAGCTGAGAAATATACCCTACAATTATCTAAATCCACTGATTTTGCTCAAATTGAATCTGAAATCGAAGAGATTACTGATACAACCAAAACTGTAGTTAATTTAATCCCATTGACAAAATATTATTGGCGAGTTATAGCTCATCGAGGAGAATCCAAAAGTGAATGGTCTGAAGTATGGTCTTTTACTACTATTTTAGCGCCTCCCCAATTACGATTGCCCGCTGATAAAAGTATGGAACATCCAACAACTGTTCTATTCCAGTGGAGCACTTCAGAATCAGCTGAAAAATATTTCTTGCAGATTGCAAAAGATAAAGATTTCAATCAGCTTATTTTCGACGGACAAACAGAAAAAAATGACCGTCATTTATTCACTATTCTCGAATATAATACAACTTATTATTGGCGACTAAATGCTTCCAACCAATGGGGAACAAGTAATTGGTCTGAAATTTGGTCTTTTACTACTGGTATTGCTGCACCAACACTTGTTAGCCCCGAAAATGAATTTAAATATACAGCTCATACATTAACCTTCCGGTGGGAACCCTTTGATGGCGCTAACTATTATCACATTCAAGTAGCTACCGACAAAGACTTTAAAAATATCAAATTTGAAGAAGCTGAAATTACAGAATTTAGCTATGAATTTACCAATCTCGAAAGCTTTACCGTTTACTTTTGGCGAGTACGAGTTAAAATCAACGATAGATGGGGATTTTTCAGCTCACCTTGGGCATTTACAACTAATTTAAAATCTCCCGAACTTACTGCCCCTGATAATAGTGCTACTGAACAATCAATAAATCTATATTTAAAATGGAACAAACCCAATGGTGCAGAAAGATATCATTGCCAGGTAGCAAAGGATGAATTATTCGAAAATATCATAAGCGACAATGAAAATCTTACTAATACTCAGCAAGGGCTTGTCAATCTCGAATTAAATACAACATATTATTGGAGAGTAAAAGCAAAAAATTCCGAAACTGAAAGCTCTTGGTCAGTGACAAGAAATTTCAAAACACAAGAAGAAGTAAGTGTTAGAGATTACTCAATAATCCAAAAATTGGATATTTATCCTGTTCCTGCTGGCGAATTAATTAATATTGAGTTATTATTAAACGATTTCTCAAATATAAATATCCAACTATGTGATATCAATGGCAAAACTTTGAAAGAATTGAATTCAAATGGATTAATCAATAACGTAAATATAAAATGGGAAATATTACAATTTGCTTCTGGATTTTATAATATCAAAATAAAAATTAACAATACTATTCTCAATAGAAGCATAATTATTCATCGTTAAAGATAGTAAATAACTGCTAATCAAGCCGATAAATGTGTTTCATATTTATCGGCTTTTTTCTTTTATGAACAAAAATTAATAGGTTTTATGAATTTTTTTTCTTACATTTACCTTCGCTTTATGTAACATATTGAAATTCAGATATTTAGTTAATTGAAGCGAAATTCATAATTTAGGATAAACTAATTATTAAATAGGAGATTTTTAAAATGGCTAAATTATTCGATTTGGTAAAAAAAAGGAAAATTTTTGTATTAACATTAGTTATAGTTATTACGTTTACTCCATTTACGCAACTTTTGGGTCTGAATTTAAACAATGACAGTGTCAAGTTAAAATCTCCTGAAATAGCTAATAATTCAACAGAAACTAAATCAAACCAAGAGTTTAATCAAACAAATTTCCCGCAGAAAAAAACTTTTCAATATGAAATCTCTACTGATTATGAACTTTCCGAAAGCATGAAAATATATTTTGATAAATTAGTTGAGTTTTTAAAAGATAATCCAGAAGTAACTATTTCGATAACTGGATATTCCGACGCAGAAGGTACGTATGAGCAAAAGATTTATCGCTCTCAAAAACGTGCCTTGAATGCAGCAAATTACATCAAATCAAAAGGAATTGACCAAAAAAGGGTTTTATATACAGCACGCCCGATTAACCCTATAAATGAGGGTACTTCAAGCGAATTTCGTAGCAAAAAGATTCCGAGAATCGAGATTCAAATATTAAGATAATTCACTTGTCGAGTTTTTCGATTCTTCTTGAATGTCTTCCTCCACTGAATTTTGAAGTTAGAAAAGTATGAACAATATCTTTTGCAGTATTGTAATCAATCAAACGCCCGCCTAAATTCAGTACATTAGCATCATTGTGTTCACGTGCTAAACGCCCTGTTTCGGCATTCCAGCAATTCACCGCCCTTATTCCTTTTATTCTATTAGCAGCTATACACATTCCCGCACCACTTCCACAAATTATAATCCCAAAATGATTTTTTCTGTTTGATATACTTTCCACCGCTTGAAAAGCATAATCGGGATAATCAACAGAAACTTCAGAATAAGTCCCAAAATCTTCTATTTCATATTCACTTAACGATGTTAACCACTTCTTGAGCTGTTCTTTTAGTTGATAACCTGCGTGGTCTGATGATAATGCTATTTTCAACTTTCTTTACTTTTTTAATAACAATTCAAATTATTTCCACAATTGTTCAAAATTATACAATTTTTGGGGGGAAAATTATTGTAAAATTGAGAAAAAAGAAACATAATTATTACTGAATAACCAAAAAGAACATTTATTCAATATGAGTAAAATTTTTTGAACACATTTTTAGCATAAGAATTAAACTTTTTGAAATTTAATAATTGTTTGTTTTCATTTGATTTCCACCACCCCTGACCGAGTTTTCAACATTTCCACAATTTATAACAATAATAAAAACTAAATAAACTCAAATTTACAATATTCTTTTAATATATCTGGAATATATATTTTTTGATTTTCTAAATCATAATAATTTTCAATAATCGAAACAATAAGTCTCGAAGTAGCAAGCCCGCTTCCATTTATAGTATGAACAAATTCAGGTTTAGCATCAGATTTTCGCTTAAATCTTATATTTGCACGTCTGGCTTGGAAATCTTCAAAGTTAGAGCAACTCGATACTTCGAGCCACTTATTTTCTCCGGGAGCCCAAATCTCCAAATCATAAGTTTTAGCACTCGAAAAGCTCGTATCGCCTGAACATAAAAGGACTACTCGATATGGTATATTTAGAGCTTTAAGAATGTTTTCAGCATCTGCTGTTAAAGATTCAAGCTCGTTATAAGATTTCTCGGGTTCTGATATCTTAACTAATTCTACTTTGTAAAATTGATGGACACGTAAAAAACCGTGAACATCTTTCCCATAACTACCTGCCTCTCTACGAAAGCAAGCAGATAATCCGCATCTTTTAATTGGTAAATCCTCGAGCTTAAGCATCTCTCCAGCGAAAAAATTTGTTATTGGTACTTCGGCAGTAGGAATAAGATAAAGATTATCTTCATTGCATAAATACGAATCTTCCGCCATTTTTGGTAACTGCCCTGTTCCCCTCATTGATGATTCATTTACTAAGTATGGTGGCAAAAGCTCTAAATAGCCATTTTTAGTATGGTAATCGAGCATAAAATTCCATAACGCTCTTTCCAATCGAGCACCTTTACCAACATAAAAAGCAAAACCAGAACCCGAAACCTTAGCACCACGTTCAAAATCTAATATTCCTTTTTTAGTTGCTATTTCTAAATGATTAATCCCAATTGTTTCTTTTGGTTCTCCCCAAGAGCGTATTATTTCATTCTCATTTGCTGTTCCTCCGATTGGGACGCTCGAGTGTGTTAGATTTGGTACCCTGAGTAAAATCAACTCTAATGCTTCCTCTATCGCTCTCAGTTCATCATCATATTCTTTGATTTTGTCCGAAACATCCTTCATTGCTATAATTTTTTCGCTTGCCTCAAGTTTCAACTTTTTTAATTCAGCTATTTCTTTTGAAACAACATTTCTTTGATTTTTCAATATATCAGATTCTTGAATTATAGAACGACGTCTTTCATCTAATACCAAAATCTTTTTAATATCAACCGCTGTATTTTTATTATTGGCATTTTCGATAATTCTATCGGGGTTATCTCTAATTAATTTTAAATCTAACATAGTTTCATATCAAATAGTAAATAAATGATTTTCAAAAATAAAAAAAATCAGGCAATATATGAATCAATTAAGAGAATTAACTATTAAGGGATTTAAGGGCTTTTTTAGGGAGTATTTTAGGTTCGATTTTAGAATCCCAAATATGGAATAATGCCAGAATAGGATGCTTCGTTATCATACGAGGACCAGCAAAACGCATCACTTCTCTGATTTTCTCCCTCATTTCTTTGGAAAAGCAATGGATTGTGCATTTGTTGCAAATCGGTTTATCGTATCCAAAAGGACATTTATCAAGACGTAATAATGCATAATCTTTTAATTCCTGACAATCACAACACAAATTCTGACTTTTATGAACTTCTCGGCAATATAATTTAATCATTGCAGATACTGTCTTTTTTTCTCTCTCAAATCGAACGAATATACCAAGTAATTTCATAAAGTAGAAAAATTTTCATTCATAATCATTTGACGAAAATAGATGTAAAGCATTGAAAAGTAAATTCTAATTCAAATGATTTATTAACTTAAACTTTCGATAGGAATGTATTTACAATTCCAAATTGATAATCTGTAAATAATTGACTAATTTTGTAAAATAAATAGAATTAAATATTAAAATGGAACATATACGAAATTTTTGCATAATAGCTCATATAGATCACGGCAAATCAACACTTGCGGATAGATTACTCGAAAAGACTGGCCGAGTGACTGAAAGGGAAATGATTACGAACCAAATACTCGATGATAATCCTTTAGAGCAAGAACGAGGAATAACCATAAAACTGCACGCTGTTCAAATGGATTATACAGCAAAAGATGGAAAAGAATATATATTGAATTTAATTGATACTCCTGGGCACGTGGACTTTTCGTATGAAGTCTCTCGTTCTTTAGCCGCCTGCGAAGGTGCTTTATTAATAGTTGATGCCACTCAAGGGATCGAAGCTCAAACAATCAGTAATTTATATATGGCTATTGACGCAGATTTAGAGATAATTCCCATCATCAATAAAATTGACTTGCCGAGCGCTGCTACTACATTAGAAGATGTTAAAAAGCAAATTGTT
>JBBISM010000104.1:7984-8897 GCA_037441245.1 Ignavibacteria bacterium | reverse complement strand
ATGATTTGAATAACGATCCTGATATTACCAAAAGATTCGGTCAAAAAGGATTAGGCCATAGAAACTTGGGTCGAGCTTTACAAATTTTGCTCGAAAGGTCAGAAACTCAGGAAGGCAAGTGTATGTATGCTGGTGATATATTTCCTGCTCTCGAAAGTGTCATTCTTGACTACGTCCAAGATTCTAACGACAGAATAAAATACCTCAATGACTTGAAAATTGCAAGAGGACTGCATAAAAAGAACGTTATGACTACTATTTTCAATGCATATATGGACGAGCCAGGTGCCATCGAGAAAGACGTCTTGAATTATGTTAATATGGTCATTGGTATAGATGCTAAAAATTTAGGAACTGATAAGATTTGGACCTACAAAGACCCACAGACCGGTAAATTAGTTCCTCTCAAAATTGACGAAACATTTATCAATAGTGTCGAAGAACGACTCGGTTTGAAAAATAAGGAGCAAAAACAAAGCTTCCGCACAACAATTGCAAAAATCTATGGTCAGAAAATGATCAAAGAACCCAGTTACAATTTTATGGACAATAATGAGTTAGTTAAAGCAGTTACAGATGTTAGATTGAAATCCGATATTGCTGGTGCTGGTAGTTTGGTCGGGGCTTTGTCGAATAGAACAAATGAAGAAAATCAAAAACTTTATAATAGAATGATTAATACAATGGTCAATAAGTTAGGCTATTGTACAACTTGCGCCCAAAAAACTATTGAATACTTTTGTTCACAAGATGATGTAACTTAGTGTGTTCTGTAACTAGTTTAGTGATTTGTAACTTTAAGTTTTGAACGTGGATAAGAACTCTAAAAAACCCTTATGTGTTGACCTTGATGGCACTCTTGTCCATACTGATACCTTGATTGAATCTATCATCAGTTTAATTCGAAAAAATT
>JBBISM010000104.1:0-7948 GCA_037441245.1 Ignavibacteria bacterium | reverse complement strand
GATTAGCGTATTTTAAAAATAAAATTGCATCTAATTCTAATATTACAGTCAAACTTTTGCCATATAACTATGAAGTCATCGAATTAATTAAAAAATTCAAAAAATATGGACACAAAATTATATTAATTACCGCATCACCTCAAATAATTGCGGAAAAAGTATCCGAATTCCTTCAATTATTCGACGAGGCAATAGGATGCAATGAAAGTAGTAATTTGAAAGGGGAAAAGAAAAGTCTTTACTTATCAAAAAGATACGGCGATAAAGGATTTCACTATATCGGAAATAGTTATGATGATATTCCTGTTTGGAAATCTGCTGACCAAGCCATTTTAGTTTCAAATAATAGTTCATTAGAAAAGAAATTAAAAAGCATCAATCCAAATTCTCAAATTATTAGTGAAAAATTTGGGAAAATATCATTATTTAGCAAGCAATTTAGATTACATCAATGGACAAAAAACCTGCTATTATTTTTGCCAATTTTGATGGCACATCAGCTACTCGATTTTGATAAATTTATCCAATTACTAATAGGTTTTTTCATCTTTAGCTTGACAGCCTCGGGTATATATACTATCAACGATTTATTCGATTTAGAAAGCGACCGCTCTCATTCACAAAAACGCAATAGACCGCTTGCATCGGGGAAATTTCCTATTCAATTAGGAATAATTTTGCCACCGATACTGATACTCTTCAGCCAAACATTTGCATTCTTTTTTTTACCATACAAATTCTTCTTGGTTTTGTTACTTTATTTCATTCTAACCACCGCTTATTCTTTCTATTTAAAACGTATAATTATCCTTGATATACTAATATTAGCATCGTTATATTCAATAAGAATAATTGCTGGTGGTTATATTGTTGATATTTATTTATCGCCTTGGTTATTAACTTTCTCAATGTTCATTTTTTTAAGTTTAGCAATTGCTAAAAGATATATTGAATTGCATAATTTGAAGCTAAATAATAATTATTCTCCAGCAGGCAGAGGATATAGAACTGGCGATATAGATTTATTGCGAGGTTTAGGCACTGCAAGTGGATATATATCTGTGATGGTATTCGCTCTATATATAAATAGTAAGGATATCGTCTCGCTTTATACTAATCCTATGCTATTGTGGGCGGTTGTCCCACTTTTACTTTTTTGGATTACTCGAATATGGTTTCTTGCCGCCAGAGGTGAATTCGATGAAGATCCTTTAGTCTTTACTATTAAAGATAAAATCAGCTACATTATCGGTTTATTAATTGTATTGGTCGTAATTGGGGCATCTTTATGAATAAATATGAGGATTACTTATCCTGGGGGCGATATCCAAGACTTTACCCCAAAGGAGTTATCAATTTTCACTGGATAAATGAACAACTAGGAATGGAGGATATTAATGGAACAATTCTACCTTATGCTTATGGTAAAAGCTATGGCGATAGTTGCTTGAACGATAACGGAACCCTTATTGATACAAAAAGATTAAATCACATAGTTTCATTTGATAGAAAAAATAGTATCTTGAAATGCGAAGCTGGTATTACAATTGATAAAATACTGAAACTTATAGTTCCTGAAAATTACTTTTTACCAGTTACTCCAGGAACAAAACACATATCTATTGGAGGTGCTATTGCTAATGATGTTCACGGGAAAAATCATCATATTGCAGGTACTTTCGGATGCTATATTAATGAATTAGAGTTACTCCGCTCCGATGGAGAAAAAATTATATGCAATAATGAACAAAACAAAGAGTTTTTTTCTGCTACTATTGGTGGAATGGGATTAACTGGCATCATTACTAAAGCTGAGTTTAAATTAAAAAAAATACAAAGTCAATATATTGATACTGAATATATCAAATTCGATAATATTGATGAATTTTTCGAAATAAACAAAGAATCCGAAGCTAATTTTGAATATACTGTTGCCTGGATTGATTGTAGTTTCAAATATGGCAGTAATACACGGGGAATTTACATTAGAGGTAATCACATAGATACAAAGCCAGATAAATGGAATTCAAAACAGGAAATGATGATTCCAGTGCCTTTTGAATTAAGTTTGATTAATTTATTCACGATTAACGCTTTTAATACCTTATATTATAATATGCAAATAAGCAAGCTTGCGAGAAAGCTTACTCATTATAATAGCTTTTTCTATCCTCTCGATTGTGTAACGGATTGGTATAAAGCTTATGGGAAAAAAGGTTTTTTGCAATATCAATTTGTTATCCCATTCGAGAATGGCAAATTTGCTTTATCTGAGATTTTGAAAGTAATTTACGAGTCAGGGAAAAAATCATTTATGACAGTTTTAAAAACATTTGGAGATATTAAATCCCCCGGATTGATGTCGTTTCCCCGAAAAGGAATTACATTAGCGATTGATTTTTCTATGGATGGTCCAGATACTTTTAAATTGCTCGATGAACTTGATGAAATTGTACGTTCGGTTGGCGGTGGACTTTATCCAGCAAAAGATGCACGAATGAAACCTGAGGATTTCAAGCGTTTTTATCCGCAATGGGTGAATTTTGCTAAATTTATTGACCCAAAATTTTCATCAAGCTTTTGGAGAAGAGTAACAAAATAACATTTCTATAAATAAATTTGGTTGCAAATGAAAACAATACTTATAATCGGTGCTGGTTCGGCAATAGCTCAAGAAACCGCAAGATTATTTGCTAAAGATGGTTTCAGCTTTTACTTGAGCGATTTATCTGGCGAACGGTTGAAAATTATTGCTGATGATTTAATCGCTTATGGCGCTAAAAATGTTTTCTATCAAGAAATGGATGCCAATAATTTTGAGCAACATCAAGCGATTCTCAATGATGCGATTAATAAGCTCAAGCGAATTGATTTTGTCCTGATTGCTTATGGAACCTTGCCCAATCAAGAACAGATTTTAAACGATACACTTTTAATTGCAAAAGAATTTTCGACAAATGCCACAAGTGTTATCCTTCTTTCATCGCTTATTGCAAATTATTTTGAAAAAATTGGTGATGGGAGATTAGCTGTGATTTCTTCAGTAGCTGGGGATAGAGGACGCCAAAGTAATTATATCTATGGTTCTGCTAAAGGTGCGGTAAGTTTGTTCTTGCAAGGATTGAGAAATAGATTTGGACCAACAAATATAAAAATCATTACAATTAAGCCTTGTTTGGTTGATACACCAATGACCGCTCATTTATCAAAATATTTCCTTTATACTAAACCAGAACAAATTGGTATAGGTATCTATAATGCTATCAATAAAGGGAAAGATGTGGTTTATCTACCATTCTATTGGAGATGTATAATGACTTTAATAAAGTTAATACCAGAAAGAATTTTCAAAAAAATGAGACTGTAGCGATAATTTCAAATTAATTCCTATTCTCGTCTTTAATTTCAGCAGTTTGTTCAGTATCGCCATTGAATTTCATAGATTTTATTGCATTTATAGTGTTTTTATTTATTGGAGGTAATTCCTCACCTTTGATTATCAAATCTAATTCTTCACCGTCTAAATACTCCCTTTCGAGTAGTATTTTCGAGGTTTTATGCAATAAATCAATATTATTACGGAGTAATTCTTCAGCTTTTTCATTAGCAGTAATAAGAATTTTTCTAACTTCGACATCTATTATTTGAGCGGTATGTTCGCTATGATCTCGCGGTTGAGAAATTTCTCGCCCTAAAAAAACCTCTTCGTGTTGATTATTGAATGTTACTGGTCCGAGGACTTCGCTCATACCCCATTCGCATACCATTTTGCGAGCTAATTGAGTAGCTCGCTGTAAATCATTTGCCGCACCTGTAGATAAATTGCTAAAAATTATCTTTTCAGCAGACCTTCCAGCCAGTAAAGTAACAATCTTTTTATCTATATAATCCTTCGACCAAGAGTGAAATTCTTCATTTGGCAAATAGGAAGTAACTCCCAAAGCACGCCCTCGTGGAATAATGGTAACTTTATGCACGGGGTCGCCATCGAGGAATTTACCAATCAGGGCATGCCCCATTTCGTGATAGGCAGTAATTTCTTTTTCCTTATCGGAGATAACTAAACTTTTTCTTTCGATACCCATTAGAACTTTATCTTTAGCATTCTCGAAGTCAAACATTGTTACAAAGTCGCTCATACGTCTCGCGGCTAGCAGTGCTGCTTCATTGACAATATTTGCAATATCGGCACCTGATAATCCAGGTGTACCCTTAGCAAGAACCTTCATATCTACATCGTCTCCTAAAGGAATAGATTTGGTATGTACTTTAAAGATGCCTTCTCTTCCACGTACGTCTGGGCGGTCAACTACTACTTGTCTATCAAATCTACCGGGCCTTAGCAAAGCCGGATCCAAAACATCTGGACGATTTGTTGCAGCGATGACGATAACGCCGCTGTTTTGTTCGAACCCATCCATTTCGACAAGTAATTGGTTTAATGTTTGCTCTCGTTCGTCGTGTCCACCGCCTAAGCCAGCTCCACGATGGCGGCCGACAGCATCAATTTCATCAATGAACACAAGACAGGGGGCATTCTTTTTTGCCTGGTCGAACAAATCTCTAACTCTGCTTGCTCCAACCCCTACGAACATTTCGACGAAATCCGCTCCTGATATTAAAAAGAATGGAACATTTGCTTCGCCTGCTACTGCTCTTGCTAATAAAGTTTTGCCAGTGCCTGGAGGTCCTAGAAGTAATACTCCTTTGGGGATTTTTCCGCCGAGTCGCTGAAATTTTTTCGGTTCCTTCAAAAATTCAATTATTTCTTCGAGTTCATATTTGGCTTCGTCTGCTCCTGCTACATCTTTGAAAGTAATCTTATTTTGATTGTTAGAATGTAATTTAACTCTCGCCTTTCCAAAATTAAATATCCCTTTTGTACCGCCCGATTGCGTTCGCCTCATAATGAAGAAGAAGAATAAAATCAATAATAATAGTGGTAATAATGAGAGTAATGTTCCCCAAAAAGGACTATCGCCTTCTTCATATTTCCAAGTTATTCCTTTTGAAATCCATATTTCTTCAGTCTTTGAATCAACGACACCGAGCTTGGTTAAAAAGGTTGTAACTTGCTTTGGTTGTCCGCCATCCATAATAGTAACTTGTTCTTTCAATACACCATAAAAATCAAAGTCATTCAATTGAGACTTTTTGATTGTTGCTGACTTTATCAAATCTTGTTCTAATAGACGCAAGTATTCGGTATAAGAAATCCTTACTTCGCCTCTTTTATCTGTTTGAGTAAAAAAGTATATCGAGAAAATTCCTGCTCCAATAATCATCCATAGCATTAAATTTCGCATAAATCGGTTCTGGGGATTGCCCGAATTATTGGGTTTATTCATTTCATTGAAAAAATTAAATTTCTTATCGTCTTTATTATCTGGTGTATCAGCCATTAAAAATTCTCCGTTATGAGCAAAATCTTGAGGGTGTTCCTCAATACTTATCAATTGACGCAAATGTAAACGATAAATTTGATTTAATTGTGCTACTTACCTTATATTTCATTATTTTGAAAATTTGAATTGAACAGAGGTGCTGAATGTTGGAAAAAATTAATCTCGAACAGAAAATCTCCCAAATTACAAATTATTGGGAACCAATGATAATAGCAGAATTAAATGGGCAATATGTAAAAATTGCTAAATTTTTTGGCGAATTTATCTGGCATCATCATCAATTCGAAGATGAGATGTTTTATGTGCTTGAAGGGGAATTCGAAATGCAATTTACAGATGGCTCGGTCTTGCTCCGTAAAAATGATATGATTGTCGTTCCAGCTGGCACAGAACATCGCCCCGTTGCTCATAAACCTACAACGGTACTGCTCTTCGAGCCAATAACAACAGTAAAAACAGGTGATTGAGTTTTATAAATCACTACCTCATTCCCGCAATTTATTGTTTTAAAAATCTTAGATTGATATAGTTTTAGATATATTTTCGAAAATCTTCGAGGTCAATTTTAATATCTTGAAGTATTTTTTTTAGTAGAATTGGCGAAATATCTCGACCGGGGTGGATTGGAACGGTTGTTGTCCTGCCGTCAATACTCTGAAACTGCTTGTGTGAACCTCTTTGTCTATGCTCTTTGAATCCCAGTAAATTTAAAATTCTTACGACTTCTTTTGGCTTTAATACAGGATACTTTGGCATATCAAGTAAGAATTATATTTTGAGTGCCGACGAATTCGCTATCAAATGCAGGTTCGCCATCTTCAAAAAGCATACTAACAACTTCTATAAGATTTTGCCTTAGTTCTTCTAAAGTTTCTCCCTGAGAATGGGCACCAATAAAACCAGGAATGTAACCGACGTACAAGCCCGTTTCATTGCATCTTTCTATCACAGCTGAAAATACTTTCATTACTCTCCATATAACAACAACTATTAATTTTGACGAATATACAGAAAATGTATTATGGTCAGAGCTATCTTAGGTAGCGGAGGCGGAGTGTGTGCCGTATCAAGATAGCACAAATCCGTATTCATTCGATTCAGATAGACCGCATAAAGCAAATCGTCTCGATCAATAGCTAAATCCACAATTGAACCGCCATAGGTATATGCAAGATATTCCCAATTTGCTTCATCCTGAGAATAAAGAGAGATAGCGCAGAACAATATTGCCAATATTATTTTCATAAATATCAATTTGCTTTATTTATTGTTTTAGTTACCATCTTCTCTTCGGATTCAAGTTTCAAAATATTTATCGAATATAATACAATGATACTTCAAAAGCAAAAAGGTCTCAAAAAATTTTTTTATATCGGGTTTGTGATTAGTACACTTGATTGTGCGTACCTTTGGAGAGCTAAAGTATCTTTTGTTTTGTTGCATCTGCTTCGATGATTTTGAATAGTATGCGATATTCAAAACCTACCGAGCAATCATAGCAGGTTTTCATCTCGCCATGCAATTGATGGGTGTGTAGTTTGAGATTGAAACTATCTTCTTCCAGTAAATTAAGAGTATTGATGATTTTCTCTTTGAACTTTTGATTCTTTTCTGTCAATTTCTTGACTCTTTTCTTGAATTGCGGAGTAAGAAGCAATTTCATTCGAAAAGCTCCTTGGCTATCGCATCGGCACTACCTTCAATTGCATTTCTGGTGTTGTATGCTTCGATACCTTCAGCAATATCCTTGATAATTTCTTTTCTCATTTGAAGGTCATAAGATTTTTGAATTTTATCGAGAAAGATTTCTTTTGATTCAATCGGGAGTTCCGAAACTTCGCTTACAAGTGTATTAAAATCTGAGTTCATTTATTCTCCAAAGTTTTAGATATAAAAGCGGTTAAAATTCAGGATTATTATTTTAGTACGGCTATCTTCTGTATCTGGCGGGCATTTCCGCTTGTGAGGCATAAATATTTTTGTTCAATTATTTTTGAATAATGAGGTATTTCCGATTTCAGGGGTTGATTGAATCAATCAACTAATTTGAGTTAATTTTTCGATAATAAAAGTAAATGCAATTTAGTTCGCATTTTTATGTGAAAAAAATCCGCTGTAATTTAATAATACAGCGGGATTTTGTGACCCCGGCAGGGATCGAACCTGCGACCCTTTGATTAAAAGTCAAATGCTCTACCTCTGAGCTACGAGGTCAAACAAATTACAAAAATAATACTTTTTTAAAATATAGCAAAATTATCATTCAAAGCTTACATTTTTCTCCAAAATATTTTATTAAACAAGTTTAGTTTTGGTTTCTCACGTGAATTAGTGTATAGATATATTGAAACCTCTGAAAGATGGATATTGTTCTAATCCGTTATAGAAGTGAACCGTTTTATTCACAAACAGACTAAGAACAATGCGAAGCATAAAAGAATCCGCTCCTGATTTATTCTCAATTACAGCTAACGAGAATTCCAGAAATCATATAAAAACCCAAAGCAAATCGGTCTTTGTAAACTGTAACTAATAATATTGCG
>JBBISM010000103.1:0-9027 GCA_037441245.1 Ignavibacteria bacterium | reverse complement strand
TAAAACGGTTCACTTCTATAACGGATTAAATCAATTCCCATTTTTCAGAGGTTTCGAATAATCAAAAAAGCAAATATTTTTGAAATAAATTATTTAAACAGACAGGAATGTCTGTTCTACGATTGCGAGATACCGGTCTTGGTAGGTCAGACATTCTTGTCTGACCAAAGGAATATTGAGCATTTTGAACAGACGGGGATGTCTGTTCTACCATTGCGAGATACCTATCCTTGGTAGGTCAGACATTCTTGTCTGACCATTTATACCAAAATTTTATCTTTTGAGGCAGTCCCTATATCTAATACATACATTTTTCACAAAAAATTAATTTAACGAAATTATTACAATTAAATTTGATTCGTCATATTGCTAAAAATTTAAAATATTAGAATGAAGCGAACAAGACAACATTTAGGTGCAAGTTACTATCTGCCTGCAAGTGCATTGAAATATATCCCGCAGAATTATCCCCCATTGATTGAACAGATGGATTGGTCTAATGTATTCATAAATGGAAAACCACCAGCTATGATAGATTTAGGATGCGGGAAAGGATTATTTCTGGAGGAATTAGGAAAAATAAATCCAAATAAGAATATTTTGGGAATCGAATTAAGAAAATCATTTGTACAAAAGATTAATGATAAAATTAAAGAATTAAGAAATGTGTATGCTCTATGGTATAATATTTCCAATGGATTAGAATTTTTGAGTAATTCCACTATCGAAAAGATATTTTTTTTATTTCCAGACCCTTGGTTCAAAAAAAAGCATTTCAAAAGGCGGGTGTTCAATATTGAACTCTTAAATGAGCTTAATCGGATTTTGCGACAAGACGGTGCGGTTTATATTGCCACTGATATTTACGAGGTCCACAAATATCATATTGAAAAATTGTATGAATTCAATAGATTCAAGATTATCGAAGATATAAATTCCGAGAATTGGGATTTGCCAATGACGAATAAGCAAAAATCTTGCGAAGATAAAGTAATTGACTACTATCGTTTAATATGCAGAAAATAATTATCTCATATCAATAACTTCTGCATCTTTGGGTGGTTTGAACTCAAAAATTGAGTCGCTCAAATTCGGATTGATTTTGAAATCCTGCAATCGCCAAAATTGAATATTATTTCCTTCAGCTATATCTAAAGCTACAATATCATAGCTTTTGGCATCATATTTTATATCAATGTAATTGATTCCAAAAAGCATTTTTTCTTTAGTTTCGGGTTCGATGCGCAATATATGAAGATATTCGCCTTTTGATTTTGATTCGTTTTTTAATTCTATTGGTGTATAAGCCAGCAAATAGCTAAAGAAGAATTGTTCAATCGAGAAGTCTGTGCTATTTTCATCGAATTTGCTGATTACGACATTATTATTTCGCTTGGAATAGTTCCAAAGAGTTTTTCCGTTGGATATAATTGTTCGATTCGATAAATCCAGAACATATTTATTTCCTTTTTTTGCCTTGATTGAGCCTGTAATTTTATAATTACCATCAACGATAAATTTAGTAGATAAAGAATTAAGTCCTGAAAACTTCTCAAGCAATTTGTTATATTCTTTTTGCTTATCATTTTGAGCATCGGAGATATAAATCGCTGATATTAGAGTAATTAGCAACATTTTAGTGATATTGGAAATCATTTCTTCACCTATTATTTAATCTAATCTGGCAGTAAGTGGACCTCGAAGTCCACGATATGAAGTAAGTTCAGCACCGACATAACCAATAAGTATCTTAGTTGCAACTTTAACGGGGATTTTTCTTTCGTCGTCAGTTAACCAGATGAGAATTTTACCTTCGCTTTTGAACAATCCCCCTTCGACAACCATTGGCTCAATAACAACGCATCTAAAAGTGCCAGCATCAACTTTGATGACCTGTCTGCCAAGAACTTTTACACCGAGCGTATATACTGAATCTTTATAGAAATTATTGACATAAAAAACTGTATCTTTCGGCATTCTGCCCAATTCGAGGGTTCTTACGTAAAAGAAAGCTGAAACAATATCGTGGACATAAGGAATAACTTTATATGATTTGCCCTCTGCGTATGCAATATTATTTGATTGGTCGAATTCAGCTTTGAAATCTCTTTTATAATTTCCTTCTCTAATTCTTTGCTCGAATTCCCAAGGGAAAATTCCAGCTACATCCAAAGCTGTGCGGTAATCATCTTCCACTTTGTAAATCCATTCCAAACTTTGAAGCGAACGTACTTGAAATCGAACATCAAAGCACTTGCGTCCTTTGCGAGTAATTGGTTCAGGTAATATATGGAAGTAACCTGTCCCAGCTGTAATAAATTTATATCCAATTTTATAGTCTAATCGTTCTCCAAAACCGAAAGCTTCGTTCGAGTGGGAGCGAAATCTATCCCCTTGAGAATAAATATTTAGATTATGGATGAATAGTCCAACGATTAGGACTGCTGTTGATATGAATAATATTTTTATTGCATTTTTCATTGTCGTTTTCATATTTCTTATTCTCGAAATTGACGTTACAACCCAATAATCAGTGCAAAGAATTCCCAAAATTTAATGTTAGATTATATTATCGGCAATCTCGAAGGTATCAATAGAAAAAAAAGCCGCTGGATTCGACCAACGGCGATACGGAGGAGTGCCTTATAAATAGGGTAGTGCTTATAAGTGCCTTAATTATAATGGTTCACCGAAAAATACGGCATAGTTTTTATTTGTATATTCTTCATTTTTACTCCTTTCAATTATTACTTCATTACAAAATTAACTTTGAAATTAATTATAGAAAATAGGAATAAGCTGATATTTTTGTGGGAATTAGTTCTAATTTTTTATCAGAATTTCTCAGATAACAATTGTAAGAAATTCAAAAATAAAATTATAGGAATTTGACTAATGTCTAATTCTGAAGTTTATTATTGAATTTTTTTATGAATTTCTCAAGTTTTGGTTTAATTACAATTGCACAGTAAGGTTGATTTGGATTTCGATTAAAATAATTCTGATGATATTCCTCCGCTTTGAAGTAATTTTGAACGGGGGATACTTCTGTAACTATCGCTTTATCGAATACACCCTCAGTATTTAACTTATTTATCAAATTTTGAGCAATTTGCTGTTGTTCTTCGGTATTATAGAAAATAACTGAACGGTATTGTGTGCCGAAGTCATTTCCTTGACGATTTAATGTCGTTGGGTCGTGGGTAGCGAAAAATATTTGTAATATCTCAACATAGCTAATTCTTGATTTATCGAATGCAATATTACATACCTCAGCATGTCCGGTTGTGCCAGAGCAAACTTCCTGATAAGTAGGATTTAGAGTTTGACCACCGCAATAACCTGATTCGACCGAAATCACGCCATCAACTTTTTGGAATATGGCTTCGACGCACCAGAAACATCCGCCACCAAGAACTGCTGTATCAATTGTAACTGTTTTAGTATCCATTTTATCGGCTTTCCCCTCGATATTGCATGAAGCAAGTATTACTGTTTTAATTAAAAATATAAGTGTGAACACTTTCATTTTTATTATGACGTCTCGATTTTGTACGATATTATATTTGGATAAAAAATTATTTTATAAT
The DNA here is from genome assembly GCA_037441245.1 of Ignavibacteria bacterium. GTDB lineage: Bacteria > Bacteroidota > Ignavibacteria > Kapaibacteriales > UBA2268 > CALHGZ01. The sequence continues at coordinate 5,437 of JBBISM010000103.1, read as the reverse complement.
AAAGAGGGTAGATGTGAAGTATTGGTATGCGAGAGAACCATCCGAAGGTTAAAAGAAGGTTAAAAAGGTTAAAGAAGATAAAATGCAATTTTACGAGAATACATATTACCATTTATACAACAGAACGAATAATGATGAAGCTCTTTTTCGCTCCGAGGAGAACTATTCTTTTTTTCTTAAAAAGTATCGCTAAAATCTTGATGATTATTTGGAAACAATCGGTTATTGTCTGATGCCGACTCATTTTCATTTTTTGGTGAGGGTGAGTAGTAATATAGATGTGCCACACCTCAAAGGTGTGGCACATCTTAGTCAAGCCATTTCAAAACAGATACAAACATTATTATCATCTTATACCAAAGCTATAAATAAGCGATACAACCGTCACGGTTCTTTGTTTCAACAAAATACAAAGGCAAAGCAGGTTGCTTCCGACTCATATTTAATTACATTGCTGATATATATTCACCAGAATCCCATTCGCTCGGGATTAGTTAAAAAAGCGGAAGATTGGCTTTATTCAAGTTATCAGGACTATATTGATTTGAGAAATGATACACTGCCAAGTAAAGAATTGATTTTGGGGATGATTATTAAGAAGGATTTGAGAGAATTAACTGAAAATAGATTAATTAACATAACATTAGATGTGCCACACCTCGAAGGTGTGGCACATCTAAGGGGTAAATTTATGAAAATCGAACTCAAAGAAATAACAGTCCGCGAATTGGCGGAAGGCTATAAAGATAATGCCGAGGTCGGCGTTATAGGCTATGGCGGTCGGCTCGATATTCGCCCACCTTATCATAGGGAATTTATTTATAAGGACAAGCAGCGCGACGCTGTAATTGATACGACCACAAAAAACTTCCCGTTGAATGCGATGTATTGGCATGTGCGTGAGCCTTCCGAAGGTTCGGAACCTTCGGAAGGTTTAGAATATGAAATTATTGACTGTCAGCAGAGAACAATCTCGATTTGTCAATATGTAAACAGCGATTTTTCATTTAATAATTTATATATCCATAATCTGCAGGACGATAAGAAAGAGCAAATGCTAAACTATACATTAATGGTTTATTTTTGCAGCGGTACCGACAGCGAGCGATTGGATTGGTTCAGGACGATTAATATAGCAGGTGAAAAATTAACGGAACAAGAGTTGCGTACTGCAGTTTTCAGGTTCATGGTTAACAGATGAAAAGCGTTATTTCAGTAAAACCGGGTGTGAAGCATATAGTATCGGGAGTGATTTTCTGAATGGTTCTCCGATACGGCAGGAATACTTGGGAACCGCTATAAAATGGCTTTCGGAAGGCAATATCGAGTTATATATGGCGGAGCATCAACACAATCCGAATGCCAATGAACTTTGGCTTTATTTTCAAACCGTTATCAACTGGGTGGAAGTTATTTTTTCAAAATATCGAAAAGAGATGAAGGGTATCGAATGGCGCGTATTATATAATGAATATAAAAATACGCAATTTGATCCCTCAGCTTTTGAAAAGGAAATTGAAAGATTGATGAAGGACGAAGATGCTACGAGCAAAAAAGGAATATATTTATTCTGATTACCGGCAAAGAAAAGCATTTGAATATTCGAGCATTTTCGGATAATATGAAGAGAGAAGTCTTCGAAAGACAAAAGGGTATTTGCCCCATCTGCAAAAATGAATTTAAAATCGAAGATATGGAAGCCGACCATATAACTCCTTGGCACGAAGGCGGTAAAACCATTGAAGAGAATTGTCAAATGCTCTGCAAGGAGGATAATAGAAGGAAATCAAGCAAGTAAAGTCTGATTGACTATAGGATTTGTCTTAATTAGAAAATAAATACCCAAGCCCCGCTCCAGAGGACTTTCATATATCTCATTACGCACTTAAATTAGGGACAGCAATTTCCTCAACTAGTTTGTATCTTTTTGTCCGATTGCCTGTCCCTTCGTGCAATTACTTTTCCTGAACAAATTCTAAAAATTCGATTGGAGCAATTGGCATTGCTATACCATTATTTTTTATTAAAAAGTTTAGTATAGATAAATCGCTCTTTGTTTTTTCCAAACTTATTCCAAAGAGCGAACTAAATAGCAATGATAAATCAAAAAGCTTGTCTTCAGGATATTGAATAATTCTTACAATGTCATCAGGGGGATAGCCAGCTTTTTCCTTGGCAATTTCTATGGCTTTAGCTAAACCGCCAAGTACATCAACCAGACCATTTTCTTTTGCAGAAATACCAGTCCACACCCTACCTTGAGCAATTTCGTGCACTTCATCGAAATTCATTTTTCTTCCCGTTGATACTTTATTGACAAAGTCACTATAAAAATCTTTAATGTAATTTTCAATTTGAGAACGCTCCTCTTCGTTCATTGGTCTATCGGGCAATCCAATTGGGATTAGTGGTAATGTAAAAGGATAACCGAGATCTGCATATTTTCCTCTTTGCACAATTTCAGTATTAATGCCTAAAGAATCGGCAATTCCTTTATTATATATCCAACCGCCTATTACTCCAATCGAACCCGTTATTGTCATAGGCGATGAAACGATTGTATCCGCATCCATCGAAAGCCAATATCCCCCAGAAGCAGCAACAGCACCTTGCGAAACAATTATTGGTTTTTTCCCTTTATATTTCCTAATAACTTCTGCAACTAGATCTGATGCTAAGCCATCGCCGCCAGGTGAATCAACTCTCAAAACAATAGCCCCAACATTGCTTTCAGCTAATTTTTTTAAATATGCTGATAGCTCTCTTGCTCTAATCCCAGATTCCAAATCGCAAGGACCGAGGGCATAAACAACCGCAATTGACTTTGTCGGCTTTCCCCATTGGTCATCTTCGGGTTCGACGGGGGATGAACTAATTGAAATTTTTGATAAAGTAATGTCTTTATTTATGTTTTTAATTACTGCTTCAACATCATTCCACCGAGCTATCGTATCTATTAACTTATTTTCGAGCGATACTTTTGCAGTCAAAATAATATTGGAATTGACAATTTTGTCGAACTTATCGAACGAAATTTTGCGTGCTTCGCAAATTTCTTTACCTACGAATTCATACAAATCATCAACAATTTTTTGATTTTGTTCTCTATCAGCAGGCGACATTCTATCGCTCTCAAAACTTTCAAATGCGGATTTATATTTGTAAAATCTTAAATCCTGGAATCCTATCCCAACTTTCTCTAACATAGTTTTATAATAGCTTCTTCCGATTGCATAACCCGTAAGAGATATTGTTCCCATCGGGTCTAAAATCAATTTATCAGCTATTGATACGAAATGATATTGGCTTATGTTCAATCTATCAGCAAAGATAATTACTTGTTTACCACCATTTTTGAATTCTTTAAGTTTTTCTCTGATTTCCCATAGAATTTCCATATTAGCATATAATCCGGTGATGTTTAGTACGATACCTTTGACTTGTTTTTCTCGGCGAGCCTTTTCAATTACTTCCAAAATATCCAATAACTTATTGGAATTATCGAACCACAAATAGCCCAGGTACTGTATATTCCCCTTCAAATCTAATTGCAAATAGCGATTTTCGGGGACAATTTTGTTAATAAAGGTTCTGTCCAATGCTCCAGCTCTAACATAATAGGAATTGTAGATATTTTTTTGCTTATCATTGAAGTGATGCTGTGAAGCAAAACCAAAATGGCCAAAACTTAAATCAACAGCTATATTGAATGTTTTATCTTTGAAATATCTGCCATTGAGACGTAAGCCATCAATAATTTCCCAGGATAATCCAGCACTCCAGTTGACGTTTTTTAAATTTTGATTGTCGAACATCGAAGCATCTGCATAAAAAGCCATCGGATATGAGCCAATGGGTCTAACTGCAATTTCTGCAACTGATTCGCCATTGCCCCCTTCGAATGCAAAAGTCCTTTGAAGTCCAATCGAAAGCTGAGGAATTGGCCTTAAAAGACCACCAATAAAAGTTATTCCACCTCGTTGGAAGTGGTCTTTATCGCCAAACGTATATCCTATGCCATAGCCAAAGTTGATTATTCTATTGCCAAAACCCCAAGAATAACGTAGATTATAAACAGATTTATTACTGTCTGATTCTGATAAAATACCAAATCCAGAGCTTGGCAGGCTTAATGATAAAATCTCGGTTTGCGGATTACCAAGAAACAAGCCCCAACGTGAACCTTGCATTATCTCTTTGTTTCTTTCGGAATAAACAAACAAAAAGTCGCTCGAATTCAAATAGGTTGTTGCGGAAGGATTGATAAAACCATACAATCCATATTTAAATGCACCAGGCGATGCCTGCAAAAAATCAGTCAATTCATAATATGATAAAAACTTGGGACTTTGGCAAAAGATGCTCGATTGGAAAGTAAAAATCAGCAGAATAAAAACAATCAATTTCTTTATCATAACCCCCTCATTATAGGTAAATATAAACTATAGGCAAATTATAAAATAAATTTGTATTAAAAAAAAATACAATTAAACTTCTTCCAAATTAGCTTTCGGGTATATACAATGTTCTTATTAAACAAGAATATGAAATCAGTATAAATTTCGATTATTCCAAGTTTTTGTATAAAAAGTAGAGATAATAAATAATTAAACAACATAACCGAATAACGCATCAATAACAAGTATTGAAGCGGCTGAAATAGTAAATGCCCGAACGGTGCTATTGCCGACCCCTTCAGCTCCACCTGTTGTTCGAAAACCAACATGACAGCCGACAAGTGCAGTTACGCCCCCAAATATCAACGATTTGCTCAAACTAATCCATATCTCTTTCATTGAAAAGAATCGTTGCACCGAATCAAAAAACTGATAAAACGAAAAATCGTATTTCACTGATGTAAGTATATAAGCACCAATCATAGCCACCGAATTAGAAAAGATTGCTAATATGGGCATCATAACAAGAGCAGCAAAGATTCTCGGCATCCCGAGGAATCTATTTTTATCAATAGCCATCATCTCGAGTGCGTCAATTTGCTCTGTTACGTTCATCGTACCAATTTGAGCTGCCATAGCACCGCCGACCCGTCCAGCAATAACAAGAGCAGTGAGCACAGGCGTCAATTCTGTAAATATTGCGGTTGCTATGGATGCTCCGAGAAATGGACGGGTGATTTCAATCATATTGAATTTAGTGAAAAGCAATGCTGCTTGCAATGCTGCTATTGCTCCAGTGAATGAGCCAATTAACACAACAAGCGGCAACGAATCTGCACCGATAATTGTCATCTGCTCGATAATCAACCGCCTATCTTTGATTATACGTGGTATATATCGAAGAACGTTAATTAATAAGAGAATAATTTGTCCAAATTCTGTGAAAAAATTTATTACTCCTCTACCGATTGCTGAAAAAAAGTTTAGCATATTTTTATTTCCTTATTTTATAATTTATAATTTACATTAACAAGATAAAA
>JBBISM010000102.1:0-9136 GCA_037441245.1 Ignavibacteria bacterium | reverse complement strand
AATAACAAAGTTACTAAGCTGAGCTTAATAAATAGATTTTTCATTTTCATACCTCTAATATAATTTAAAAAATGGTTCAATTAATATTTATAAAACAAATCAAAAGGGTAAAAAGTTACTAATTAAAAAAAATAATTCTAATTTACTTGCCCGATAGTTCATTTGAGTGAGAAAATTCTGAAATAATGTTTCCTACTTGATTTTCAATATTTTTATAAAGACCAACGTTTCCACCATTGAATATCATTGAAAAAGCTATCAATTCACCATCTTGAGTATAAACATAGCCAGCGAGCGAGGATACATTTCGATGTGTACCTGTTTTACCACGAAGATTATTTTCGGCTTTTGTTCCTTTCATTCTTTTTATAAGAGTGCCATCAACACCTGCAATAGCAAGCGATGAGTAAAATCTATCGAAATATTGTGAATTATAAACATTTATTAGCATTTCAACAATATCTTTAGAGCTAATTTTATTCCTTCTCGATAGACCCGAGCCATCATTGAATGAACATTGCTCGCAGGAAATATTATTATCGCGCAGTATTTGAAGCATTCTTTGTTTGCTTATTTCGAATTTACTAATGTCATTTAATATTTTGATTGAATCATTAATTGCCCCAATGATTTTAAATAAATTTTCAGCAATATAATTATCGCTATTTTTATTGACAAGATGAATTAATTCGTCCATTCTACGTTTCACTGTTGCGATAGGAGATGTGATATAGTAATTCTGAATGCTATCTAAAACCTGAAAATGTCCGATTACTTTTATTCCAGCAGTTTCGAGGCGCAATTTTAATGCACCAGCCGCCGCAAGTGGTGGGTTTTGTATATGATGTTTGTAGGAATATGAAGAGTTGGCTCTAATACTGCCCGATATATAAAATGTCTGCACCGATTTGTTTGATATTGGACTCGATATTGATATTCCTCTTTTAGATGTTGGGGTTTTATTTGAAAAAAATCTATCGCCATAATTCTGTTTGCTATCGGAAAAGGTTGACTGTCCGAAGTAATGTTCTGAACCTGTTGGATTTAAGGACTTTTTCTTACTGCGTGGTTTCTTAGGGGATGATTTTTGAGTTTTAATAATATTAATATTAACATTTTTTGTAAAATAATAAGAAGCTGGGTTTATCTGTACATTTGCAGATTTTGAAGGATTATTACCTGCACTTACAGTTACCGTTGCTATATTTCTTTCTAGGCTTAAACCTGTTATCGGTTGAAGGTTTTCCACTCTATTTAAATCGCCACTATATATAAATCTATCGCTTGAGCCGTCAAAAAAACTATCATCAGCATAAATATTACCATTAATTTGTTTAATTCCATATTTCGAAATATTTCCAACAATAGCATCTAAATCCGAACTGTTAAAAAGTGCATCCCCCCTGCCAACAATATAGATATTCCCATCGAGGATTCCGCCAGGACTAATTTTCCCATCATAATGAACATTTGTTTCAATGTATTCCTTATTGTTAAATAAATTATATATGGCGAATGTCGTAAAAAGTTTTGTGCAAGATGCAGTGGTTATTGCTAAATCTGGATTCCTTGAGTATATTGGTTTATCATTATCTAATGTATAAATATAAATGGAATATTTAGTGTTTTTGAGATTGTTATTTGTAAATACTTTCTCAAGATTTTGTCTCAGCTCAAAATACACATCGCTTGAATCAAGGGATTGCTCGGTGGCTAAAATATTTTTGCAAAACAAGATGAATACAACTATGAGTAGAAATGTTTTAAATCTGATTTTACTATTTTTCATTAGATTCTAATTTTTTTTATTATGCTGTACTGTAATATAAGAATATAATTTCTGAAAATCAAGACTTAGCAACAACATTGATAAAGACAAAGGCAATATTTTCTGCAATTTCATTAATATTGCCACTAATCCAATTAACATTTAGTTTTCTGAACCAGGTCATTTGACGTTTGGCATAATTTCGAGTGTGTTGTTTGATTAGTTCAATTGCTCTTTTCTCTGAAATTAAGCCTTTAATGAACATTATAGTTTCTTTATATCCTACTGTATTTAATGAATTTAAATTTTCAGAATAGCCCATATCAAGAATATCTTTTACTTCATCAACCAACCCTCTCTCCCACATTAGCTCAACTCTTTGATTAATCTTATTATATAGATCTGCTCTATCATTTTGTATCCCATAATAGATTGGTTGATACTTTGGTACTAAAACCTCAGTTTTATGGCTTAATGAAATTGGTTTTCCTGTCAAATAATAATATTCTAACGCACGAATGATTCGTCGAGGATTTAGGTCGGAATATTTTTGAGCAGATATGGGATCGAATTTCAAGAGTTCATTATATAGATATTCTATTCCAGATTGATTTAATTTTTGTTGGAGTTCGTTTCGCAGATTACTTCTTTTTTCAATACTCTGATGTTTTTCTAGAAAGAGTCCATCGAATAGTGCTTTGATGTATAGACCTGTACCTCCAAGGACAACCGGCAAATAGCTCTTTGATAGGATTTTACTTATCTTTTTTTCTGCTTGATTTCCAAAAAGCCCAGCACTATAATATTCATCAGGGGTGACAATGTCAATAAAATGATGCTTTGCTTGCTTTAACTCTTCTTTGCTTGGTTTTGCAGTACCAATATTTAAATATTTATATATTTGACGTGAATCTGCGGAAATCACCTCGATATTCAGAATTTTAGATAGTTCTACCGCTAATGCTGTTTTCCCAGATGCAGTAGGACTTACAACTGCAATTATGCGATTATTAAGTTGATTGTAAAATGAACTGCTCAAATCTATTCGTTTTGCCATCCTTCTTTGCCAATCAAAGGCACAAACTTGAAATGGTCATTACGGTATTCCTTAAATTCATTGTCCGAAATTCTTTCGACCAAGCACATAATCTGTGAATTTTTATCACCTACAGGTAGGACAATTCTACCCCCTATAACAAGTTGTTCTTTAAGAGTGGGTGGAATTCTTGGTGAAGCAGCGGTAACAATGATTCTATCGAAAGGTGAAAATTCTTTCCAGCCGAGAGTCCCATCGCCGAATCTTGTGTTTATGTTAAAGCCAAGTTGATGAAATTGTTGATTCGCTTGCTCATATAGTTCTAAAATTCTTTCAATTGTAAATACCTTTGTGGAAAGTAGATATAATAAACAGGCTTGATAACCACTACCAGTGCCAATTTCAAGAACTTTGTTACCTGGTTCAACCTTTAGCAGCGAAGTCATAAATGCAACAGTATAAGGTTGCGATATTGTCTGATTGTAATCAATCGGTAGTGCTGTATCTTCATAAGCTCTATTATGAAGGGAGGGATTAATGAATTGCTCTCGAGGTAATATGCTCATAACGTGCAACACTCTCTCGTCATCTATTCCTTTATGCCTTAGTAAATCAACCATCGCTCTGCGTTGCTCTTTGAAATAATCATTATGGAATTCCGTATTCAAGTTTTATTTTGTAAATAAATTTCGTGTCAAATATATATATAAATAGCATTTTAAAGCAGATTTATTTTAAATAAACTGTAAAAATAATTGGTAGGATGGTTATGATTTTATATCAAGTTCAAGTTTCAATTGATAAAACTATTCGAAATGAATGGCTAAATTGGATGATTACTAAGCATATACCTGATGTTTTAAATACTGGATTATTTCTCAAAGCTAATCTTTTCGAACAATTAGTTGAATCTGATAAAGAGATTTTTATGGCTCAATATTATATAAAATCAATAGACGATTTGAACGAATATCGTGATAAATATTCCCCTACTCTGCAGAAAGAACACTCAGAAAAATTTGGTGAGAAGTTCACTGCAAATCGTTATGTTTTGCAATTAGTTAAATCATTTATGGAGTAAATTCCAGTGAATAATCCCTTGCTAAGCAGTAAAGAAATCGAGAGAATGTCAACAATTATCTCGATATTGGAAAAACATTACCCAAATGTAACTATACAACTTAATTTTTATACAACTCACCAACTTCTTGTTGCCACAATTTTATCCTCACAATGTACTGATGAGCGGGTTAATCAAGTTACTAAAATACTTTTCAAGAAATATAGACACCCAGAGGATTATCTTAAAGTTCCAACCGAAGAACTCGAAAGAGATATATTTTCTACTGGTTATTACAAGGCAAAAACCAAGCATATAAGAGAAGCGACTTCATTGATATTGAACAAATATGATGGCAAAGTTCCTGATAATATGGATGAATTGCTGACATTACCTGGTGTAGGTCGTAAAACCGCAAACGTTATATTAGGTCATTGTTATAATATTCCTGGAATAGTTGTGGATACTCATGTATTAAGATTAAGCAACCGTCTTGGATTTGTCAATTCACGAAATGCAGAAAAAGTAGAATTTCAACTAAATCAGCTTGTCCCGATTGAGAAATGGGTTCAATTCACACACCTTTTAATCAACCATGGCAGAAAAATTTGCACAGCAAGAAATCCAAAGTGCCAGATCTGTCCAACGGTAAAGTATTGCCCATCGGCAGATACAGTCAATCAGAAATAATATTCGATTGTTAGAAATAATGCATCATTATAATACCAATATTCTGTGAATTTATCACCAAGTGTATATAACACACCTGCTGATAAATAAAAAGACTGAAAAAGTTCATATTTGGTACTAATAAGGAACATTGCGCTCATATCATTTAAATTTGCGATTGAAATTATATTAGCACTAATTATTGGAGAAAATAAGTAATTTACAACAGCACCGACATAATTTCTGCTGATATTTTGAATTTCGCCCTTGAATAATTTATCAAACAACTTCAGATAATCCATTTTGTCCGATGCCCCTGCCTCATTGAATTGATACTCCAAAGCAGAATATAATTTATCGCTAAATTGATAATCCACACCAACAATCCCCCTGAAATATTTGCTATTACTTTGTTCATTAATCGAATATATTACTTCAGTTCGTATTCCTGCATTAAATAAGTTACCTGCAATACTTCCGCCAAGGATATAATTCTCATCAAACATACCAGCTACCAAAGATAAATCGTTTTCCAGGAAGTTAGTTCTAAATCGTGTACCAAAGTGAACCTTTTTAAAATTATTGGAAAAGTTAGAGATTATGTCTATATCACTAAAGCTTCCCAGATAGATTTTTGCATTTATAGCATCAATACCGTCTTTTTCAATTTTGCTGAAATTTGCAGGATTGAGTGGATTGAACAAATCAGTCGGTTGCCATATTCTCCCAACTCCCCAGGCAATAAATTGTCTTCCGATTGTAAATTCCCCAAATTCAAAAAGATGCTTAAAATAAAGCAAATCTATAAAATGATTAATTTTCACATATTCAGAATTCAATAGTTGCCAATTTAAATTCAATGCTTGTCTGTTAGTAACCTGAATATTGGATATTAACGGAAGATGACTTTTAGAAATAATTGCATTTATTTCGTAGTTCATCTCTATTCTTGTATCTTCAGAAAAGTAAAAAGATGGTTTAAGTCTTAATCGTGTCAAATCAATTAAGATACTATTATAATCGTTAGTATATAAACCTGTTTCATTATTGATTATCTGCACTGATGGAAAATTATAGATATAACCGCCAAATTCAAAGGAAGCTGAAATAGTTCCACAGTGAATTAGAAAATATATGAAGAGTTTGATTAAGTCTAATAATTTCATCGAATCTATTTATTATAAGCAATATCATCCACTATCAGTCCATCTTTTAGAAGTATCAATCTTTTGGCACGTTCAATTACTTTTTGGTCGTGGGATGAAAATATAAATGTAATGTTTTTTGTTCGATTCATTTCTTGCATCATATCAAGCAGTAAGGAACCAGTTTTGGAATCCAAATTAGCAGTTGGTTCATCAGCTAAAACCATCATTGGTGCATTGACGATAGCTCGAGCGACTGCCACTCTTTGTTGTTGCCCTCCACTCATCTGATTTGGTCGCTTATTTGCTAATTCTTCAATGCCTAACTCTTTCATTATTTGTATTGCTTTGTCTTTTCTTTCTTTTTCTTTTATTCCTTTAATCATCATAGCAAATTCAATATTTTCGAGCGCAGTTAGCACTGGTATCAGGTTATATGCCTGGAAAATAAATCCAAGTTTTTCCAATCGTAATCGGGACAACTCTTTTTTCTTTTTATTTGCTATGTCTTGATTAATAATATAAACTTTACCCGTTGTTGGTTTATCCAATGTACCAATAATATTCAGTAACGTTGTTTTTCCTGAGCCAGATGGACCAGCCACAACAGTATATTCACCATTATAAATTGACAAGTTAATATCATTCAATGCGTTAACAGCTACACCATCGCTTGAATATATTTTACTAACGTTTTCTAATCTAATAAGTTCCATATTCTTTTAAAATTTATTTATACATATCTCATAGCTTCTGTAGGTTGGAGTTTTATAGCTTTAATCGAAGGATATATTGCACCAATAATAGAAGCAATCGGCATTACTAATAAAGCATTTAATATCAATCCTAAATCAATTTCTGGATATATTACATTTCCAACGCTATACATCTGTAAACCTTCTGAAAAGGTGCTTAAATCGAGTCCATAAATTGAAAGCGGAATATAGACTATCCACCCCAAAATAATACCCATGAACGTTCCGATTGAACCCAATAGAAATGCTTCAAATACTATCATAAGAAAAATCTTAAAGTTGTTCATACCAATAGACATAAGAACACCAAATTCCTGGATTCTTTCAAAAACAGACATAAGCATCGAATTAATTATTCCCAACAATACTCCGATTCCTATAATTGCATATATTATTACCATTGCACTTTTTGATGATTCGAGCATAGTTACAAGCAGTGGAATTATATCTTGATATGCTAATACTTCATATTGTGATGTATCTATACGCTGAATTAATTCATCTCTATATCGCATCACTTTTTCTCTATTTTTTGTTTTAATAACAATTTGATGATAATTGTCACCGAATCCGATTAAATTCTGTAAACTACTTGAATTTGTAAACACTAACATTTGATCTATTTCTGATGAAGGACTCCTGAAAATACCAGAAATATTGAATAGATTTGTTGAAATACTGCCATCTAAATTAGCTGATACTGCGACTACCTTATCCCCTAACCCTACTTCTAATTTTTCTGCTACTTTTTTCCCAATCAAAATTTCATTTTTTGCTCCACTTAGGTAATCACCTTCAATAATGAAATCTGATATAGATGTCAACTTTATTTCCTTGTCGAATTCAATGCCAATCAAATTTACATTAACTGAATTAAAAGCACTATTTAGAATGCAAAAGCTAACTATTCTCTTAGAATAATTATTAACAAAATCTTGATTTAGAACTATATTTTCGATATCAATATAATTCGACAAATATGATTGCAATATCTTATCATCATTAAAACCTTTTCTATTGATTTGTATGTCACATAAATGAACATCAATTTGATTGGAAAGCATTTGATTTATCATACCCCTTGATATAGCATCATAAATGAAGAGAGCAAATACTCCGACTGCTGCTGATAAAACTATTATTAGCGAACGTCTTTTATTGCGATTTAAATTTCTCCAGGCAACTTTCAATAGCATATTAAACCTCGATAAAGTCTAAGTATAGCGTATTCCCTTTAATGACTCGAGTTTCATAATTCTATAAGCTGGATATATAGTTGATATTACAGTTAAAATTATAATCCAATTAATTGTCGAAGTAAAAATTGATATATCCAACGTTGTATGAATTTGTGGCAAGAAACCAAATTCTTCATACATTTTGGCTATATCTCCAGATAAATTTATCGGGTTAAGAAAAATATAATAATTCAGACCATATGATATAACTGAACCAACAATAATTCCAATTAAAATTAGAAAAATTACTTCGATTATGAGTATAATAAACAATTGAGAATTCTTAATACCAATAGCAAGTAAGACTCCAAATTCTCTGAAGCGTTCTGTTACTGACATAAGGAGTGTATTCAATATCCCAAAAGCAACAACAAGCAACAATATACCCAAATATATCACTCCGCTTATATCATCAAGTTCGATAAGTTGTTTCAAATCAGGCATTAAATCCATCCAATCGAGAGCTACGAAACCTAATGTGTTAAATTTATTGTTAATCATTTCTTTAACTTTGGGTATATCTTTCAAGCTATTCAAAGATATCGCAATAGATGAGATTCTATCGTCCATTGAAAGTAGATTATTTGCACCATTAATGTGCATAAAAACAGCCATCCCATCGAAATCAGAATAGCCCATTGAAAAAGTTCCGCATATACGGAATTTATAATTTCCCATTGAGCCGTCAAATCCTGGAGTTAATATAACAACTGTATCACCTATACGGACATTCAGATTTTTTAGCATACGTTTTCCAACTACGATGTCGAAATAATTTTCTTTCCCAATAAAACTACCATCTCCTACTTTTTTATGAAAGACTGAAACTTTAGTTTCATTTTCGGGGTCAATAGCAAAAATGATTGCACCAGTGGAGTTGGATTTCGAGCTTACTAAACCACCAGCATAAATTCTATTCGTAAAGCCCTTAATTTCTTTTATTTGCGAAAGTTCATTTATTAAACTTTTATCAGGGACAAATGTTCTATAAAGTGAAGGATTTTCATTATAACCAGCTCTTTGGAATTGAAGATAACCTGTAAATAGCTCTATACTTGTTTTTATGTTGAATTCATAAGTACCAAGTTGAATACCACGCATTAAGACTGATAAAACAATAGCAAAAACAATTGCAGATAAAGTTATCAATGAACGCCTCCAATTTCGCCAAATATTTCGCCAAGCCAATTTTATTACAATTTCCATATTGCTCTTTTATCTTTCCAATTCTCTGAATGAAAATATTCTATCTGGAATTTTTATATCAAATTTGACTTCATCTAATATCATTTCTGTTAAATTATTAGTTTTTTTATTATTTATTATTGACCATTTTTTAGGAATAAATCTGCCCCCGTATCTACCGAAATCTGAAAATTTCATTGTTCTTATTAATTCCCCTGATTCAGAATAATATTGCACAAGAGCAGGTAAATAATCATTCTTTCTCACCCAATAATAAATC
>JBBISM010000101.1:8924-9153 GCA_037441245.1 Ignavibacteria bacterium | reverse complement strand
GAAATAGCTCAATTTATTAATTGGACTCAATTTTATTTGACCTGGGAAATAAAAGGAAGGTATCCAGCAGTATTGAATGATCCAATTAAAGGAGAAGAAGCAAAAAGATTAATTAATGATGGACAAACCCTATTGAATGAAATCATTTCAAAATCATTGTTAAGAGCAAACGCAGTAATAGGGTTATTTCCTGCAAATTCAAACTCAGCCGAAGATATTGAAATATATA
>JBBISM010000101.1:7838-8901 GCA_037441245.1 Ignavibacteria bacterium | reverse complement strand
TTGACAGTAATCCCAACTCTTCGTCAGCAAAAGAGAAGGGGTGATAATGGAAAAAATCTTGCTCTTGCTGATTTTATTGCTCCCAAAACAATAGGGGGTGATTATATTGGTGCTTTTGCTCTTAGTGCTGGTATTGGGATAGAAGGAGCAGAAGAATATTATCAAAAAGATGATTATAAAAAAATTATGCTGAAAATATTAGCTGATAGACTTGCTGAAGCATTTGCTGAGTTATTGCATCTGAAGGTAAGGAGAGAATTATGGGGATATGCTATTGATGAAGAACTCAATGTTGACGAGCTATTGAAAGAAAAATACAGAGGAATAAGACCTGCAATTGGTTATCCATCGTTACCAGATTTATCCTTGAACAAAGATTTATTCGATTTGCTAGGGGTGCAAACCGATATCGGAATAACATTAACGGAAAATTATATGATGAATCCACCCGCCTCTGTCAGCGGGCTTTATATAGCACACCCCAAAGCATTTTATTTTGCCGTTGGTAAAATTACTATGGAACAGGTGCAAATTTACAGACGCCGAAGAGGTAAAAGTTTAAATGAAATTAAAAAAATTTTAGCTAACTTTATTCTTGATTAGTTTAAATAATTTATGGTGCAAATATGAAAGAATTATTTTCTGATGATGAATGGCAATTAATGCAGTATTCAGTATTGTGGATGTTCCAATCAATAGCTTATGCTGATACGGTTATTGAGGAAGAGGAAATTAATGCAATGAAACAATTGCAGAAGATTTCAGATAGGTTTCAAAGTAAATTAATGCAAGAGATCTTGCAATCAATTAATTTCTCTGATGAAGAGTATTTGAATGTCTATAATCACAAAGCTCGAGTAAGAACTGGATTATTCGAAGTAGCGAATATTATTGATAAGAAACTAACGAGCGAGGAATCACTACTATTCAAAAAATCGCTACTATCTGCTACTATATACATTGCAAAATCCTCAGGATTAAATGGGGAAAGATATATCAGTTTTGAAGAAACAAAAGCAATCAAAGATTTATCTTATCTAATAAACATTACTCCATTAGATTT